>NZ_JBEYFB010000023.1:0-130480 GCF_040634135.1 Streptomyces sp. NPDC007164
CGGGGGCGTCCTGGGTGACGCCGGTCCAGCCGCGGCCGTAGAAGCCGATGCCGAGCAGCATCTTGGCCGCGGGGACGCCCTGGGCCTTCAGCTTGGCGATGGCGGCCTCGCTGTTGAAGCCCTCCTTCGGGATGCCGTTGTACGAGGTGAGCGGGGAGTGCGGGGCGGTCGGGCCCTTGGCGTCCCACGCGCCGAAGAAGTCGTACGTCATCACGTTGTACCAGTTCAGGGACTGGGCGGCGCCGGCGTAGTCGGCGGCGTCGATCTTGCCGCCGTCGGAGCCGTCGGCGGTGATGGCGGCGGTCACCAGGTAGTCCTTGCCGAACTTGGTGCGCAGCGCCGAGGTGAGGCCCTTCAGCGCGGCCGGACCGCTGGTGTCACAAGTCAGACCGCAGGCGTTGGGGTACTCCCAGTCGATGTCGATGCCGTCGAAGACATCGGCCCAACGCGGGTCCTCCACCAGGTTGTAGCAGGAGTCGGCGAACGCGGCGGGGTTCTTCGCCGCCTCACCGAAACCGCCCGACCAGGTCCAGCCGCCGAAGGACCACAGCACCTTGATGTTCGGGTACTTCGCCTTGAGCTTGCGCAGCTGGTTGAAGCTGCCGCGCAGCGGCTGGTCCCAGGTGTCGGCGACGCCGTCGACGGACTTGTCGGCGGTGTACGCCATGTCGTAGTCGGCGTAGGAGTCACCGATGGTGCACTTGCCGCCCTGGACGTTGCCGAAGGCGTAGTTGATGTGCGTGATCTTCGCGGCGGAACCCGAGGTGTCCAGGTTCTTGACGTGGTAGTTCCGGCCGTAGACGCCCCAGTCGGTGAAGTAGCCGAGGTTG
This sequence comes from Streptomyces sp. NPDC007164, assembly GCF_040634135.1. NCBI lineage: Bacteria > Bacillati > Actinomycetota > Actinomycetes > Kitasatosporales > Streptomycetaceae > Streptomyces > Streptomyces sp. NPDC007164. Next base: position 831 of record NZ_JBEYFB010000023.1, read on the forward strand.
ACCTTGCCGCCGGTGCCGGGGTCGGGGTTGCCGCCCCCGCCGGTGGTGTGGACCTTGACGGCGCCGCTGACCGGGCCGGTCTGGCCGGCGGTGTCACGGGCCTGCACGGTGTACGAGTAGTCGGTGCCGGCCTTGAGACCGGAGTCCGTGTACGTCGTGCCGGTGACGGTCGAGACGACCGTGCCGTCCCGCAGCACGTCGTAGTTCTTGATGCCGTTGTCGTCGGTCGCGGCACTCCAGCTCAGCTTGGCCGAGGTGTCGGTGACGGCGCTCGCGGTGGGGGTGCCTGGTGCCGAGGGGGCGTTGTCGCCGGGGACGCTGCCGCCGTCGCAGGAGGCGCCGTTCAGCTTGCAGCCGGTGGGGGCGCCGGGGCCGGTGCCGTTGAAGCCGAAGCTGACGGAGGCGCCGGGGGCGACCGAACCGTTCCAGCCGAGGTTCTTGGCGGTCCAGTGGGTTCCGGAGCTGGTGACGGTGGCGTCCCAGGCGGAACCGACCGAGGTGCCGGAGGGGAAGTCCCACTCGATGGTCCAGGAGGACAGGGCGGTGGTGCCGGTGTTCTTCACCGTCCACTGGCCCTCGAAGCCGCTGCCCCAGTCGGACTTCTTGACGAAGGAGGCGGTCGCCGAGGTGGCGGCCTCGGCGGGGGAGGCCAGGCCGACCATCGCGGCGAGCGGGAGCAGCAGCGCGGTGAGGCCCGCTACCGCTCTGGATCTGGTGGCTCTGCCGGTCCCGAGTCTGAATCGGGTCCGGCGTAGGGGGGTTTCAGTGCTCAACGGTGCTCCTCGGGTGAGGTCCGGACAAACGGGGGTGGTCCGTCGACTGCAAACCCTGCGCCGCCCTGAGCGCGCCTTGTCATGGCGTGCTCACCGCAGTGTGCTCGGTGAGATTAGGAAGGTCTGGACCAATCGTCAAGAGGTCCAGACCATGGAATGTGCCCTACCGGCGGGTTACCGGATCCCCAACTCCTGTGCCAGCACGGCCGCCTGGACCCGGCTGCGCAGCTCCAGCTTGCCCAGCAGCCTGCTCACATGGGTCTTCACGGTCGCCTCCGCCACGGAGAGCCGGACCGCGATCTCGGCATTCGACAGACCCTCGCCGAGACAGCCCAGAACCTCCCGCTCCCGCCGGGTGAGCGTGTCGAGCGCCGAGGCGTCGGGCGCGTTCACCGGCGGTACGGGAGCGGCCCCGGCGAACTCGGCGATCAGCCGGCGCGTCACGGCCGGGGCGATCAGCCCCTCGCCGCGCGCCACCGTCCGTACGGCGTCCAGCAGATCGCGCGCGTCGGTGTTCTTCAGCAGGAAGCCGACGGCCCCCGCCCGCAACGCCCCGAAGACGTACTCGTCCAGGTCGAACGTGGTCAGCACCAGTACGTCCGCGAGCCGTTCGGACACCACCTGCCCGGTCGCCGACACCCCGTCCAGCCGAGGCATCTGAATGTCCATCAGCACCAGGTCCGGCCTCAGCTCACGGGCCAGCCGCACCGCCTCCTCGCCGTCCCCGGCCTCGCCCACGACCTCGATGTCGGGGGCGCTGCGCAGAATGAGCACCAGCCCCGCCCGTACGGCCGACTGGTCCTCGGCAACCACAACCCGGATCGTCATGTCCTCGACGCCCCTTCCTCCACGGGCAGTTCGGCCCGTACCCGCCAGATCTTCGTACCGCCGCCGGTGGCCGAGGGGCCGGCCTCGATGGTGCCGCCCAGCAGCGCCACCCGCTCCCGCATCCCCACCAGACCCGCCCCGGAGCCGGGTGCGCGCGGCCCGGGGCGGTCCCCGAACACACTGCTGACCTCCACCGTGAGCAGCTGCCCCAGCTGCCCGATCCGCACCGTGACCGGGCCGGGCGCGGCATGCTTGAGCGCGTTCGTCAGGGACTCCTGGACGATCCGGTACGCGGCCAGCTCGACCGGTGTGGGCAGTGCCTCGTGCTCGTCACGGGTGTCCTCGAACGTGCAGGTCAGGCCGCTCGAAGCGGCGTTCGTACGGGTCTGCTCGATCAGTGCGTCCAGCGAGGCGAGGGTGGGGGAGGCGGCCGGTTCCTGCGCATTGCCCTTGGTGCGCAGCAGCCCGATCAGCCGGCGCATCTCGGCGAGCCCGTCGACGCTGTTCTCCCGGATCACGCCCAGTGCGTCGCGCGAGGTGGCCGGGTCGTCGATGGAGAGCGCGGCGGTGGAGTGGATGGCGATCGCGGAGAGGTGGTTGGCCACCATGTCGTGGAGTTCACGGGCCATCCGGGTGCGCTCGGCGGTCACCGCCTGGGCCCGGTCCATCTCGGCCAGCAGCGCGGTCTGTTCGGCGTGCAGCCGGGCCGTCTCGGCGGCGTCGCGGTGGTTGCGGACGCTGACGCCGGTGATGGCGGGCAGGAACGACACCATTGCGGTGACGACGCCGATGAGCAGCGCCTGGGGATCGCGGAACCAGGCCAGGAACCCGATGGTGACCGCGATCGTGATCAGGAACGTGGTCACCGGGATGCGGCGGGCGGCGGACGGTGTCCCGTACAGCACGGCGGCGTACATGAGGTCCGTGAACATCAGGACCGTCGCCAGGTTCCCGACCGTGAACTGGTCCGCGACCAGTGCGAGCGTGCCGATGACCAGGGCCGTCTGCGGGGCGGTCCGACGGACCAGTTCGAGCCCCGAGACGACGGCGAGCGGCAGCAGGGAGACCCATGGGGCGACGAAGACCCGGTCGGCCTGGAGGCTCAGGCCGAGCGCCCACAGGACGACGCCGCCGAAGAGACCGATGGTGGCCATGAGCACGTCGTGGTGGTGTGGCCGGGGAAGGGAGAGCACCCTCCCATCCAACACGGCGGGCCGCGCCCGGACGTCCGTACCAGGGGCGAGGCGCGAGTACATCGAAGGATGCAGTCGTGGTTCGTCATCGCAGACGACGAATCCGGGTGGCGCGGCCGGGAGGCTGGAGGGGAGCGGAAAGGAGAAGTGCCGTGATCGTCACGCTGATCGTGCTCTGCGAAGTCGCCTTCTGGGTGCTGCTGGCCGCGGGGCTCGCGCTGCGGTACTGGGCGAAGAAGCCGAGGCTGGGCGCGGCCGTGCTGTTGTGCGAGCCGCTGTTGGAGGTCGTACTGCTGGTGGTGACCGCCATCGACCTGAAGAACGGGGCACAGCCCGACTGGAAGCACGGGCTGGCCGCGGTCTACATCGGCTTCACGGTGGGGCTCGGCCACTCCACCATTCGCTGGGTCGACGCACGGGTCGCGCACCGCTTCGCGGGCGGGCCGCCGCCGGTGAAGCCGCCGAAGTACGGCATGGCGCGCGCGGCGCACGAGTGGAAGGTCGCGGCGCGCTGGACGGTCGCGGCGGTGACGGCCCTGGCGCTGCTCCAGGCGGCCGTCTGGTACGTGGGCGGGGAGGGCGATGTGTCGTCGTTGCAGGCCTGGCAGCAGAAGATGCTGTTCGTGATCGGCCTCAACGTGGTCATCGCGGGGAGCTACACGCTGTTCCCGAAGACGGCGCCGGGGCCGTCGAGCTGACCCCGGCCCGATCCGGACGAGAGGCCCTAGCGCTCGCCGCCCGGCACCCACAGCACGTCCCCGATCTCCTTGTTCGCGGTCCGCGCGAGGATGAACAGCAGGTCGGAGAGCCGGTTGAGGTACGTCGCGGTCAGCGCGTTCATCACCTCGCCGTGCACCTCCAGCGCCGCCCAGGTGGACCGCTCCGCACGCCGGACCACCGTGCACGCCTGGTGCAACAGCGCCGCACCGGGCGTGCCACCCGGAAGGATGAAGCTGCGCAGCTTCTCCAGCTGCTCCAGGAAGTGGTCGCAGTCCGCCTCCAGCTTGTCGACGTAGCTCTGCTCCACCCGCAGCGGGGGGTATTTCGGTTCCTCGACGACGGGGGTCGACAGGTCCGCGCCCACGTCGAACAGGTCGTTCTGCACGCGGACGAGGACCTTCACGATGTCCTCGGGGAGCTGCCCGAGCGCGATCGCGGTACCGATGACGGCATTGGCCTCATTGGTGTCGGCGTACGCGGAGATCCGCAGATCGGTCTTGGCGGTCCGGCTCATGTCGCCGAGGGCGGTGGTGCCCTGGTCGCCGGTGCGGGTGTAGATACGTGTCAGATTGACCATGCGGTCAGCCTAGTTACGCACCCGCTCTCCGGAAGACGCGTGTGCCCACTGTCACGGCGATTGCCGCGAAACCGAGCGAGACCAGCACCCCGTACAGCATGTGCGCCGTGGCGTACGAGCCCACGTACGCGTCCCGCACCGCGTCCACGAGGTAGCGGAACGGCGTGAGGTGCGACAGCACGTCCAGCCAGCCGGGGCCCAGCGTCATCGGCAGCATCAGGCCGGACAGCAGCATGGACGGCATGGTGAGCGAGTTGATCACCGGGCCGAACTCCTGCGGGGTGCCGACCTTCATGGCCAGGGCGTACGAGAGCGAGGCCAGCGAGACCGTCAGCAGCCCGACGAACGCGAAGCCGATCAGCACCCCGGGCAGGGGCGCGCGCAGCCCCATGGCCACGGCGGCGAGCACCAGCAGCACCGCCTGGAACGTGAACAGCAGCGCATCGCGCAGGACCCGGCCCAGGAGCAGCGCCAGCCGGCTGACGGGGGTGACCCGCATCCGCTCCACGACTCCGGTCGACTTGTCGATGATGACGGCGAACCCGGCGAATGAGGCCCCGAACAGGCCCAGCTGGAGCAGCAGTCCGGGGACCAGGACCTGCCAGGAGTCACCTGCCGGACCGAGCGGCAGCCCGGTGAGCAGCGGGCCGAAGAAGAGCAGGTAGAGCAGCGGCATGAGGATGCCGAAGAGGATCTGGAACTTCGAGCGCAGGGTCTGCCGGGCGTACCGCCCGAAGACGAGCGCGGTGTCGTGGAGAAGCATCGGATTCCTTCAGCGATTCAGCGATTCGGTGATTCAGCGACTCGGCGGTCCGGTGATTCGGCGGCTCATCGGTCCGGAGACGGGGCGGCCGGGGCCGGTGTCCGCTCTAGACGGCGACGGGGGCCGCGTCGGCGGGTGCGGGGGCGCGCCCGGTGATCGCCAGGAACGCCTCCTGGAGCGAGGCGTCGGGCGAGCCCGCGTACCGGGTCTTCAGCGCGGCCGGTGTGCCCTCGGCCACGACCAGGCCGCCGTCGACCACGACGAGCCGGTCCGCCAGCGCGTCGGCCTCGTCGAGGTAGTGGGTGGTGAGCACGACAGTCGTGCCGTGCGTGTCGCGCAGTCGGCGCACCAGGTCCCACAGGTCGGTGCGGCTGCCCGGGTCGAGCCCGGTGGTCGGCTCGTCGAGGAAGAGCACCGCCGGGTGGTGGGTGAGCCCCATCGCGATGTCCAGCCGCCGCCGCTGGCCCCCGGAGAGCGTCGCCGTCCTGCGGTCGAGCAGCTCCAAGAGGCCCAGTTCGGCGGCGAGCTCTGCCGCCCGGGACGCTGCATCCGCCTTGCCGAGCTGGTAGAGGCGGCCCTGGGTGACCAGCTCCTCCCGGACGCTGATGTGGGGGTCGACGCCGCCCGACTGGGCCACGTACCCGCACTTCTTCCGTACGCCCGCCGGATCGGCGAGCAGATCGTGGCCGGCCACGGTCGCCGCGCCGCCGGTGGGGGCGAGCAGCGTGGTGAGCATGCGCAGGGTGGTGGTCTTCCCCGCCCCGTTGGGGCCGAGGAGGCCGACGATCTCGCCGGCCGCGACCGTCATGTCGATGGAACGTACGGCCTCCACCGGGCCGGCCTTGGTGGCGAAGGTCCGGGCGAGCCCGGACGTGCTGATGATTGGCATGGCGACCACAAAAACAGAGTCACTGAAAAATTGCAATGACGCCAAATATTGCGGATCGCCAAATATTGAGGAACCCCAGGGGAGCCCTACGATGGGGCCATGGCTGAGGGACTCAGGGAGCGCAAGAAGCGCCAGACCAGGCAGCACCTCTCGGACGTGGCCACCGGTCTCTTCCTGGAGCGGGGCTTCGACGCGGTCACGATCGCGGAGATCGCCCGCGCCGCCGACGTCTCGGTGAACACGGTCTACAACTACTTCCCGACCAAGGAGGACCTCTTCCTCGACCGCAGCCGGGGCATCGTCGACCGTCTCTCGCGATTCGTCCGGGGCCGGGACCGGGGCGAGTCCGCGGCCGACGCCGTACTGCGCGAACTGCGCATCCAGGTGGAGGGCGTCTCGCCCACCGTCGGCCTGATGGAGGGTTACGAACGCTTCATGCGGGTCATCGAGGGCGCGGACGGCCTCAAGGCCCGCCTCTGGCACGTACAGCAGGAGGCCCTTCAGCATCTGGAGTCGACTCTCCAGGAGGAGTCCGGGGCGGAGCCGGGGGACCCGACGCCGGTCCTGGTGGCCGGTCAGCTCTCCTGGGTGCACAGCACGCTCATGGCGTACATCGGCCGCGAGATGGTGGCCGGCCGCAGGGCCGGCGAGGTGTCCAGGGACGCGCTCGTCCTGCTCGACGACATCGAGGACCTGCTCGGCGAAAAGGTCCTCAACTACGCCCGGCGCGCCGCTGAATGAGGGGTGCCGGTGTGATGTCCGTCATGTGAGACGTGACGCGCATCTCTTCGCGGCCCCAGCGCCCCCCACGGGTACTAATCTCCGCCGGAGAGCATGTGAAAAAACCGTTGAGGGCCGTGCAGGGACCAGCTGCAGGGGCGAACAGAAACCAAGGGGTGCAGACGTGGCCAGGAAGCTCGCCGTCATCGGAGCCGGACTCATGGGGTCCGGCATCGCGCAGGTCTCCGCCCAGGCGGGCTGGGACGTGGTGCTGCGCGATGTCACCGACGAGGCCCTGGCCCGTGGCCGTGACGGCATCGAGGCGTCGTACGGCAAGTTCGTCTCCAAGGGCAAGCTGGACGCGGCCGACGCCGAGGCCGCGCTCGCCCGCATCACGACCACCACGGACCTCGACGCGGTCGCCGACGCGGATGTCGTCGTCGAGGCCGTCTTCGAGAAACTGGAGGTCAAGCACGAGATCTTCCGGGCGCTCGACAAGATCGTCCGGGACGACGCGGTGCTCGCCTCCAACACCTCGGCCATCCCGATCACCAAGATCGCGGCCGTGACGGAGCGCCCCGAGCGCGTCGTCGGTGTGCACTTCTTCTCGCCGGTCCCGATGATGCAGCTCTGCGAACTCGTCCGCGGCTACAAGACCAGCGACGAAACCCTCGCCACCGCACGGGAGTTCGCCGAGTCCGTCGGCAAGACCTGCATCGTCGTCAACCGCGACGTCGCCGGCTTCGTCACCACCCGGCTGATCTCGGCGCTCGTCGTCGAGGCAGCCAAGCTGTACGAGTCGGGCGTCGCCTCGGCCGAGGACATCGACATCGCCTGCAAGCTGGGCTTCGGTCACGCCATGGGCCCGCTCGCCACCGCGGACCTGACCGGCGTCGACATCCTGCTGCACGCCACCGGCAACATCTACACCGAGTCGCAGGACGAGAAGTTCGCCGCGCCGGAGCTGATGCGCCGGATGGTGGACGCAGGTGACATCGGCCGCAAGAGCGGGCAGGGCTTCTACACGTACTGATCGTTTTCGGTCCTCCGGTTGCCTGATCTGCCGTCGATCGGGCCCGGAGGTCCCGGGGGAGTCTCCCGGAATCAATGGATCCGAGCGGGCCTCCGCAGCTCCGCGGTCACTCCACGGGGTGAATTCGGTATCGGTTCGCTTACAGACGGCAACTTCCCTGTCGCTGCCGCAGTCAGTTGTGGGAGAGACAGAACAGACAGACGAACTTTTGCCACGGAGCATTCCAGGGGAGCGCATATGCACATCAGGGGCGACCACGCCGAGCTGGTCGTCGGGGGCCGCCTCGACGTCCGAAGCGCGGCGGACGCCCGTACGGCCCTGCACTCGGCCCTCGACGACGGCGTCGGCGACCTGGTGCTCGACCTGACCGAGCTGGATTCCTGGGACGCCACCGGACTCGGCGTCATCATGGGCGCGCACCGCCGGGCCGGCCGGGCCGGGCGGCGGCTGGTGCTCCGCGGCGTGCCGCCGCAGATGCAGCGCCTGCTGGTGGCGACCCGGCTGCACCGCATCCTGGCCATCGAGGGCGGCATCGCCGCGGACTCGCTGCCGCGCGTCTAGGGCCTGGCGTCCGGATCGGGCCGGGCCCGCGCGCCCCGGTCGCACGCCGCGGGCGAAAGCGCACAATCCGCACGAGAACGTGCGCTTCGGGCGGCGTGACCCCCCGACTGTGACGGGACACCGTGCGACCGTCTAGGGTTCGGCCGTCCGCCGATTGACGAACCCACCGGGCGGACACCGGACCGGAAGCGACAGCGGGGCGTGCGAGGCCGGAGGGGCAATCGTGCGCGACGCGTCTGGGGGCTTTGGCAATGGACCCGACACACCGGGGACCGGAAGAGTACGGCCGGGACAACGGCGGCTTCGGCGAGGGGCCCGGACGCAGACGGCCGGCCCGCGACCAGCTGACCCCGGAGCCCGGCCAGCCGACGCCACAGGCCCGCGTCGTCCGGCTCATATCGGGCGACTACCTCCTCACCGTCAACCCGATCGACGGCAGCGAGGTCGAGCTGTGCCCGCCGGGGGAGCAGCCCGGCCCGCCCGCCCGGCGCACCGCGACCGGACGCGCCGACCGTGAACGCGCCACCGCACCGCCCGTACCACCGGGCCCGCCCGCCCCCCAACTGCCGCTCCTGGAGCGCGCGCAGGAGCGCGAACGGCTGGTGCGCCTGCTGGCCCAGGGCCGCTCGGTGCGGCTCACCGGACCGGCCGGCTCCGGCCGTACGGCACTGCTCGACGCCGTCGCGTCCGACTGCGCGGACCTCGCACCGGACGGAGTCGTACGGCTCAGCGGCTACAAGCGGACCGCCACCGACCTGCTGTACGGCCTCTTCGAGGCCGTCCACGACGCACCGCTGCACCGCCCCGACCGCACCCAGCTGCTCGACCGGGTCCGGAGCATCGGCGCCGTCGTGCTCCTCGACGACCTGGAGTTCGGCGGGGCCGCGCTGGAGGAGCTGCTCGACGCGACCCCGGAGTGCGCCTTCCTGTTCGCGACCGTTCCGGACGTCGCCGCACCCACCACCGACTCGCACCTCGAAGAGGTCTTCCTCGCCGGCCTCGGCCGCGGCGCGGCGGTCGAGCTGCTGGAGCGGGCCGTCGAGCGCCCGCTCACCGAGGAGGAGGCAAACTGGGCGGGAGACCTCTGGTTCGAGTCCGAGGGGCTGCCGCTGCGCTTCGTCCAGGCAGCCGCCCTGCTGCGTCAGCGCGACCAGCTGCGCACCGACCCCGAGGCGTACGCCGAGTACGGCGCCCCGTCCGAGGACGCCCCCTTCGGGCACGACCGGGCCGTCGACGGCGTCCACATACCGCTGCCCAGCCTCGGGGAGGGCGCGGCCCCCGCCGCGCTGCTCGCCTCACGGCTGAGCGGGGCCGCCCGCGACACCCTGCGCTTCGCGGTGGCCCTCGGCGGCGAGGTGCCGCACCAGGCCCATCTGCCGGCCCTCATCGGGGACACCCACGCGGACGCCGCGCTCGGCGAGCTGGCCGGCTGCGGGCTGCTCTCCCCGGCCGGTTCCCGCTACCGGCTCGCCGCCGGAGTTGTCACCCAGCTGGAGGCCGCCGGATACGGCGAGGACGTCACCGAACGGGCCCGCACCGCGGCCCAGCACTACGCATGGTGGGCCGGACACCCCTCGGTCACCCCCGAGCGGGTGGCGGCCGAGGGCGACGCCGTCGTCGCGGCGATGGTACAGCTGGTGCCCGGCGACGGGGCGGGGCAGACCAGCGTGGCCGTGCTGCTGGCCCGCAGCGCCACCCCGGCCTTCGCGGCGGGCCTGCACTGGGGGGCCTGGGAGAAGGCGCTGCGGATCGGCCAGGAGGCGGCCAGGATCGCCGGGGAGGTCGCCGAAGAGGCGTACTTCCACCATGAGTTGGGCGTGCTCGCGCTGCTGGCCGGCAATCCGGACCGGGCCAGGGCCGAGCTGGAGACCTCGATCGGCATGCGCGGCGCGCTCGCCGACAAGTCCGGAGCGGTGGCCGGGCGGCGCGCGCTCGCCCTGGTCGCGGACCGCTCCGGCGGCCCGCTGCCCATCGTCCTCACCCCGCCCGGGGACGAGCTGCCCGTCCCGCGCCCCGAGGAGCAGACGGCGCCGATCGTCGGTGCGAAGCCGTCCGTGACGCAGACCCTTTCGAGGCCGTACGAGGACGCCACCGCGGTGATCTCGCGGCAGGGCGCCCCGGCGGCCGGCCGGAAGGCCAGGGGCGGGCGTTTCTCGGTGCTCGCCGGGGCCCGGCGCAATCTGGTCGCGACGGCCGCGGGCGTACTCCTGACCGGTGTGCTCGGCACGGTGGTCGCACTGGGGCTGACCTCCGGCGACGACGACGTCCAGGGGAACCAGGACGTCACCACCGAGCAGTCGCAGAGCCCGGCCGACGGCGAGGACGAGGTCCCGGCCGACAGCCCGGCCGACGGGTCGACGCCGGCCGGCACGGCATCCGGCAGCGGCTCGGCGACGCCCGGCCCGTCGAGCAGCGGGAGCACACCGAGCGGCAGCGGCACCCCGTCCGCGGACCCGACGGGACCGAGCGACACCCCGTCGTCGGAGACCTCGTCCAGCAGCAGGCCCCCGTCGCACAAGCCGACCAAGTCGCCCACCCCGACGAAGTCGACCACGCCGACCAAGCCCCCGTCCCCGACCGCGACTCCGACGGAGACCGAATCCCCGAGTCCCACGGACACGGCCACCGAGCCCGAGCCGTCCTCGCCCGACACCTCCGACTCGGCGAACGGGCCCTCCTCCTCGTCCTCATCGGCGGCGAGCGCGGACAGCGGCCCGACCACCGCCTGAGAGGCTGTCGGGCGACCTCTGATCGGGCGGACGAAGGCCACCCGACAGCCTCTGAGCCGCCCCGGAACGCACGAACGCCGGACGTGACACGCACGTCCGGCGTCGGGGACCGGTGAGGAGCAGGGGGCGAGGGCGGGTCAGAACAGCCGGAGCTTGTCGTCCTCGATGCCGCGCATCGCGTCGTAGTCGAGCACGACACAGCCGATCCCGCGGTCCGTCGCCAGCACCCGCGCCTGCGGCTTGATCTCCTGGGCCGCGAAGACGCCCTTCACCGGGGCGAGGTGCGGATCGCGGTTGAGCAGCTCCAGATAGCGGGTCAGCTGCTCCACGCCGTCGATGTCGCCGCGCCGCTTCAGCTCCACCGCGACGGTCCCGCCGGCGGCGTCCCGGCACAGGATGTCGACCGGGCCGATGGCGGTGAAGTACTCACGGCGGATCAGGGTGTAGCCCTCGCCGAGGATTTCGATGCGGTCGGCGAGCAACTCCTGGAGGTGCGCCTCTACGCCGTCCTTGATCAGACCCGGGTCGACTCCGAGCTCATGGGACGAGTCGTGGAGGATTTCCTCCATCGTGATGATCAGTTTCTCGCCCGCTTTGTTCACCACGGTCCAGACACCCGCGGTGTCGCCGGTGCCCTCCTTCAGCGTGCAGGGCGGTGACATCCAGTTGAGGGGTTTGTACGCCCTGTCGTCGGCGTGGATCGACACACTCCCGTCCGCCTTCACCAGGATCAGACGGGGAGCGGAGGGCAGGTGGGCCGTGAGCCGGCCGGCGTAGTCCACGGAGCAGCGGGCGATGACGAGACGCATGGTCGGCAACGCTACTCGACGAGGGGTGCTCCACGCGATTCTCCCCCCTGCCACTCCCGTCACCCTGCTGGTGCACGAGGGGCGCAGTCGGGGCTTGCCCCTCTTTGCGCCCCTTCGTTATTGGCCGGTTGTGTTCCCAATCTCCTGGTGCGGCCCGGACCGCACCCTTACCGTGGAAGCAGGAGGTCGCCGTCTGTGTACGCTGCGTCGCCGTCCTCCTTCCCTGCCCGTAAGGCCCCGGCCCGGCGTCGGGGTCGCGAGAGGAGAACCCATGTCGCTCGACGTCTCACCGGCGCTGTTGGAACAGGCCGAGCGAGGCGAGGTCGACGAAGCCGACTTCGTCGACTGCGTCCGGACCTCCCTGCCCTACGCATGGGAGATGATCAGCTCTCTGGTGGCTCAGCTGAAGGTCGACGGCGGAGAGTTCGCCGACAACCAGACGCCCCCGCCGGACGAGCAGGCACGTGGCCAGCTGCTGCGCGCGCTCGCGAGTGATGCGATCCGCGGCGCACTGCAACGGCACTTCGGGGTGCGTCTGGCATTTCAGAACTGCCACCGCGTCGCGGTGTTCCCGCTGGACCCGTCGGTCGACGAGCGTCTGGCCCGCTTCACCTCGGTGAGGGGCCAGCTGCTCAACCAGTCGCCCGAACTACGGGACTGCTAAACGCTTGCTGCCGTTCCGGACCGCGATCGGTGCAACTGGTTCCGGAACGGCAGCCCCTGTATCTCCTACGACCTGTCAGGTGAGCAGCGGGAGCACCTCAGTGCCCAGCCGCGCTACGTTCTCCTCCGTGGCCGCCAGATCTCCCGAACCCTCCACCAGGAGCGCGAAGCGGGTGATGCCCGTCCGCTCGGCGGTGGCGGCGAGCCGGTCGGCGGCGAGCCGTGGCGGACCCACCGGATGAATACCGCACAGCATCTCCGTGTACGCGACCGGATCGCGCATCACCCGGTGCCGGCCGTCGACCGTCACATGGGCGTCCAGCCCCTGTCGCAGCCAGCCCGGCATCGCCTTCACGAGCGTCTCCGTCGCCTCCTCGGGGCGGTCGGCGATCTGGGCCACCCCGGCGGACACGTGCCCGGCCTCGCGGACGCTCTCGGGCGAGCGGCCCGCGGCGAGCGCGGTGGAGCGCCACAGGGCGACCATGTCCGCCTTCTCCTGGTCCCCGCAGTGCATCCCGAGCAGCATCGGCAGGCCGTTCTCCGCGGCGAGCCTCACCGTCTTCGGAGAGGTGCACGCGACGACCACCTCGGGGCCGCCGGGGCTCTCGCCGCCGTCCTGCGCGAGCAGCTCGTCGGCCCGGGGGACCACGGCGACCTCGCGGAAGCCGTACCGCTCGCCGCGCCCGGCCACCCGCGGCTCGGCCAGCCAGTCGAGCAGCAGCTCCAGCGATTCCGGGAAGCCCTTCTCGTACGCCTCCAGGCCCCCGCCGAACACCTCCAGATCCACCCAGGGGCCGCCCCGGCCGACGCCGAGCGTGAACCGGCCGCCGCTGGTGAGATGGAGCAGCGCGGCCTGTTCGCCGAGCGCCACCGGATGCTGGGTCGACAGCACGCTCACCGCCGTGCCCACCCGGATCCTGCGGGTGCGGCCGAGCAGCAGCGCGGCCAGTGTGACGGCGGACGGGCAGACCCCGTACGGCACGAAATGATGCTCTGCCAGCCAGACCGAGTCGAGGCCGGATTCCTCCGCGACCTCGGTGGACCGGATCGCGCGGTGCAGCGCTTCCCCCGGCCCCTGCCCCGGAAACTGGGCTGCCAGTACGAACGTTCCCACACGCATCGCCAATTGCCTCCTTGCGGCCGACGCGGCTCTCCCCTATTGAGCAACAACGTCTGACACGTGCCAAAGGCACGGTCCACCGGCAGGTTGTTGCGATTTTCCGGTAACTCACCCCTCCCGGGAGACCGTCCGCGAGGCGCCGGACGCCCGCGTCGGCCAAATGGCCCTACGCTGGACGGGAACTGCCCAGCCTGCCCCGTGAGGTGTCACGTGTCCCCGCGCCGCAACCGCCCCCGAGGCGGCGAGAGTCCCCACGACGGCCGCCCAGCGGAGCCGGGGGGCCGTTACGGCGGCGGGGGACGGGCCGAGGAGTGGCAGGGCGAGCAGTGGTCCGTCCGCCCGGTCAACGGCGCGAGCGCGGCGGGCAAGCGCTACCGCTGCCCCGGCTGCGACCAGGAGATCCCCTCCGGCGTCCCGCACCTGGTGGCCTGGTCCGAGTACGGCGGCATCGACGACCGCAGGCACTGGCACAAGGCGTGCTGGAACGCGAAGGACCGCCGCACCACACAGGTGCAGCGGTCCAGGAACGCGCCTCGCTACTGAACTCCTCGGGACGGGCCCTACACGTCCCGGCGGTCCAGGGCGGCGTACGCGCCGATCAGGGCCACGGCCGCGACGCCGAGCATGATCCACAGCGGGTCCCAGCCGGACGGTCCCGAATCGGCGACCGAGGTGGCGTAGAACGCGCTGAGCTGGTTCGGGATCGAGTACTCGAAGAGCTTCATCCGCAGGCCGGAGAGCGAATCCGAGAACATGAACATGGCCAGCACGAGCGGCAGCAGCACCACACCGATCATGATCGTGATCGCACCGGCGGAGTGCCTGATGAGAGCGCCGATCGCGAGCGAGAGCAGCCCCAGCGCCGCGATGTAGAGGCCGACACCGACCGTCGCGCGCAGCCAGTCGGCGCCGGAGGGCGCCGCGCTGTCGATGATCGCCGTCTGCAACACCGCGACCAGTGCGGTCGTCACGGTCGTGATCACGAAGGTGAGCAGGAAGAAGACGATCGCCTTCGCGCTCAGTACCCGGGCCCGGCTGGGGCAGGCCGTCAGCGTCGTACGGATCATGCCCGTGCCGTACTCCGACGCGATGGTCATCACACCGAGCGTGATCACGCAGATCGAGCCCAGCAGCACCCCGAAGAAGCCGAAGCTGAGCACCGGCGTCTCTTCGAGACCGGTCCCGGAGGTGTTGACCGCGACCGCGGCCAGCAGCCCGATCCCGAGCAGCAGCACGATCATCACGCCGAGCGTCCACATCGTGGAGCGCACCGAGCGGATCTTGGTCCACTCGGAGGCGATCGCATCGCCCAGGGTGGCCCGGCGCACCGGGATCGGCGAGGTGTAGAAACCGGCCTGCGGGGCCGGGGCCGGCTGCTCCTGGGGGGCCGGCTGCGTCTCCGGCGTGGTCGGCGTCGTCATCGGGGGTCCTCGCTGGTTTCGCGCTTGGTCAGGTCCGGGGCGGCCGGGGCCGGCTCGGCCGGGGCTGCCGCGTACGGGTTCTGTCCGGGCGGCGGCGGGGCGTACCAGTTCTGCTGCGGCGTCTGGGGCGGCTGCGGAACCTCGTACCCCGGCTGCGCGTAGCCGTGCGGCGGCGCCGGCGGCTGCAGCCCCGCCTTCTGGTCCGCCGTCGAGCGGTAGTCCACGACGCCCTGGGTCATCCGCATGTACGCCTCCTCCAGCGAGGCCTGGTGCGGCGAGAGCTCCCACAGCCGGACATCCGCCTCGTACGCCGCGTCGCTGATCCGCGGCAGCGGCAGCCCGGTGACCCGCAGTGCCCCGCCCGGCTCGGACATGACCTGCCCGCCGGCCTCGGTCAGCGAGGCGGTCAGCTTCTCGCGCCCCTCCGCGGGGCCGTCCGCGACCCGCACCCGGGCGAAGTCGGCCGAATTGGCCGAGATGAAGTCCTTGACGCTCATGTCGGAGAGCAGTTGGCCCCGGCCGATCACGATCAGATGGTCGGCGGTGAGCGCCATCTCGCTCATCAGATGGCTGGAGACGAAGACCGTACGCCCCTCGGACGCCAGCATCTTCATCAGATTGCGGACCCAGAGGATGCCCTCGGGGTCCAGGCCGTTGACCGGTTCGTCGAAGAGCAGCACCTGCGGGTCGCCGAGCAGCGCCGCCGCGATGCCGAGCCGCTGGCCCATGCCGAGCGAGAAGCCCTTGGACCGCTTGCGAGCGACGTCCTGGAGACCGACGACCCCGAGCACCTCGTCGACCCGCGCGGCCGGGATGCCGGCGAGCTGGGCCAGCGAGAGGAGGTGGTTACGGGCGCTGCGCCCGCCGTGCACCGCCTTCGCGTCCAGCAGCGCGCCCACCTGGCGCGGTGCGTTCGGCAGGCTGCGGAAGGGGTGGCCGCCGATCGTCACATGGCCGGAGGACGGCTGATCCAGGCCCAGGATCATGCGCATGGTGGTGGACTTGCCCGACCCGTTGGGACCGAGGAATCCGGTGACGGCGCCCGGCCGCACCTGGAAGGAAAGGTTGTGCACGGCCGTCTTCGCACCGTAGCGCTTGGTCAGGCCGACTGCCTCGATCATGCTCCAGCCCCATCGACTCACATCTGTCGTCGGGGCCCAGGCCATCTGGCCGCACGCCCCCGTAAGAGTTAGGAGGATATCCAGGCATTGACGGTTCCGGCCAAGCCGTTGCGCTGCGCGTCGCCCCGGGCGGAGCGGAGGCGAGGATTCCGGGCCGGTCGGACGCGGTCGGGCGGCGCGGGCCCGGCCCGGCCCGGCGAGCGGTCAGGCGTCGCGCTTTTTCAGTACGACATAGCCGCCGATCAGCGCCGCCGCCACCCAGGCGACCAGAATCCCGAGCCCGCCCCACGGCCCGTACGGAGCCGGGCCGCTGTTCATCGCGTCGGGGACCACCTGCATGATCTTGGAACCGGCCTGGTCGGGGAAGTAGCGCGCGACCTTCTTCGTCCCCGGCACCGCCGACAGGATCTGGGAGACCAGGAAGAAGAACGGCATCAGGATGCCGAGCGACAGCATGGAGCTGCGCAGCATCGTCGCCACGCCCATGGAGAAGATCCCGATCAGCCCCATGTAGAGGCCGCCGCCGACGACCGCGCGCAGCACGTTGTCCGCGCCGATGTCCGTGTGGTGGTCGCCGAGCAGGGCCTGCCCGAGGAAGAACGAGACGAAGCTGGTCGCGATGCCGACCACCAGGGCCAGCACCCCGGCCACCACGACCTTGCTGAGCAGGAACGAACCGCGCTGGGGCACCGCCGCGAGCGAGGTGCGGATCATCCCGGAGCTGTACTCCGTACCCACCACCAGCACACCGAAGACGACCATGGCCAGCTGACCGAGGACCATGCCGGAGAAGCTGATCAGAGTCGGGTCGAAGGTGGCTCGCTCCGCCACCGGAAGGTCGTCGAACTGGGAGTTCATCAGGGCGCAGAGCGCCGCGCTCATCGCGACGGTGACGACGAACGCGGAGATCAGCGTCCAGACGGTCGAGGAGACCGTACGGATCTTGGTCCACTCGGAGGTCAGGACCGCGGGTACCGATGCCATCGTCGTCACACCTCCTTGCCGCTGCCGGCGGCGGGGCCACCGGACTGCCGGTTCCACTGCTCGCCCCACTGCGGGCCCGCCGGCGGTGGCGCCGGGGCATGGTCCGAGTGCGCGTGGTACTCCACGGACCCCGCCGTCATCTGCATGAACGCTTCCTCCAGGGAGGCCCGCTGGGCACTCAGCTCGTGCAGCACGATCTGGTGCTGCGCGGCGAGCTCGCCCAGCGCCTCGGTCGTCGCGCCGTCGATCTCCAGCGTGCCGCCCGCGGTCTCGACCACGATCAGCCCCGCCTCGTGCAGTACGTCGCGCAGCCGTTCCTGCTGCGGCGAGCGCAGCCGTACGTAACTGCGGGAGTTCTGGTGGATGAAGTCGGCCATCGACGTGTCCGCGAGCAGCCGGCCCTGGCCGATCACGATCAAGTGTTCGGCGGTGAGGGCCATTTCGCTCATCAGGTGGCTGGAGACGAAGATCGTCCGGCCTTCCGAGGCGAGCGTCTTCATCAGAGTTCGGATCCAGTGGATGCCCTCGGGGTCCAGGCCGTTGACCGGTTCGTCGAAGAGCAGCACCTGCGGGTCGCCGAGCAGCGCCGCCGCGATGCCGAGCCGCTGGCCCATGCCGAGCGAGAAGCCCTTCGACTTCTTCTTCGCCACCGCGGTCAGCCCGACGGTGTCCAGCACCTCGGCGACCCGGCTCTCCGGGATGCGGTTGCTCTGCGCGAGACAGAGCAGATTGTTGTACGCGCTGCGTCCGCCGTGCATCGACTTGGCGTCCAGCAGCGCCCCGATGTACTTCAGCGGCTCTTCCAGGTCGCGGTAGTGCTTGCCGTCGATGCGCACCGAACCGCTGGTCGGGTTGTCGAGATCGAGCATCATCCGCATCGTCGTGGACTTGCCCGCCCCGTTGGGTCCCAGAAAACCCGTCACCATCCCGGGTCTGACCCGGCAGGAGAGCCGGTCGACGGCAACCTTGTTGCCGAAGCGCTTGGTGAGGCCATCGAGCTCGATCATGCGTTCACGCTAGAACGGCCGCGCGCCCGGCGCCACCACAAGGGGCGGAACCGGGCGCGCAAGGAGTACAGCTGACGTACTGAGGGCTAGCGGCCCTGCTGAGCCGGGACACCACGGGTGACCGGCTCGTCGTCGGCGGGGGTGCCTGCGGCGGCGACCGCGGCACCGGTCAGCGTGGCCAGCATCTCGCGGACGTTGGTCAGCTGGGCGTTGATCGAGTCGCGGCGGTTGGTGAGCGCCGCCAGCTCGCGCTCCGATTCGCTGCGGATCCGGTCGGCCTTGGCGTTCGCGTCGGCCACGATGTCCTCGGACTGGCGCTGCGCGGTCTCCACCGTCTGACGGGCCCGGCGCTCGGCGTCCGTACGGAGCTTCTCGGCCTCCAGGCGGAGCTGCTCGGCGCGGTGCTCGATCTCGGCGAGACGCTTCTCGGCCTTGGCCTGACGGGACGCGAGGTCGCGCTCCGACTGGTCGCGGCGCTTGGCCAGGTTGGTCTCGAAGTCCGCGGCGGCCTGGGCGGCCTTGGCGCGGGTCTCCTCGAAGAGGGCATCCGCCTCCTCGCGCTTCTGCGCGGCGTCCTTCTGGGCCTCCGTGCGCAGCGAGCCGGCCTCACCCTTGGCCTTCTCGACGATCCGGACGCCCTCGTCCTCCGCCTTCGCCTTGCGCTCGGCGGCGAACGTCTCGGCGTCGTTGCGCACCTGCTGGGCGGCCGACTCGGCGAGCTCGCGGTGCTGCTCGGCGGCGCGACGGGCCTCCTCACGCAGGTCCTTCGCCTCCTCCTCGGCCAGCCGCAGGATCTTCTCCACGCGGGCGCCGAGTCCGGCGTACGACGGCTCCGCGTCGTTCACCTGGGCCTGGGCGTTCTGCGTTTCGAGGTGGAGCTCCTCGATGCGCTTTTCCAGAGACGTGATGCGGGTGAGAGCACTATCACGGTCGGCGACGAGCTTGGTAATGCGGTCATCCACCTGACCGCGGTCGTATCCACGTCGCACGAGCTCGAAGCCGAAGGGGGAGGAAGGGTCGCTCATGAGGTTCCTGTCGAATGAGACCGGTGAGGTGTTAGAGGGAATCCTAGGGGCCGGAACGGCGTGTCATCGAGCGGATGCCCTTTTGATCTGGAGAATGACACCTCTTTTGAGTGGCTAACCCCCGCAACTCTTGCCACTCGGAGGGTTGAACGTTCCTGACGGAGCATGGGAGATGGCAAGGCGACTACCCCTCGGACGACTTGCCACTCGATCGAGTGCCCGCCGAGGCGCCGGCCTTGACGCCGCCGGCGGAACCGCCCGAGCCCTTGCCGCCGCTACCCGGCGTCTCGAAGGACTCCAGCGCCTCCAACACGTCCTGGACACGGGAGATCTCGGTGTTGATGTCCTCGCGCCGGCGCACCAGCAGATCGAGCTCGCGCTTGCCGTCGTCGACCGTACGCTTCGCCTCGACCTCGGCGTCGGCGCGCAGTTTCTCGGCCTCGCGGACCAGCGTGGCCTTCTTCTGCTCGGCCTCCTTCAGCAGCGACTCGGCCCGCTTCACCGCGGCGATCCGGACCTTGCTCGCTTCCGAATTGGCGTCCGCCAGCAGCTCCTTGGCCTTGGCCGCCGCCTCGTCGCGCTGCTCCGTCGCCGCCTTCATCAGGTTGTCGACGCGCTCGCCCGCCGTCTTCATCTGCTCGGACGTCTCCCGCCGGGCGCGGTCGTGCAGCTCCTCGATCTCGCCCTCGATCCGGGCCCGCAGCTCCTCGGCCCGCTCCCGGATCGCCGTGGCGTCCCGGCGCGCGCCGACCAGCAGCTCGTCCGCGTCCGTACGGGCCCGCTCCACCAGGGAGTTGCCCTCGACCGTCGCCTCCGAGGTGATCCGCACGGCTTCCTTGCGGGCCGCGCCGACCATCGTGTCGGCCTGCTTCTCGGCCTCGGTGGCGGCGCGCAGCGCCTCCTCCCGGGCCTTGTCGACCAGCTGATCGGCCTGCTCCGCGGCATCGGCCCGGCGCTTCGCCGCGGCCTCCCGGGCCTCGTCGAGCAGCCGGTCCGCCTCCTGGCGGGCCTCCGCGCGCATCTGCTCGGCCGCCGACTCCGCCTCGGCGCGCAGCCGCTCCGACTCCTCGCGGGTGCGGGCCGCGTGCTCCTGCGCCGAGCCGACGGTGGCCGCCGCCTCCGCCCGCATCCGCTCGGCCTCGTCCACGGCCTCGCCCGACAGCCGGGCCGCCCGCTGCTTCGCGTCGTCGACCAGCGTGGTGGCCTGCTGGGTCGCCTCTTCCACGAGCCCGGTGGCCTGCCGGGTCGCCTCCTCGACGAGCCCGGCGGCCCGCTGCGTCGACTCCGTACCGAGCCGCTCGGCCTCGCTCGTCGCCTCGCCCACCAGCCGGTCGGCCTGGGTGGCGGCGTCGGAACGCATCCGGTTGGCGTCCTCGCGGGCCTCCGCGCGGCTGCGCGAGGCGTCCTGCTCGGCCGAGGCCAGCGCGTCGGAGGCCTCGGTGCGCATCCGCTGGCTGTACTCGGCGGTGTCCGCCCGCAGCCGCTCCGACTCGGCGATCGCGTCCGCCACGGTCCGCTCGGCCATCGCCTTCGCGGCCTCGGACTCCTCCCGCGCCTCCCGGCGGATCCGGGACGCATCCTCACCGGCCCGCTCCCGCTCGGCGTGCGCGTCGGTGCGGACCCGGTCCGCCTCCTCCTGCGCCTCGGACTTCGTCCGCTCCGCGACATGCTCGGCGGTCGAGCGCAGCCCGGCGATCTCCGCCTCGGCCTGCTCCTGCAGCCCGCTGACCGAATCCCGCACCTGCTGGGCGGTCTGCTCGGCCGCGGAGACCAGCTCCGTCGCCCGGCCGTCCGCCTCCTCGACCAGCCGCTGGGCCTCGGCCTGCGCCTGCTCGACCCGCTTGCGGGCGGAGGCGAGCAGTTCCTCGCTCTGCTCGCGGGCCCGCTCCCGCTCCTGGTTCGCCTCGGTGCGCGCCGCGTCGAGGGTCTCCTCGGCCTCCCGGCGCCGCCGGTTCGCCTCCTCCTGGGCGGCGGCCAGCGCCTCGGCGGCCTCCGTGCCCACCCGCTCGGCGGCGGCGGCGGCCTCCGACCGCACCCGGTCGGCGCTCTCCTGCGCCTCCGACTTGAGCCGCTCCGCCTCGGCGGCGGCCTCGGAACGCAGCCGTACGGCGACGGACTCGCCCTCCGCACGGGCCTGCGACGCGTCCGCCACGGCCTCGTCGCGCAGCCGCTCCGCCTCGGTCTCCGCCTGCTCCCGCAGCGTCCGGATCCGCTCGGCGGCCTCCGCGCGCAGCCGCTCGGACTCCTCGTTCGTCTCGCGCCTCAGGCGCTCCGCCTCGGCGCGCGCGTCCGTGAGCGCCTGCTCGGCGCCGGCGACCCGGGTCTCGGCCTCGGTGTGCAGCCGGGCCAGTTCCTCGGCCGCCTCCGCCTGCCGGGCCGCGACCGCGCGCCCGGTCTCCTCGCGCAGCTCCACCGCCGCCTGCTCGGCCGCTGCGGTGGTCGAGGAGGCCTGCTCCTCGGACTCGGTACGCAGCCGCTCGGCCTCGGCGCGGGCGCGCTCCAGGGCCTCCTCGGCCTGCTTGCGCAGCGTGGCGGCCCGCTCGGCCGCCTCGCTGCGGACCCGCTCGCTCTCGGCGCCCGCGGTGGACCGCAGCTCCTCCGCGTCGGCCTTCGCCTTGGCCAGCAGTTCTTCGGCGGTCTTCGCGCCCTCCTCGATCTGCTGGACCGCCTCGCGGCGGGCCTCGCCGCGGATCCGCTCGCCCTCCGCGACCGCCTCGGAGCGCAGCTGCTCGGCCTCGCCGCGCAGCCTGCGGGCCTCCTCCTGGAGCTCGACCGTCTTGGCCCGGTACTCCTTGGTGTCGTCCTTGGCCGCACCCTTGAGCTGGTCTGCCTGCTCGGCGGCCTCGCCGCGCAGCCGGTCCGCCTCGGCCTCCGCCTCGCGGCGGATCCGGTCGGCCTCCTCGCTCGCCGCCCTGGTGGTTGACCTGGCGTCCTCGGACGCCTTGGTCAGTACCTCCTCGGCGCTCCTGGCGGCCTTGGCGAGCTGGGCCGCGGCGTCCTCGGCGGCGGCCGTGCGGGCCTGCTCGGACGCCTCGGACTTCAGCCGGTCCGCCTCGGCGCGGGCATCGGCGAGCGCCTGCTCGGCCTCCGCCTTGAGCGTCTCGGCGTCCTTGGTGGCCTCGCCGACCAGCCGGGCGATCTCCGACTTGGCGGTCCGGGTGCGCTGCTCGTTCTGCGACTCGGCGGCGGCCAGCCGCTTGACCGCGGCCTCCTTCGCCTCGGCGGTGACCTTCTCGGCCTCCAGCCGGGCCTCGCGCAGCTGGGTCTCGGCCTCCTGCATGCGCTGTTCGGCGGCCCGGTTCAGCTCGGCGGTCTGCTGCCGGGTCTGCTCGGTCTCGGCCGACGTCGACGTACGCAGCCGCTCGGCGTGGCTGGTGGCCTCCTGCGCCTGGCCGGCGGCGGCGTCCAGCAGCCGCTCGGCGTCCTTGCGGGCGCGCAGCAGGATCGCCTCGGCCTCGGTGCGGGCCGTCTCCGCCTCGGAACCGAGCCGCTGCCGGGTCTCCTCCGCCAGCCGGCTCGCCTCGGCGCGCGCGGCGGACAGGGACTGCTCGGCCTCGGCCCGGGACTCCTCCAGCAGCCGGCGGGCCTGGGACTCCGTCCGGGCCCGGAGCTGCTCGGCCCAGGCGACGTTCTCGTTGACGTGGGACTCGACGGTCTGGCGGCGCTCCGCCAGCTCCTGGTCGAGCCGCTGGCGCCGCTGCACCGCCTCGTTGTGCAGCTCGGCCTGGAGCCTCGCCTGGTGCTCGGCGTGCTCCTGGAGGATCCGCTGTGTCTGCGCACGGGCGTCGCGGAGCTCCCGCTCGGCGTCGGTCCGCAGCTGATCCGCCTGGATCTGGGCGTTACGGAGCAACTGGTCGGCCTGATAACCGATGTCCGCGCTGTCGTACGCGGGACGGGTCGCGAGATTGCGCCGAGCCTCGTGCAGCTTGGCGCGCAAGACCTCGACCTGGTAGCCGAGGTCCTCGGCGTGCTGGACGGCCTTCTCCCGGTCGGTCTTCAGCCGGTCCATCTCGGCTTCGAACCGCGAGAGATGGTCGTCGTCAGCTCGGTGGCTCTCCTGGCGTTCGTAGCCCCGCACTGCGCGGTCCCATCCTTCCCCGAGCTCTCAACTTCTTCCCCAGACTCGCAACTTCGTTCGAGCAGGGGATGCCCCGCTGAGCAGGGGAGACCCCAACCCTGGTCGCGACACTCCAACGAGTACCGTCCACCGCTGAACGGTCCCCCGGGGAATGGTGACAGATCAACGGCTGGGGACGCGGCGCGGCCCCGACCCGGCCCCGGCCCGGAACAGCCCACTCTACCGGGCCGGGTATCCGGAGGTCAGTGCTCCGCAGCGGACGTGACCAGTTCGGTGAGCACGCCGTGGCAGTCCTTGGGGTGCAGGAAGGTGATCCGGGACCCCATCGAACCCTTCCGGGGCTCCTCGTACAACACCCTGACCCCCTTCTCCCGGATGTCCGCGGAATCCGCGTCGACGTCCGCGGTGCCGAAGGCGATGTGGTGGACGCCCTCCCCGTTCTTCGCCAGCCACTTGCCGACGGCCGAGTCCTCCCGGGTCGGCTCCAGGAGCTGGAGGTAGGAAGCGCCGCCGTCGGACGTATCGTTGATCTTGAGCATGGCCTCCCGTACGCCCTGCTCCTCGTTGATCTCGGAGTGGTACACCTCGAACCCGTAGGTGGACCGGTAGAACTCGACTGTCTTGTCGAGGTCGAAACAGGCGATCCCGATGTGGTCGATTCGCGTCAGCATGGAACCAGTGCAGCGCCACACGGATGGTTACGCAACGTGCGCGCCGTCACACCCGCTGCCGGATGACGGGCGGGGTACCGCTCAGTACATTCAAGTAAACCCTCGTTCACTCCTCATCCCAAGGGGCGCCCCTCATGTCTGGAACGACCGGTACCACCTCAGTGATCGTCGCGGGCGCGCGTACGCCCATGGGCCGCCTGCTCGGCTCGCTGAAGAGCTTCTCCGGCGCCGACCTCGGCGGCTTCGCCATCAAGGCCGCGCTGGACCGGGCCGGCATCGGCGGCGACCAGGTCGAGTACGTGATCATGGGCCAGGTGCTGCAGGCCGGTGCGGGCCAGATCCCGGCCCGCCAGGCCGCGGTCAAGGCGGGCATCCCGATGAACGTTCCCGCGCTCACCGTGAACAAGGTGTGTCTGTCCGGGCTCGACGCGATCGCGCTGGCCGACCAGCTGATCCGCGCCGGTGAGTTCGACATCGTCGTGGCCGGCGGCCAGGAGTCCATGACGAACGCCCCGCACCTGCTCCCGAAGTCCCGCGAGGGCCACAAGTACGGCGCGATCGAGATGCTCGACTCCATGGCGTACGACGGTCTGACCGACGCCTACGAGAACATCCCGATGGGTGAGTCCACCGAGAAGCACAACGCCCGCCTCGGCCTGAGCCGCGCCGACCAGGACGAGATCGGCGCCCTCTCGCACCAGCGCGCCGCCGCCGCCCAGAAGAACGGCCTCTTCGAGGCCGAGATCACCCCGGTCGAGATCCCGCAGCGCAAGGGCGACCCGGTCCTCTTCGCCAAGGACGAGGGCATCCGCCCGGAGACCACCGTGGAGTCGCTGGGCAAGCTGCGCCCCGCGTTCGCCAAGGACGGCACGATCACCGCGGGCACCTCCTCGCAGATCTCCGACGGCGCCGCCGCGGTCGTCGTGATGAGCAGGGCCAAGGCCGAGGAGCTGGGCCTGGACTGGATCGCCGAGATCGGCGCCCACGGCAACGTGGCCGGGCCGGACAACTCGCTCCAGTCGCAGCCCTCCAACGCCATCAGGCACGCCCTCAAGAAGGAGGGCCTGGAGGCCGGCGACCTCGACCTGATCGAGATCAACGAGGCGTTCGCCGCGGTCGCCGTCCAGTCGATGAAGGACCTCGGCGTCACCCCGGACAAGGTCAACGTCAACGGCGGCGCCATCGCGCTGGGCCACCCGATCGGGATGTCCGGCGCCCGGGTGGTGCTGCACCTGGCGCTGGAGCTGAAGCGGCGCGGCGGCGGCACCGGCGCGGCGGCGCTGTGCGGCGGCGGCGGGCAGGGCGACGCACTGATCATCCGGGTTCCGGGCAAGTAACAGGCAGTACGCGGTACACGTGGAGCACGAGCACGAAGCGAGTGAACGGAGCGGTGATGGTGGACGTCCCCACCCTGGTCGAGCAGGCACGTGCGGGCCGGCCGCGGGCCGTGGCCCGGCTGATCTCACTGGTGGAGGGGGCGTCGCCGCAGCTGCGCGAGGTGATGGCGGCCCTGGCGCCGCTGACCGGCAACGCGTACGTCGTCGGCCTCACCGGTTCACCCGGTGTCGGTAAGTCGACATCGACGTCGGCGCTCGTCTCGGCGTACCGGCGGGCCGGCAAGCGGGTGGGTGTGCTGGCCGTCGACCCGTCCTCGCCGTTCTCCGGCGGGGCGCTCCTCGGCGACCGGGTCCGGATGTCGGAGCACGCCTCCGACCCGGGCGTCTACATCCGCTCCATGGCCACCCGCGGCCATCTGGGCGGCCTCGCCTGGTCGGCACCGCAGGCGATCCGGGTGCTGGACGCGGCGGGCTGCGAGGTGATCCTGGTGGAGACGGTCGGCGTCGGCCAGTCGGAGGTGGAGATCGCCTCCCAGGCCGACACCTCCGTGGTCCTGCTGGCACCCGGCATGGGCGACGGCATCCAGGCGGCGAAGGCCGGAATCCTGGAGATCGGCGATGTGTACGTCGTCAACAAGGCCGACCGGGACGGCGCGGACGCCACCGCGCGCGAGCTCAACCACATGCTGGGCCTCGGCGAATCGCGCGGCCCCGGCGACTGGCGGCCGCCGATCGTCAAGACGGTCGCCGCCCGGGGCGAGGGCATCGACGAGGTGGTCGAGGCGCTGGAGAAGCACCGGGCGTGGATGGAGGAGCACGGTGTGCTCGCCGAGCGGCGCGCGGCCCGCGCGGCCCGCGAGGTCGAGACCATCGCCGTCACCCGGCTGCGCGAGCGCATCGGTGACCTGCACGGCGACCGCCACCTCGGCGCGCTCGCCGAACGCATCGTGGCGGGCCGCCTCGACCCGTACGCGGCGGCCGACGAGCTGGTGGCGGGGCTCACCGGCGAGGGGTGAGCCGGACGCGGTTCGGCCGGGCGGGACCGGGGCGGCGTGCGGGCCGCTCCCGGTCCCGCCCCGTCATTTCTCCCGGTCCCGCTCCGTCATGTCCGGCCGACGCTGCCGGAGGTGACGTGTCCGTGGCAGGATTACCGCCGGATACGGGTACGGGATGCCGCCGATCCATGCGTAACGACGGGGGAGTGGCGCATGTTGGGACCGCTGCGGGAGGACTCGCCGAGACGGATCGGTCCGTACGGTGTACGGGCCCGGCTCGGCGCGGGCGGAATGGGAGAGGTCTTCCTCGGCGTCCACGACGGCGGCGGCGACCCGGTCGCCGTCAAGACCGTCCGCCGCGACGTAGCCCGTGACCCCGGCTTCCGCAGCCGCTTCCGCCGCGAGATCAGCGTCGCCCGGTCCGTCTCGGGCCCCCATCTCGCCCTGCTGCTCGACGGGGACGCCGACGCCGAGGTGCCCTGGCTCGCCACCGGATACGTGGCCGGGCCGACCCTCTCCGCCGCGGTCCGCCGGGCGGGCGCGATGGACGAGGCCGAGGTACGGATGCTGGGCGCCGGACTGGCCCGCGCCCTGGCGGCCGTCCACGCGGCGGGGATCGTCCACCGCGACGTGAAGCCCGGCAACGTGATGCTCGCGGCGGACGGGCCGCGCCTGATCGACTTCGGGATCGCCCGCGACTCCGGCGCGACCCCGCTCACCACCACCAGCCGCATGGTCGGCAGCCCGGCCTTCATGTCCCCGGAACACGTGGCGGGCAGCGGACGCGTCGTGCCCGCCTCGGACGTCTTCTGCCTCGCCTCCGTGCTCTGTTACGCCGCCACTGGACGCGACCCCTTCGGCGACGGCCCGGTTGCCGCCGTGCTCTACCGGGTCAAGTACGTCGAGGCCGATCTCGACGGCGTACCGCAGGCGCTGCGGGCCGTACTGGACCGCTGCCTGGTGGCGGACCCGGCCGCCCGCCCGGCCGCCGCCGAACTCGCCGGGCTGCTGGACCCCGGCGCGGCCGAGCGGTGGCCGGACCCGGTGGCGCAGCACATTGCCGAGCACGGGCGCGAACTCGCCCGGGTCGTGGCGCTGGGCCACCCGCTGCTGCCGGGGTACACGCCGACGGAGGTGGCTGCCGACGGCCACCCGGCGCCACACCAACTGCCCACCCAGGGAACCGACTTCACCCCGGGCCTGCATATCGCTCCCACCCAGGGGCCCGGCCTCGCCCCACCCCGGCGCCGCTCCCGGCGCGTGCTGGGCGCCGCCCTGGCCGCGCTGATCGTGCTGGGCGCGGCGACCGGGGGAATCCTGGCCTGGCGCGACAACCGGAAGGCCCCCGAAGAAGCCGCGCGCGGGGGCGGTGCGCCCGCCGCCCGCATCGTGGCGGGCGTGGACGAGAACGGCGGCCCGGATGCCTCGGGCACGGTTCCGTACGGCCGGGATGTCCGGCCTGCGGGGTGGAAGAAGTCCTGGAAGGGGAAGTTCACGGGGTCGCCGATCGGCTGTTCGGCGGGCCGGGACGTGGTGGTCTGCCGAAAGGTGGACGGCACGTACGAGGCGTTGTCGGCGGCGGACGGGCACCGGTTGTGGACGCTGGACGCGGGGGAGACCACCCGCTCGGCGGGCTGGGGGCCCCGTGGACAGTTCTTCATGCCGGCCGGTGCCACCCGTCCCACCGTGTACGACGACACCGTCCTGCTCGCGGCAGGTGACCGGCTGCAGTCGCTGGACGCACGGACCGGCAAGCTCCGCTGGGAGGCCCGGTCCGGCGGCGCGCACAACTTGGAGAGTGCGCCGCTCGTGGCCGACGGCCTGGTCTTCGCCTCCACCGCACCGACGTTCGACAATGCGTCCCTCGCTGCCTACGACCTGAAGACCGGTGCCGAGAAGTGGCGAAAGCCGCTGTCCCCGCAGGGCGTCTCCAACGCCCAGGGCGGCAACTTCTGGCCGGTCGCCACCGCCGGCGGCGTGGTGTACGCCATGGGCGAGGAGGCGCCGAAGGCTTTCCGGCCGAAGGACGGCACCCTGCTCGGCACAGCCGGTGGCGAGGCCGTTCAGGGGGCCGGCGAGCCAACCAACTCAGGGTGCGGGAACCTCCGGGTGCGTGGTGGCTCCGCCTTCTGTACGGCCTACTTCACCAACGACGACCCTTCGGGCTTCGGTAGGGACAGGCACCTGCTGCGCTTCTCGGCGGGGACGCTCAAGTCGCGGGGGCAGGTGCCGGTGAACCCCGCGCTCGTTGCCGAGGCAACGCTCACCGCGTTGGACGACCGGGTGATCACGTTTCGCAGGAGCGGCGAAGACGTGCACGACGAACTCGTGGTCGTGAGCGGCGACGGCGGTCGGATCCTCGGCAGGTTCCCGCTCGGCGGGAAGCCGGCACAGGGCATGAGCAACCCGGTGTCCGCCCCGCTGATCGTTGCCGACACATTGGTCTGGGCGGACAGCACAACGCTTTACACGGTTCCGATCCGCGCCGACGGATCCCTGGGGCCACAGTCCAGGACCCCGGTTCCGGGCGCTCCTGGCCCGACCAGGACACCGACCTACGACAGCGTCACCAACGGCATCGACCTGGAGCAGGAACTGCTCGACCCCCAGGTGCTGCCGGTCGGCGGCGTCGTGCATGTCGTGTACGACGACGGCACCGCGGTCTCCGTACCGCTGCCCGAATGAACGAACCGTTTGAGGGGACCGCGAAGTGATCGAGCCGCTTCCGCCCGGCCGCGCCCGGCTGATCGGCCCCTACCAGCTGCTCGGACTGCTCGGCGCGGGTGGCATGGGCGAGGTGTATCTGGCCCGGCCCGCCGGTTCGGCGGACCCGCTCGGCGGGCTGGTCGCGCTGAAGACCGTACGGGCCGATCTCGACCTCGACGACGGCTTCCGGATCCGTTTCCGGCGCGAGATCGACGCGGCGGGTGCCGTGCGCAGCCCGCACACCGCGTCTCTCGTCGGCGGTGACGCGGGCGGCCGGCTGCCCTGGCTGGCGACGGAGTACGTTCCCGGCCCCTCGCTCGCCGAGGCGGTGATCCGCGGCGGGCCGATGCCCGAGCCGGTGGTGCGCGAGATGGGCGCCGGTCTGGCTCACGCGCTCGCCGACATGCACGCCGTGCGCGTACTCCACCGCGACCTCAAGCCGGGCAATGTGCTGCTCGGCGCCGATGGGCCGAAGGTGATCGACTTCGGGATCGCCCAGGCTTTCGACGCCACCCAGCTCACCCGCACCGGGGTCGTGGTGGGCAGCCCCGGCTACATCTCGCCGGAGCACGTCAACGGCTCACGGGCGCTGGTACCGGCGTCGGACGTCTTCTGCCTCGGCGCGGTGCTCGCCTTCGCGGCGACCGGGCGGGGCCCGTTCGACGACTCCGACATGGCTGCCGTGATCTTCCGGATCGCCCAGGGCGAGGCCGAACTCTCCGGCGTACCACCACAGTTGCGCGCCGTGATCGAGGAGTGCCTGCACAGCGACGCCGGGGCCCGGCCGACACCTCGGCAGCTGGCCGACATGCTGCTGCCGGAAGGCCGGGCGGTCGGGGAGCCCTTCCCCTGGACCGATGCGATCCGGGGGCAGCTCGCGGCGCACGCGGCGGGGGCGCGCGCCGTAGTCGCGGCCGCCGCGCCGTCGGCCGCCGCGCCTCCGGTCCCGTCCGGTGCTCCGCACCCCGGCGGGCCCGTCCTCGCCCCGACGCCGGTCGTGCCGGTGGCCGCACCGGGGGAGCGGCAGGGCAACAGGGGGCTGTGGATCGCGTTGGCGGCAGTGGCCACGGTGGTGTGCGTGGTGCTGGGGGCGGTCCTGCTGCCGGGGCTCTTCGAGGGTGAGGGCGGGGGCGACGACAAGGCGGGCGGGGCCGGTGGTGGCGGCGCGCAGCCGACCGCTTCGGCCTCCGACGCCGTGCGGACGAAGGCCGGGCCGGCCGTCATTCCGGGCGCGGACGCGGGTCGTACCGGTGATTTCGGGACGGCTGCCGCGGATGTCTCCGGGAAGCCCGCGGGCTGGCAGCCGTGGCACGTCAGGATCGCGAACGGCCGCGTCGAGTGCGTGATCGCGGGCACCTCCCTGGTCTGTGGCGGACCGGAGCGGATCACCACGCTGGACGCGGCGAACGGCAAGCAGCGGTGGCAGACCGGGCCAGGAAGGGCGGGCACCGGACCGGCCTCGGTGGCCGCAGTGATCGGCACCACCGTCTACGCCTTCGACGACGGTGCCCTGGTGGCGCTCGGCCTCGCCGACGGCACCGAGAAGTGGCGCGAGCCGCTGGCGGGCGGTGCACGGGTGACCGACTCCGTCCAGTCGGCCGGAGTCCTGTACTACGCCACCAGGACCACCGGCACGGGTGCGGGCCGGATCTTCGCCCACCGCCTCACCGGCACGCACACCCGCAAGTGGGACGAGCCGTGGGACGACCCGGCCGACGAAGGGGAACTGCTCCTCGCCGACGGTCGGCTCGTCGCGGTCGGCGATGCCGTCACCATCCTGAAGAGCACGGACGGGGCGCGTTCGGGGAGCACCGGGCCCGGGGACGTCACCTGCCGCACGCCGGTCCTGAGGGGAAGGGCGCTGCTCTGCACGGGGCCGAGCGGTCTGACGGTCGTCGATGTGACCGCCCCGCAGAACCGCCGGATCGTCGCCGACGGAGTGGACATCGCCTATCGGCCCGCTGTCACCCGGGACGGCACAGTCGTGCTGAGCACCGAGGAACGGGTGTATGCGTTCGGTCTGGCGGACGGGCGCCAGAGCTGGGCGACGCCCGAGGCGGTGGACTACTCGGGCGCACCGGTCATCGTCGGCGACCACGCCTACCTCGTCACGGAGAACTTCCTGGAGTCCTACGAGTTCACCCCCGGTGGGCAGGACATCCCGGTCGCGACCAAGCGGTACAACGGCTGGCCGGAAGAATCCACCGACGGGGTTCCCCCGGGAAGCGTCTCCCTTCTCGCGAAGGGAGACGTGCTCTTCCTGAGCTTCGAGGACGGAAGAGTTCTCTCCGGTTACGCGCCCTGACCGCCCGCCGGGAAGGCACCCTCAGTCGTCGTCCCCGTCACGGTCGTCGTCCCCGTGGTCGTCGTCCGACCGGTCCACCGTCACCTTGCCCGACTTCGCGTCGACGTTCAGCTCGTGCTTCTTGCCGTCCTTGCCCCGGACGTCGACCTCCCAGTGCGGCGCCTTGCCGCTCCGGTTGTCGTCGTCGTCCAGGTCGACCGACGTCACGGTCCCGGACTGCGCCTTCAGCGCGGCGTCGACGGCCGCGTTCAGCGAGACGGGGGCGGACCGGGGCGCGTACCGGTCGCGGTCGTCGTCACCGCCGTCGTCACCGTCGTCGGAGGTGTGCTTGCCGAGCACCTTGCCGTTGCCCGCGTCCACCGTCACGTCGTGCCAGACCTTGTCGGAGCCGTACACGTCGAGCTCCCAGACGAGTCCGCCGTCCTCGTCGTCCAGCTCGGCCTCGGTGACCGTGCCGGGGACGGCCTTGAGGGCGGCCGTGACCGCTTGCGCCACGCCGGTCCGGGCGGTGTCACCGCTCTTCACGCTGGACCGGGCCCCGCGGTCGTGGCTGTCGTCGTCCGCGAAGGCGACCGCCGTGGCGGCCGAGCCGCCGACGAGCACGGCGGCGGTGACTGCGGCGATGACGAACTTGCGCTTCATGAGGGTTCCTCCCCGATCGGGTGGCCGGTTTCGACGGGATCCACAGTGCCGGGGTGATGCTGAACGCAGCCTGAAGCCACCTGAAGCCGTCTTCAGGTTCGGTTTGCGACCCTGTGCGTATGCGCCTGTTGATCGTGGAGGACGAGAAGCGGCTCGCGAGGTCCCTGGCCGCGGGGCTCACCGCCGAGGGCTTCGCCGTGGACGTCGTGCACGACGGCCTCGAAGGGCTGCACCGCGCGGCCGAGGGGACGTACGACCTCGTCGTCCTCGACATCATGCTGCCCGGGATGAACGGCTACCGGGTCTGTGCCGCGCTGCGCGCCGCCGGGCACGAGACGCCGATCCTGATGCTGACGGCGAAGGACGGCGAGTACGACGAGGCGGAGGGCCTGGACACGGGGGCCGACGACTACCTGACCAAGCCCTTCTCGTAC
This sequence comes from Streptomyces sp. NPDC007164, assembly GCF_040634135.1. Taxonomy (NCBI): domain Bacteria; kingdom Bacillati; phylum Actinomycetota; class Actinomycetes; order Kitasatosporales; family Streptomycetaceae; genus Streptomyces; species Streptomyces sp. NPDC007164. The sequence continues at coordinate 32,935 of NZ_JBEYFB010000023.1, forward strand.
GTCGTGCTGGTGGCCAGGATCCGGGCGCTGCTGCGGCGCCGGGGCGGCGGCTCCGCCTCACCGGTGGTCACCGTCGGCGCCCTGCGCATGGACACCGCCGCCCGCCGCGTCCACCTCGGCGAGGCCGAGATCACCCTGACCACCAAGGAGTTCGCGGTGCTGGAACAGCTCGCGCTGCGGTCCGGGCAGGTGGTGAGCAAGGCGGACATCCTCGAACACGTCTGGGACTTCGCCTACGACGGCGACCCGAACATCGTCGAGGTGTACGTGAGCACGCTGCGCCGCAAGCTCGGTGCGGCCGCCATCCGCACGGTGCGCGGCGCCGGGTACCGGCTGGAGGCGCTGTGAGGTCGGTACGGGCCAGGGCCGCGCTCGGCGCCACCGTGGTGGTCGCCCTCGCCCTGATCGGCGCCGGGCTCTCCGTGCTCCTGGTACTGCGCGCCAACCTGACCGGCCAGGCGGGGCTCCAGGCCGAGGTGGTGGCCCGGGAAGTGGCCGGGCAGCTCGCCCTCGACGTGCCGTACGACCGGCTGGAGACGCGCGACGAGGAGGACCATCCGGTCCAGGTGACCGACGAGGACGGGCGGATGGTCGCCGTCTCCAAGGACCTCCGGGCCATCTCCGGCACCGGCACGGACCGGGTCACCCCGGACCCGTCACCGGCCGCCGGGCAGTCCGGCGGCGGGAGCGGCGATGACGACGGGAGCGACGACGACGCGTACGACGACGACCGCGGCGGCACCCCGGGCCGCGGTGAAGTCGACTCCGACGAACCGGACTTCGCCAACGGCACCGCCACCGTGGACGGCGAGACGGCCGACTACCGTTTCGCGTCCGTGCGGGCGACGACCTCCGCCGGGGTGACCCTGACCGTCCACGCGGGCGCCCCGCTGGCCGCCGAGCAGGAGGCCGTGGGCACGGTGCGCGGCGCGATGCTGATCGGGCTGCCGTTGCTGCTGCTGGTCGTCGCCGGGGTGACCTGGCTGGTGACCCGGCGGGCGCTGCGCCCGGTCGAGGGGATCCGGCGCGAGATGGCCGCGATCACCGCGTCCGAGGACCTGAGCCGGCGGGTGCCGGAGCCCGGCTCGCGCGACGAGGTCGCCCGGCTGGCCCGGACCACCAACGAGACCCTGACCGCCCTGGAGGCCTCGGTGGAGCGGCAGCGGCGGTTCGTCGCGGACGCCTCGCACGAACTGCGCAGCCCGATCGCCTCGCTGCGCACCCAGCTGGAGGTGGGGGCGGCCCATCCGGAGCTGCTGGACGTGCCGGGCGCGGTCGCCGACACCGTACGGCTCCAGGCGCTGGCCGCCGATCTGCTGCTGCTGGCCAGGCTGGACGCGGGGGAGCGGCCGGGGCGTACGGTGCTGGACCTGGGTGCGCTGGTCCGCGAGGAGGTCTCGCAGCGCGGCGGCGACCGGATCCCGGTGACGGTGTCCGTGCCGGACTCCGGGGGACTCGAAGTGGCCGGATCGCGCGGGCAGTTGGTGCGGGTGATCGGCAATCTGCTGGACAACGCACAGCGGCACGCGCGGAGCGCGGTGACCGTCTCGGTGCGCCCGGCGGAGCGCGGTGACGTGGTGGTCGCCGTCACCGACGACGGGGCGGGGGTGCCGCCCGAGGAGCGCGAGCGGATCTTCGAACGTTTCGTGCGGCTCGACGACGCCCGCACCCGGGACGACGGCGGCGCGGGCCTCGGCCTGGCCATCGCCCGGGACGTCGCCGCCCGGCACGGGGGCCGGCTCACGGTCGGCGACGCACGGGAGGGCGGCGCCCGCTTCGAGCTCCGGCTGCCCGGAGCCGGCTGAACGCCGCCCCGTTCCGGTCAGATCTTGCCGCGTCGTCCCCGCAGGTGCTCCGCGACCGGGGTCAGGGCCGCGTGCAGGTTCGCCAGCGCCTCCGGCGTCAGCAGGTCCATGAAGTGCTTGCGGACCGACGCCACATGGTGCGGCGCCACCTTGCGCATCGTCTCCGCGCCGTCCTCGGTGAGGACCGCGTACAGACCGCGCCGGTCGGACTCGCAGTTCTCCCTGCGGACCAGGCCGGCGGTCTCCATGCGGGTGATCTGGTGCGAGAGCCTGCTCTTGGACTGCAGCGTCGCGGCGGCGAGATCGCTCATCCGCATGCGCTGGTCCTCCGACTCCGAGAGGTTGACCAGGATCTCGTAGTCGTTGTTGGTCAGTCCGAACGGCTGGAGGTCCTTCTCCAGCTGATGCATCAGCAGCCTGCTGACGTCCAGGTGGGTGCGCCAGGCGCACTGCTCCGCGTCGTTCAGCCAGCGGGTGGCCGTCTCGGTCTCCATGTATGGATTCTACCTAAGAAGTTGAAAGCTGGACGAAGTGGGAGAGTCTGACGGCCGGCACCCGTCCGGAGGCGGGTCCGGGGGCGGGGTGCGGACGGTCGACGTCACACTCCGCAGACTACCGTTCACAACCCGAAGCGGCGCTGGAGGTCCCCGAGCTGGCCGGGCATGCGGGGTGAGGCGCCAGGTTGACCCGCGCCGCCCGGCACCCCGGCGTGCCCCGGCACCGCGCCCGTCGGCTGTTCGGCCATCAGGATCTCGGTCGACTGGAGCAGCACCGTGCCCGCCCCCACGAACTCGAACTGGTGCTCCTCGCCCGAGGCGCCCCCGATGCCGGTCAGCGACCGCAGCCCGCCCAGCACGCCCGTCATGTAGCCGTGGTCGTAGTGGTGGCACGGCGAGGGGCAGTCCGCCCAGCCCACCAGGGCCTCCGGATCGACCCGCAGCGGCGGCTCCATGAAGACCACCGGGCCGTTGGAGGCGGCCACGAACTTCCCCGTACCGATCAGGGTGAGAAAACCGGGCACGATCGACTGCTTGAGTGCCAGGGTGGGCTGGTAGGCGAGGAGATTGCCCGACCGGATCGTCAGGTTCCCCTCGTCCAGGTCGTAGGAGTTCACATCGAAGGCCCGGTCCGCGAGCAGCATCTTGCCGCTGCCCTCGGCCACCACCCAGTCGCTCGCGTGCAGCGGCGAGTGGAAACTCGTACGGATCAGCCGCTCGAAGCGGCCGTGCCCGATGCCGTTGAAATCGATCCGCCCGTAATAGGCGATCATCTTGCCCTTCTGCAGGAACCACTGGCTCCCCTTGAGCTCCACGCAGAAGGTGTACGAGTTGACGTTGTCGTCCGACGGCAGCGTCATCGGGTCGAAGACCACGGGTGTGCTCACAGCTTCTCCTCCGAGGCCTGTACGTACACCGCGCCACTGCCGCTCAGCTCCAGCTGGAACGCCTCGCCGGAGCCGCGCCCCACCATGTCGCGCCAGCCGAGCGCGGTCGAGAGCTTGTTCCGTACGTCGCCGTGGTGCGCGACGTACGCCTGCGGGTCCACATGCACATCGCGGCCGGGCGTGATCGGCAGTTCGATCACCCCGCCGTGGGCCATCACCGCGACCGCGCCGTGCCCCTGGAGCGTGGTGGTGAACAGGCCCTGCCCGGTCACCTGGCCGCGCACCATGCCCATCACACCGCCCTGGGAGCCCATGAACATGGTGCCCTGCTGGAGCGTCCCGTCGAAGGCGAGCAGCCGGTCGGCCTCCACGTAGAGGGTGTCGCCAGCCAGGTTGATGACCTGGATGTGATGGCCGCCGTGGCCGAACATCACCGTTCCACTGCCCTCGACCGTCATCAGCGGGGTCGCCTCGCCCGCCACCCGCCGGCCGATCATGGACATCACGCCGCCCTGGCCGCCCTGGATGTTCGGGGTGAACGACACCTCGCCGCGGTAGGCGAGCATCGCGCCCCGCTGGCTGTACATCTTCTGGCCGGGAACGACCGTCGCCTCGACCATCTTCGAGTTGATCTCGCGGAACGGCATCAGACATCGCCCCCGATGGTGTTCCGCTCGCTGGGCTGGACGTAGACCACGCCCTCGCCCTCGAACCGGATCTGGAAGGACTCCCCGGAACCCTCGCCGATCAGCGTCCGGAAGTTCACCCCCGACTGGAAGTGCTGCTGGAGCTTGCCCTGGTGGGCGATGTAGGCGCCCGGGTCGACGAACAGCGGGTACTGGGCCGAGACCCGTAGCGCCACCGCCGAGCCGTCCGACATGATCGCCACCTGGCCGGTGCCCTCGACGGTGGTGGTGAACAGGCCGTTGCCGCTCGCCCCGCCGCGCAGGCCGGTGAAGGCGGTGCCGGTGCGCAGCCCGGAGTCGGTGCACAGCAGATTGCTCGCCTCGACGTGGAGCTTGTCGCCGTGCAGCGAGACGAGACTGATCTCGCTCGCGCGGTCCGCGAAGTAACAGGTGCCCTGGCCGGTCACCTCCATCACGGACATCTGCTCACCGGTCAGCCGCCGGGTCACCATGCCGCGCAGCCCGTCGCCGCCGCCGGTCATCTTCTTGAACGTCATCCGGCCGTCGTAGGCGACCATCGAGCCGTTCTTCGCCTTGACGGCGTCACCGGCCAGGTCGACGGCGAGCGTTCTGCTGCCTTGGAGTCGGAACATTGCCACGGAGCGACGTTAACGGCAGGCCCCCCGGCCCGGACAGGGTCCGAAGGAGGATCTCTCGCCCGGAAAGGCCCCTGATACGCATCCGGTACCTGATGCGTACGCAACCGGGACGTATGACCCGGTGCGCACGGTCCCCGGTATCCGGCCCCCGGCGCCGTGGGCCGCCCGCGCCGATGTCACAATGGGGGCGCTTGTGCCCGTATTCACAAGCTGTCACCGTCCTCCCACCGAAGGTGCCCCCGTGGACATCAAGACCGCTACCGCCCTGCACCGGCTGCGCCTCATCTCGATTCCCGAGGCGCTCTCCTTCCCGGCACTGATCATCTTCGGCTCGGTCCTCAGCCGGGTCTCCGACATCGACTTCCTGATGATGCCGCTCGGCATCCTGCACGGCGTGCTCTTCGTGATCTACGCCGTGCTGCTGCTCGACGTCTGGGCCAAGACCAAGTGGCCGCTGAAGCGCGTCGCGCTCTTCTTCCTGCTCGCGCTGCTGCCGTTCGGCGGGCTGTACGGCGACAAGCTGCTCAAGCGCTACGAGGCCGACGGCGTCATCGCCGCCCGCGCCCGCCGCGAAGGCGTGGTCGCATGATCGTCGCGTTCTCGGTCAGCCCGCTGGGTGTCGGTGAGGACGTCGGAGAGTACGTCGCCGACGCCGTCCGGGTCGTCCGCGAGTCCGGACTGCCCAACCGCACGGACGCCATGTTCACCTCCATCGAGGGCGAGTGGGACGAGGTCATGGACGTCGTCAAGCGGGCCGTCGCCGCCGTCGAGGCGCGGGCCGGACGCGTCTCTCTTGTTCTGAAGGCCGACATCCGCCCCGGCGTCACCGGCGGCCTGACCTCCAAGGTCGAGACGGTCGAGCGCTACCTCGCGGACTGACGCCCCGCCGCGCAGTGCCCCCGTGACGAGCTCCCGGCCCCCGGCCGGGGGCTCGTCTCATTCCCGCCCGCCGCGCTCCGGTACCGCCAGGGCGATCCCGAGCGGAGTCCGCTCGTACAGCACCTGATGCCCGTACCGCCGAGAAGTCAGCAGCCCTGCCGCACGCAGCACCGACAGATGCTCCGACACGGAGGACACCGCGAGGCCCAGCCGGTGCGCGAGCGCGCTCGCGCCGGCCGGTTCGTCGAGCGCGTACAGGACGTCGGCCCGGCCGCGTCCCAGCAGCCGGGCGAGGACCTGCGGGGTGCGGTCGGCGGGTTCCGTCCACAGTCCGCCGATGCCGCGCGCCGGATAGACGATCGCGGGCTGCCACGGCGGTTCGAAGCCGCTGACCACGTCCGGCCAGCAGAAGACGCTGGGGATCAGGACCAGCCCCTGCCCGCCCAGTACCCGGGTGTGCCTGCCGTGCGTCCCGATGATGGTGAGCGTCGACTCCGACCAGCTCAGCTGCGGGCTCAGCTCACCCAGCAGCCGCTCGAAGCCGACCGCGGCGAGCCGTCGCGAGTGGTAGGTGATGTCCGCTTCCAGCAGGGCGCGCAGCCGGGGCCAGTGCGGCTCGATCAGCACCCGCCAGGCCTGTTCCAGCAGGTCGGCCAGGTCCCGGACGGTCCGGACGGGATCGGCGAGCATCGCCCGCCCGGCGGGGGAGTGCAGTACCTCCGGCCGGCTCGCCAGCGACAGCGCGATGTCCTGGCGGGCCACCTCCGGATCGATGGACCGCACCCCCGCGATCTCCCCCTCGAAGGTGGTGACCGGACCGGGCGGCGGGCTGAAGAAGTCGGGGCTGTGCCCGTGCCCCGGCATCAGCAACCACAGCGGCCCCAGTTCGAGACCGCCGGCCGCGTCGCGGATCAGCCGGAGCCACGGCAGGTGGTACCCGTGCCGCTCGGGCCGGGCCAGCAGGCGCACGGCCGCCTGGGTCTCGCCGAGCGGTGAGAGCGCGAACCGGCAGCGGAGCAGATCGCTCTCGTCGAGGTGCAGATGGAACGGCAAGCGTGGACCTCCCCCCATAACTTTCGGCGTGCGACGAAAGTCTACGGAGAGCCGCCGTGGCCCCCCAGGCTGCGACCATGCCGTCAGACACCGGAAACCCCGCGGACCTCCCCGCCCCCGACGCGACCGACGTCACCACCTCACCGGCCCCCGTCCCCGCTTCCGGCGGCTACCGTGCCGTCTTCGCCGTGCGGGAGTTCCGGGCGGTCTTCGCCGCGCATCTGCTCTCCCTCCTCGGCGTCGTCGTCAGCGAGCTCGCACTCACCGTCCTGGTGTACGGACTCACCGGCTCGCCCCTGCTCAGCGCCCTCACCTTCGCGCTCGGCCTTCTCCCGTACCTCGTCGGAGGCACCCTCTTCGCCGGGGTCGCCGACCGGTACCCCGCCCGCCGGGTCCTCGTCACCTGCGATCTGATCTGCGCCAGCTGCGTCATCGTGATGGTGCTGCCGGGCACCCCGGTCGGCGGACTGCTCGTGCTGCGCTGCCTGATCGCCGCCGTCTCGCCGGTCTTCACCGGGACACGGATGGCCGCCCTCACCGACATCCTGGGCGAGGGCGAGCGCTACATCCTCGGCCGCTCGCTGCTGCGGATCGTCTCGCAGAGTGCGCTGCTCGCCGGCTTCGGAGTGGGCGGGGTGCTGCTCGCCGCGCTGTCGCCGCGCGGTGCGATCACGATCACCGCGGTGACCTTCCTCTGCTCGGCGGCCCTGCTCCGCTTCGGCACCCGGGACCGCCCCGCCAGATCCGGTGGGGACGACCGAGGCGCCCTGCTGCGGGAGTCGCTCGCCGGAGCCCGCGGCCTGCTCGGGAACCGCAGGATCCGCGCGCTGATGCTGCTCTTCTGGGTGCCCCCGCTGTTCGTCGTCGCACCGGAGGCGCTGGCGGCTCCGTACGCCGACGAGATCGGGGCCGGCCCGGTCGTGCTCGGGCTGCTGATGTGCGCGATGCCCGTCGGCCAGATCGCCGCCGAGCTGTACGTCGGCGCCGCACTGAGACCCCGGCTGCGCGCCCTGGTCGTGCTGCCGGCCGCCACCGCGGGACTGCTGCCCCTGGTGGTGTACGGATTCCGCCCCGGCACGGTCGCGACCGCGCTCGCCCTGGTGCTCGCCGGGGCGGGCGGGGCGTACGTCATCGGCCTCGACCAATGGTTCGTCGAAGCCGTTCCGGAGTCGCTGCGCGGCAGAGCCATGACCCTGCTCACCGCCGGCCTGATGACGCTCCAAGGGGTCGGCATGGCCCTCGCCGGGCTCGCGGCCGAATTCCTCCCCGTGCATCAGGTGGTCGCCGGAGCCGGTGCGGTCGGCGCCCTCTGTGTGCTGCTGCTCGTCCTGGAAGTCAGGAGAACAGCGCCCAACGGTCGGATTCGGACCGAAGTTCGAGACGGGGCTGACCAGCATATGACCAGTGGGTAAGGTCGGTGCCGTGCCGAAGCCGCTCAGTCTCCCCTTCGATCCCATCGCCCGCGCCGACGAACTCTGGCAGCAGCGCTGGGGCCCCGTGCCCTCGATGGGGGCGATCACCTCGATCATGCGCGCCCAGCAGATCCTGCTCGCCGAGGTCGACGCGGTCGTCAAGCCGTACGGACTGACCTTCGCCCGGTACGAGGCGCTGGTGCTGCTCACCTTCTCCAAGGCCGGCGAGCTGCCGATGTCCAAGATCGGCGAGCGGCTCATGGTCCACCCCACCTCCGTCACCAACACCGTGGACCGGCTGGTGCGCTCCGGACTGGTCGCCAAGCGCCCCAACCCCAACGACGGCCGCGGCACCCTCGCGTCCATCACCGAGAAGGGCCGCGAGGTGGTCGAGGCGGCCACCGGGGACCTGGTCGCCATGGAGTTCGGGCTCGGTGCGTACGACGCCGAGGAGTGCGCGGAGATCTTCGCGATGCTGCGCCCGTTGCGGGTCGCCGCCCAGGACTTCGAAGAGACGTAGAACGGCGTTTCGAGAGCCCGGCCCGCTGCAAGATCGCCCCGGCCGTCCGGTTACGCTCGATGCCATGAAACGCAGTGTGCTGACCCGGTACCGGGTGATGGCCTACGTCACCGCCGTCATGTTGCTGGTGCTCTGCACCTGCATGGTCTTCAAGTACGGCTTCGAGACGGGCGAGGGTCTGACGCTCGTCGTCTCGCAGATCCACGGTGTGCTCTACATCATCTACCTGATCTTCGCCTTCGACCTCGGCTCCAAGGCGAAGTGGCCGATGGGCAAGCTGCTCTGGGTGCTGATCTCAGGCACCATCCCGACGGCCGCGTTCTTCGTCGAGCGCAAGGTCGTCCGCGAGGTCGAGCCGCTGATCGTCGACGCCGCCCCCGCGACCGCCAAGGCCTGACCCGGCCGGACCCCGGTCCGCGCCGCCCGAACCGCCCCGTGCGAAGCACCGGGCGGTTTGCCATCGACATTTACTAGGACGTCCTAGTAAATTCGATGGTATGGACGCTGACGCGATCGAGGAAGGCCGCCACCGCTGGCAGGCCCGTTACGACAAGGCCCGCAAGCGTGACGCGGACTTCACCACACTCTCCGGGGATCCGGTGGAGCCCGCGTACGGCCCCCGCCCGGGGGACACGTACGAGGGGTTCGAGCGGATCGGCTGGCCCGGCGAGTACCCCTTCACCCGGGGGCTCTACCCGACCGGCTACCGCGGCCGGACCTGGACCATCCGCCAGTTCGCCGGCTTCGGCAACGCCGAGCAGACCAACGAGCGCTACAAGATGATCCTGGCCGCGGGCGGCGGCGGACTCAGCGTCGCCTTCGACATGCCGACGCTGATGGGCCGCGACTCCGACGACCCCCGCTCGCTCGGCGAGGTCGGGCACTGCGGCGTGGCCATCGACTCCGCCGCCGACATGGAGGTCCTCTTCAAGGACATCCCGCTCGGCGATGTCACGACGTCCATGACGATCAGCGGCCCCGCCGTCCCGGTCTTCTGCATGTACCTGGTCGCCGCCGAGCGCCAGGGTGTCGACCCGGGCGTGCTCAACGGCACGCTCCAGACCGACATCTTCAAGGAGTACATCGCGCAGAAGGAGTGGCTCTTCCAGCCCGAGCCCCATCTGCGCCTCATCGGCGACCTGATGGAGCACTGCGCCCGCGACATCCCCGCCTACAAGCCGCTCTCGGTCTCCGGCTACCACATCCGCGAGGCCGGGGCGACGGCCGCGCAGGAGCTGGCGTACACCCTCGCCGACGGCTTCGGCTACGTGGAGCTCGGCCTCTCCCGCGGTCTGGACGTCGACACCTTCGCGCCCGGCCTCTCCTTCTTCTTCGACGCGCACCTCGACTTCTTCGAGGAGATCGCCAAGTTCCGTGCCGCCCGCCGGATCTGGGCCCGCTGGATGAAGGAGACGTACGGCGCGAAGACCGACAAGGCGCAGTGGCTCCGCTTCCACACCCAGACCGCCGGTGTCTCGCTCACCGCCCAGCAGCCGTACAACAACGTCGTACGCACCGCGGTCGAGGCGCTCTCCGCGGTCCTCGGCGGCACCAACTCGCTGCACACCAACGCCCTCGACGAGACCCTGGCGCTTCCCTCGGAGCAGGCCGCCGAGATCGCCCTGCGCACCCAGCAGGTGCTGATGGAGGAGACCGGCGTCGCCAACGTGGCGGACCCGCTGGGCGGTTCCTGGTACGTCGAGCAGCTCACCGACCGGATCGAGGCCGACGCCGAGAAGATCTTCGAGCAGATCAAGGAGCGCGGCACCCGGGCCCACCCGGACGGGCGGCACCCCATCGGCCCGATCACCTCCGGCATCCTGCGCGGCATCGAGGACGGCTGGTTCACCGGCGAGATCGCCGAGTCCGCCTTCCGGTACCAGCAGTCCCTGGAGAAGGGCGACAAGCGGGTCGTCGGCGTCAACGTCCACCACGGCTCGGTCACCGGCGACCTGGAGATCCTGCGGGTCAGCCACGAGGTCGAGCGCGAGCAGGTCCGGGTGCTCGGTGGCCGCAAGGACGCCCGCGACGACGCCCGGGTCAAGTCGGCGCTGGACGCGATGCTGGCCGCCGCCCGCGACGGCTCCAACATGATCGCCCCGATGCTGGACGCGGTACGGGCCGAGGCGACGCTCGGCGAGATCTGCGGCGTCCTGCGCGACGAGTGGGGCAGCTACACGGAGCCGCCCGGCTTCTGACCGGGGCCGGCACGGCCGGGGGCGGGGCGGCGCGGCCGTCCCGCCCCCGCGGCACGCCCTACGCGGAGGCCGCCGCCCCCAGCCCCGTGAGCAGCAGCACGGTGAAGCGCCGGGCCCAGTCCGCGTCCACGGGCTCGGCGCTCACCAGGGCCCGGTGCACGACCGCGCCGGCGATCACGTCGAAGATCAGGTCGGCGGTGGTCGACGCCGCGTCCTCGTCCTGCTCGACGGGCAACTCCCCGCGCTGCTGCGCCCGTTGACGGCCCTGGAGCACCAGCCGCTTCTGCCGGTCCACGATCGAGTCGCGGATCCGGGTCCGCAGCGCCTCGTCGCGCGTCGACTCCGCGACCACCGCCATCAGCGCCGTCTGGGTCTCCGGCCGTTCCAGCAGCGCCGCGAACTGCAGCACCACCGCCTGCACATCGGCCGACAGGCTGCCCAGATCGGGCAGTTCCAGCTCGTCGAAGAGGACCGCGACGGCGTCCACGACCAGCTCGTTCTTGCCCGCCCACCGCCGGTACAGGGTCGTCTTGGCCACCCCGGCCCGCGTCGCCACATCGCTCATCGTCAGCTTCGACCAGCCGAGGTCGACCAGCGACGCCCTGGTCGCCTCCAGGATCGCTTCATCGGCCGCGACACTGCGCGGACGTCCTGTTCGTGGGGGTTTGGGGTGGCTGCGGCTCAGCATGCCGTGACCATACCGGTCAGTAAGTAGAACCGGCCGGTCGCGGTCGCCGTGAGACAGATCACCGATCGCACCTGTGCGCGAGGGGTGGTCGGCAGTTACGCTACGGGTCGTAGCGTAAGGACGACGGCCATGCCGTCGTGACGCCGCAACCGAATGACAGCCACAGGCACCGGGTGGGGACCCGGCGCCGAAAACGGGTCTTTCAGGGGCCCTCGGACCGTGTCTGTCCGTGTACCCCGCACGCCGGCGGGGGCGGCGGACGGGCGCGGTTCCCGTATCGCTTTCCGGATCGGTGCGCCAAGGGGGGAGGATGTACGCATGCAGCCTAGGAACATGTCCATGAGCGGCGTCGTCGACCTCGCCGCGGTGAAGGCGGCCGGCGAGGCCAAGGTGAAGGCGGAGCAGGCCCGTGCGGAGGCCTCCCGGCAGGGTGGTGGCGGTGCCGTGCCGCCGTCCGCCCTGGTGATCGATGTCGATGAGGCGGGCTTCGAGAACGATGTCCTGCAGCGTTCCGCCGAGGTCCCGGTCGTCATCGACTTCTGGGCCGAGTGGTGCGAGCCGTGCAAGCAGCTGGGCCCGCTCCTGGAGCGCCTGGCCCATGAGTACAACGGCCGTTTCGTGCTGGCCAAGGTCGATGTCGACGCCAACCAGATGCTGATGCAGCAGTTCGGCATCCAGGGCATCCCGGCGGTCTTCGCCGTCGTCGCCGGGCAGGCCCTCCCGCTCTTCCAGGGCGCGGCCCCCGAGGCCCAGATCCGCCAGACGCTGGACCAGCTGATCCAGGTCGGCGAGGAGCGGTTCGGGCTCACCGGGATCGTGGTCGACCAGGACGCCGCCGGCGAGAGCGTCGACCAGGCTCCGGCCGAGGCGCCCGCGGGTCCGTACGACGCCCTGCTCGAATCGGCCGTGCGGGCCCTGGACGCCGACGACTTCGCCGGTGCCGTCCAGGCGTACAAGGACGTCCTGTCCGACGACCCGGCCAACACCGAGGCCAAGCTCGGCCTCGCCCAGGCCGAACTCCTCTCCCGGGTCAAGGACATGGACGCCCAGCGGGTCCGCGAGGAGGCCGCCGCGAACCCGGCCGATGTCCCCGCACAGCTCGCCGCCGCCGATCTGGATCTGGTCGGCGGTCATGTCGAGGACGCCTTCGGCCGGCTCGTCGAGACGGTGCGCCGCAATTTCGGTGACGACCGGGACGCCGCGCGGGTGCGGCTGCTGGAGCTGTTCGAGGTGATCGGCCCCGATGACCCGAGGGTCGGCGCCGCGCGGACCGCGCTGGCGCGGGTCTTGTTCTGATGTGACAAGCGGCCGCGGAACCCCGCCGGGGACCGCGGCCGTTTTCGCGGCCGGGCGATAAGAGACGCCTCTGCTTTACCAAATCTTGATAAAGCGAGGGCCTGTTACTCGCAGTAAATCAAGCATCGGGATCTGTCCGCATTGGCGCACCGATACCCCCTTTCGTCCTTCACTTCGACGCCACCGTGTGTGGCCGGGCGGTACCAGCCGGTCCCGCTTCGGTTATCGGGCCGTTACTAGCGAGTAACGAACCCCCTTGTGTCACGGGCGGGAATGCACCACGATCGGCCACGCTCGGTCCAATAACGCCAGCCCGGCTGCCAGTCGGTGCGGCGGCCCTGTTGGGTCCCCACCGAGTGGGCCGGCGGCAGTGGCGCGGGCTCCGGACAGGGGGGTTCCTGTCGTCCGGCAGGGCCTGTCCGATACAGGTTGCGCGAATGCGTGGCCAGTGGTTGTCGCTCGGGGGTGATCGCCGGTGATTCGGACGCGGTTCCTGCCTCCGTCCGCGGGCGCTCTCCTTGCCGAGGACGTAGCACTTCTCCCATCCCAGGACGGGCCCAGGCCCGGACCGGAGATGTACGTCCGAGAAGGAGGAAAATTATGAGTTCCCAGGTTCGTGGCGGCACCAGATGGAAGCGTTTCGCTCTGGTCATGGTGCCGAGCGTCGTCGCGACCGCGGCGGTGGGTGTCGGTCTCGCGCAGGGTGCCCTCGCGGCGTCCTTCAGCGTGTCCGGCCAGAGCTTCAAGGTCCGTACCGACAAGCTCGTCGGCCATGACTTCATCCAGTACGGCAGCGTTGCCACCGGCAAGGACCTCAAGGGCGACGACGCGGCGCACGCCGTGGCCGTGTCCGGGTTCAGCGATGCCACGATCACCAACATGTGCCAGTCGGTGGTCACTCCGAACCTTCCGTTCGGTCTCGGCAACGTCACGCTGGTGCTGAAGGCGGGTACGGACCCGGAGAAGCCGGTTGAGGCGACCAACCTCTACCTCGACATCTCCGAGCTCGACGCCGACGCGTACTTCGAGCACATCGACATCGGTGTCGCCGCGGGAGACGTCGGCAAGCCCGGCATCCAGTCCGGTACCGAGAAGAAGGTCAACCCGAACGGCTTCTCGCAGCGCGCCGAGACGGCGACGCTGACCAACGTGAAGCAGACGGCATGGGCGACCACCGCCGGCACCTTCAAGCTCAGCAACCTGAGCCTGCGGCTGCACAGTGGCGTCAAGGAGTGCTACTAAGCACCCGCCGGGTGGCCGGGGCGCTCCCGAGGGGCTCCGGCCGCCCACCTCTTTCTCTTCTCACAGCAGTACCGGTTCCAGGGAGCTGTTTTCCATGAGCCCCGAGTCCACAGGGCAGAACGAGCACTACCTCCGCGTCTTCTGGCGGGGATTCCGCACCTGGCGGGGTAACCGGCCGTTCTGGGCGGGCCTGTTCACCATGGTGGGTGGTCTACCCATCGCCTATTTCCCGTACGCCAACATGCACCTCGGCAACGTCATCCTGGCGATGTCCACCACTGGCGGTGCCGGTTCCCTGATCATCGGGATCCTGCTCGTCACGCTTGGCCTCACCATGTGGTTCCACCACATCGTGAGAGTCTTCGCCGGAGTCGCCGCGATCCTGCTGGCACTGATCTCGATACCGGTCGCCAACATCGGCGGCTTCCTGGTCGGCTTCCTGTTCGCGCTGCTGGGCGGCGCGCTCTCCATCTCCTGGGCCCCGGGCGAGCCGAAGCCGGACCTCGCGCCGGACGGCGCGGTGGGGGAGAAGTCCGCGGTCGGCCTCGGTACGCACGAGTCTGGGCCCGAGTTCCACAGCACGGCAGCGGTGCCCCAGCAGCAGCCGGAGCAGTACGACACGACAGTTGAGGTCGACGACGGCGGGAGGCATCGTGCGGGGTGACGAGAGGCAGCTGAACTCGACCGGGGAGGATTCCGGGACGAGAGTCGGACCGCGCCACGCGGCCCCCAGGAAGTCCTTGCTGACGAAGCTGCACATACCCGCGGGCAAGGCGTTCGCGCTCGCCGCGATGCCGACGGCCGTCTTCGTGGGCATGGGGCTCACCCCCAAGCTCGCGCTGGCCGACGACAGCTCCGACATTCCCTTCGCGCCCGGCCCCTGCGTGACCCGCTCCGACGAGCCGAGCGAGTCGCCCTCACCGTCCGCGTCGAAGCCGGCGTCCCCGTCCCCGTCCGCCACCGACTCCGGCGACAAGGGCGGTTCGGCGACCCCGAAGCCCTCGACGACGCCGTCCGCGAGTGAATCGGTGAAGCCGGAGGCGAAGACGAAGGCCGCCGAGGCCGACGCGCCGGCCGCCACGCCGAGCGCCTCGCCCACCCCCACGAAGTCGAGGAACCCGCTCGACCCGCTGGGCGTCGGCGACGCGCTCAGGGACCTCTTCGACGGACCGGACAAGGAGACGGCGAGCCCGTCCCCGAGCGCGAGCACCGCGTCCCCGAAGCCCTCGGCGACCGACACCGCCGAGAAGCCGGCGAAGAAGCCCGTCGAGAAGGCCACCGACGCCGCGAAGGAGACGGCCGACAAGACGGCCGCCGCCATCCGCGAGGCGGCCGGCAAGGCCGGCAAGTCGGTCAAGGAGCTCGACGACAGCGTCAAGGGGCTCGACGCCAAGAAGGACGAGGACATCCCGGACGGCGCCAAGGAGCGCTTCCCGTGTCCCACCGCCGACCCCGAGGCGCTGGCCGCGGCCGACCTGGAGACGGGCGTCCCGCTGCTCCCGGACGACCCGTGGATCCTGCAGAGCTCAATGCTCACCCTCAACGGGCTCGACTACAAGGGCATCGTCGAGGTGAAGACGTACGGCGGCAAGGTCAAGAAGGTGCTGAAGTTCACCGCCAGCTCCATCGACATCGACAACCTGCACCAGACGACGGTCGGTCCGGCCGGTACGACGGGTCATGTTGAGGCGCGGAAGGGCTCCAAGTCCACCATCCGCAACGGCACGGTGACGATGTACACGGAGGAGCTGAAGGGCAACCTCTTCGGCCTCATCCCGGTGACGTTCAGCCCGGAGACACCGCCTCCGCTGAACGTGCCCTTCGCCTTCTTCACCAAGGTCAAGGTGACCCAGGCCGGCCAGTTCGGCGGCTCGCTCAAGGTCCCCGGCCTGCACAACTACTTCACCGGCGGCAACGGCTAGGGTCATTCGTCCGGATCAGGCCGGCACAGTCCCGTCCGGGAGCCGCGCAGGGCCGTGGGCCGCACTCCTCAGGAGTGCGGCCCGCGGCCGTCGAGCGGGGGTGACGGGTGCGTCAGTCGCGGCTGCCGCCGCCGACGTGGTGCACCCGGACCATGTTGGTGGTGCCGGGGATGCCGGGGGGCGAGCCGGCCGTGATGACCATGGTGTCGCCCTCGTTGTAGCGGCCGAGCTTCAGCAGCTCGCCGTCGACCAGGTCGACCATCGCGTCGGTGTTGTCCACGTGCGGAACGACGTGGGCCTCAACGCCCCAGCTCAGGGCGAGCTGATTGCGGGTGGACTCGTCCGTGGTGAAGGCCAGGATGGGCTGGGCCGCGCGGTAGCGGGAGAGCCGGCGGGCCGTGTCACCGGACTTGGTGAAGGCGACCAGGGCCTTGCCGTTCAGGAAGTCCGCGATCTCGCAGGCCGCGCGGGCCACCGAACCGCCCTGGGTACGGGGCTTCTTGCCCGGCACCAGGGGCTGCAGGCCCTTGGACAGCAGCTCCTCCTCGGCCGCCACGACGATCTTCGACATCGTCTTGACGGTCTCGATCGGGTACGCGCCCACGCTGGACTCGGCCGACAGCATGACCGCGTCCGCGCCGTCCAGGATCGCGTTGGCGACGTCGGACGCCTCGGCGCGGGTCGGCCGCGAGTTGGTGATCATCGACTCCATCATCTGGGTCGCGACGATCACCGGCTTGGCGTTCCGCCGGCAGAGCTCCACCAGGCGCTTCTGCACCATCGGGACCTTCTCCAGGGGGTACTCGACGGCCAGGTCACCACGGGCGACCATCACACCGTCGAACGCCATGACGACGCCCTCCATGTGCTCGACGGCCTGCGGCTTCTCGACCTTGGCGATGACGGGGACCCGGCGGCCCTCCTCGTCCATCACCTTGTGGACGTCCTTGACGTCGTCCGCGTCCCGGACGAAGGACAGCGCCACCAGGTCGCAGCCCATCCGCAGGGCGAACCGCAGGTCGTCGACGTCCTTCTCGGACAGGGCCGGGACGTTGACCGCCGCGCCGGGCAGGTTGATGCCCTTGTGGTCGGAGATGACACCGCCCTCGATGACGATGGTCTTCACCCGGGGGCCCTCGACCGCGACGACCTTCAGCTCGACATTGCCGTCGTTGATCAGGATCGGGTCGCCCTTGGCGACGTCGCCGGGCAGACCCTTGTAGGTCGTGCCGCAGATCGACTTGTCGCCGGGGACGTCCTCGGCGGTGATGGTGAACTCGTCCCCGCGGACCAGCTCGACGGGGCCCTCGGCGAACTTCGCCAGGCGGATCTTCGGACCCTGGAGGTCGGCGAGCACACCGATCGCCCGGCCGGTCTCGGCGGCGGCCCTGCGGACCCGGTCGTAACGACCCTGGTGCTCCTCGTGGCTGCCGTGACTGAAGTTGAAGCGGGCCACGCTCATGCCGGCCTCGATCAGAGCGACGAGCTGCTCGTGGGAGTCGACGGCGGGACCGAGTGTGCAGACGATTTTGGAACGGCGCATGAGGCGGATCCTATCGGTTTGTTTCGCTACGGAATATTCCGTCTGGCGGAAGGTACAAAGGGGCGCGGGGGTGCTCAGTTGTGGGCCTGTCCGAAGGCGTCGTGGGCGTGCCCGGAGGCGTCGTGGGCCGGTCCGACGAGCGCGAAGGTCTGTACGGCGATCTCCAGCTCCTCGTCCGTCGGCACCACGGCCACCGCGACCCGCGCGTAGTCCGGCGAGATCAGCCGGGGCTCACCGGACCGTACGGCGTTCAGATCCGCGTCCACCGCCGGACCGAGCTCCTCCAGACCGGCGATGGCAGCCTCGCGCACCGGTGCCGAGTTCTCCCCGACCCCCGCCGTGAACGCCACGGCATCCACCCGGCCGAGGACCGCCGAATAGGCGCCGATGTACTTCTTCAGCCGGTGCACATAGATGTCGAACGCCAGCGCCGCGCGCTCGTCGCCCTCGTCGATCCGGCGCCGGATCTCCCGCATGTCGTTGTCGCCGCAGAGCCCGACCAGGCCGCTCCTCTTGTTGAGCAGTTCGTCGACCTCGTCCGCCGACATCCCCGCGACGCGCATCAGATGGAAGGTGACGGCTGGATCGATGTCCCCGGAGCGGGTGCCCATCACCAGACCCTCCAAGGGGGTCAGCCCCATGGAGGTCTCCACGCACCGGCCGCCGGCCACCGCCGACGCCGAGGCGCCGTTGCCCAGGTGCAGCACGATGACATTGACCTCCTCGGGGGCGCGTCCCAGCAGCTCGGCGGTCTTGCGGGAGACGTACGCGTGCGAGGTGCCGTGGAATCCGTAGCGCCGGATGCGGTGCGCGTCGGCGGTCTCCGTGTCGATCGCGTAACGCGCCGCGTACTCCGGCATCGTCGTGTGGAAGGCCGTGTCGAAGACCGCCACCTGCGGAAGGTCCGGCCGAAGGGCCCGAGCGGTACGGATGCCGGTGATGTTCGCCGGATTGTGCAGCGGGGCCACCGGGACCAGGCGCTCGATCTCCTTCAGCACCTCGTCGTGGATCACCACGGGCTCGGTGAACCGCAGGCCGCCGTGCACCACCCGGTGGCCGATCGCCGCCAGCTGCGGGGAGTCCAGGCCCAGCCCGTCGGCCGCCAGCTCCTGGGCCGCCGCCTTCAGCGCCGCCTCGTGGTCGGCGATCGGGCCGACGCGCTCGCGCTGCTCGGCGCCGCCGCCGGTCAGCGGGGTGTGCACCAGACGGGAGGTCTCCTCGCCGATCCGCTCGACCAGCCCCACCGCGAGCCGGGTGCGGTCGCTCATGTCCAGCAGCTGGTACTTCACCGACGAGGAGCCGGAGTTGAGGACCAGCACGCGGTACGCGCCCGGTGTGCTGGAACCCGCGGTGGTCGGGGTGGTCATCCGGTTCACTCCTTGCCCTGTGCCTGGATCGCCGTGATGGCCACGGTATTGACGATGTCCTGGACCAGCGCGCCGCGGGACAGGTCGTTGACGGGCTTCCGCAGCCCCTGGAGCACCGGCCCGACGGCGACCGCGCCCGCCGAGCGCTGCACGGCCTTGTAGGTGTTGTTGCCGGTGTTCAGGTCCGGGAAGATCAGCACCGTCGCCTGGCCCGCCACCTCGGAGCCCGGCAGCTTCGTCGCGGCGACGCTCGGCTCCACCGCGGCGTCGTACTGGATCGGGCCCTCGATCCGCAGATCCGGCCGGCTCGCGCGGACCCGGTCGGTCGCCGCGCGCACCTTGTCGACATCGGCGCCCGAGCCCGAGGTCCCCGTCGAGTACGACAGCATCGCGATCCGCGGCTCCACCCCGAACCGGGCGGCGGTGGCCGCCGACTGCACCGCGATGTCGGCGAGCTGCTCCGCGTCCGGGTCCGGATTGACCGCGCAGTCCCCGTACACCAGCACCTTGTCGGCGAGGCACATGAAGAAGACGGAGGAGACGATCGAGGCGTCCGGCTTCGTCTTGATGATCTCGAAGGCCGGACGGATCGTCGCCGCGGTGGAGTGCACCGCCCCGGAGACCATGCCGTCCGCGAACCCCTCCTGGACCATCAGGGTGCCGAAGTAGTTGACGTCCGCGACCACGTCGTACGCCAGCTCCACCGTGACCCCGCGGTGGGCCCGCAGCTGCGCGTACCGCTCGGCGAAGGTCTGGCGCAGCTCGGAGGTCTGCGGGTCGACGAGCTGCGTACCGGCGAGGTCGATGCCGAGGTCGGCGGCCTTCTTGCGGATGACGTCGGGATCGCCGAGCAGGGTGAGCTCGCAGACGTCGCGGCGCATCAGCACGTCCGCGGCGCGCAGCACCCGCTCCTCGGTGCCCTCCGGAAGGACGACCCGGCGACGGTCGGCGCGGGCCTGCTCCAGCAGTTCGTGCTCGAACATCATCGGGGTGACGCGGCCGCTGCGGGCCACCGAGATCCGCTCCAGCAGGGCGCCTGTGTCCACATGGCGCTCGAAGAGGCCCAGCGCGGTCTCCGCCTTGCGGGGCGTCGCGGCGTTCAGCTTGCCCTCCAGGGCGAAGAGCCGGGCCGCGGTGGGGAAGGATCCGTCGGCCACCGACACGACCGGGGTGCCCGGTGCGAGTCGCGCGGCCAGCCTGAGTATCTCCTCGCCGGGGCGCTCGTCCAGGGTCAGCAGCACCCCCGCGATGGGCGGCGTCCCGGCGCTGTGCGCGGCCAGCGAGCCGACCACCAGGTCGGCCCGGTCCCCGGGCGTGACCACCAGGCAGCCCGGCGTCAGCGCGTTCAGCATGTTCGGCAGCATCGCGCCGCCGAAGACGAAGTCCAGCGCGTTCCTCGCCAGCCCGGAGTCGTCGCCGAGCAGCACCGTGCCGCCGAGCGCCGCGGTGATCTGGGCGACGGTCGGCGCGGAGAGCGCCGCGTCGTCGGGCAGGACCGAACAGGGGACGGGCAGCGTGGCCGTCAGCCGCTCCGCGATGGCGTCGCGGTCCTCGGCCGCCACCCGGTTCACGATCATCGCGACCACGTCGCAGCCCAGCCCGACGTACGCGCGGTAGGCGTTGCGGGTCTCGGCGCGCACCGACTCCGCGGTCTGGCCCTTCCCGCCGACCACCGCGATCACCGAGGCGCCGAACTCATTGGCCAGCCGGGCGTTGAGCGCCAGCTCGTCGGGGAGCTGGGTGGCGGCGAAGTCGGTGCCGAGCACCAGCACCACCTCGTACTTCTGGGCCACCTGATGGAACCGGTCGACCAGCCGGGAGACCAGCTCGTCCGTGCCCTGTTCCGCCTGGAGCGCGGAGGCCTCGTGGTAGTCCAGCCCGTACGCCGATCCGGGGTCCTGGGAGAGCCGGTAACGGGCCCGCAGCAGTTCGAACAGCCGATCGGGTCCGTCGTGGACGAGCGGCCGGAACACCCCGACCCGGTCCACCTGACGCGTCAGAAGCTCCATGACTCCCAGATCGACGACCTGCCGGCCGTCTCCCCGGTCGATCCCGGTCACGTACACGCTGCGCGTCACGCGTGTTCTCCCGTCCAATTTCGGTTTGGGATGGTATTGCCATGTTGACGATACCCGCGGGGGCCGAGGCGTCGCCCGCCGGGCGAGGCCCTCCGTACCGGGGCGACGGGGAGCGCCGGGTCCGGACCCGGCATGGGACAATCGTCGTGGCTCACGGTACGGGGGATTCTGTGGACATCCCCCGAAATGCACGGCACTAGCGAGCAGGAGACAAGGCACGATGCGCATCGGAATTCTCACCGCAGGCGGCGACTGCCCAGGTCTGAACGCAGTGATCCGGTCGGTCGTGCACCGCGCCGTGGTGGGCCACGGCGACGAAGTCATCGGCTTCGAGGACGGGTTCAAGGGACTCCTCGACGGCCACTTCCGCCCCCTCGACCTCAACGCGGTCAGCGGCATCCTCGCCCGCGGCGGCACCATTCTCGGCTCGGCCCGGCTGGAGCGCGACCGGCTCCGCGAGGCCGCGGAGAACTGCGCCGAGCTGAGCCGCCGTTACGGCATGGACGCCCTCATCCCGATCGGCGGCGAGGGCACCCTCACCGCCGCCCGGATGCTGTCGGACGCCGGAATGCCCGTCGTCGGCGTCCCCAAGACCATCGACAACGACATCTCCGCCACCGACCGGACCTTCGGCTTCGACACCGCGGTGGGCGTCGCCACCGACGCCATAGACCGTCTCAAGACCACCGCCGAATCGCATCAGCGGGTCATGGTCGTCGAGGTGATGGGCCGGCACGCGGGCTGGATCGCGCTGGAGTCCGGAATGGCGGGCGGCGCGCACGGCATCTGCCTCCCCGAGCGCCGCTTCGAGGTCGAGGACCTGGTGAAGATGGTCGAGGAGCGCTTCGCGCGCGGCAAGAAGTTCGCGGTCATCTGCGTGGCCGAGGGCGCGCACCCGGCGGAGGGCTCCATGCCGTACGGCAAGGGCGAGATCGACCAGTTCGGCCACGAGCGCTTCCAGGGCATCGGCAACCGGCTGGCCATCGAGCTGGAGACCCGGCTCGGCAAGGAGGCCCGGCCGGTCATTCTCGGCCATGTGCAACGGGGCGGCACGCCGACCGCGTACGACCGGGTGCTCGCCACCCGCTTCGGCTGGCACGCGGTGGAGGCGGCGCACCGGGGAGACTTCGGCAGGATGACCGCGCTGCGCGGCACCGACATCGAGATGGTTCCGCTTGCCGACGCGATCACACAGCTCAAGACGGTGCCGAAGGACCGGATGGACGAGGCCGAGTCGGTCTTCTGACCCCGGCAGGCCCTGGCCGCGCGGCGGCGGACCGGGGGTGACGACCCGGCGGCCCTGACTGTCCCCCCGTGGACGGTCAGGGCCGCTTGCCGTTCCCCCGGCGCCCGGGAGCCGTTCCGGATGGTCGGATCCGGACGGGCCGCGGTGCCGGAAACAACTCTTGAGCCCGCGGACCGGATCAACAAGGCTTGTCCCTGTCCGGGACATGTCCCAACCTTGTCCGGGCGCGGAATCCAGGGAAGAGGCACAACAGATGGTCGTCGACGGCAGAGCTCCGGATCCTCGTGAGGCGCGCAGCGCACCCGAGTTCATCGCCCTGTTGCGGAGGCTCAAGGACGCGTCGGGTCTGACGTTCCGCGAACTCTCCCAGCGGGCCGAAGCGGTCGGGGACGTGCTGCCGCGTTCCACGATCGCCAACATGCTGGGGCGTACGTCGGTGCCGCGCGAGGAACTCCTCGCCGCCTTCGTACGGGCCTGCGGCTGCGGTCCCGCGCAGGTGGCGGACTGGCTCGCCGTACGCAAGGAACTCGCCGTGCACGGCGAGCGGGCCGGGACGGCGGAGACGCCCGGGGCGGCACCGGAGGCGACCGCCGGGCACTCGTCCGAGCCGCCCACCGTCCCCCTCCCCGGACCGGCCCCGGCCCGTCGGCGCCGGCCGAGGACTGTCGTGGCGGCCGCCGTCGCGCTCGTCGTGCTCGCCGCCGCCGCGGTGACCGTCACCCTCCTCGTACGGGGCGACGAGCGCAAAGCCGCCCCCGTGAGCGGGCCCGTGGCCGGGCGGACGGTGCAGATCCGGTCCGTGCACTCCGGGTTCTGCCTCTCCGAGCAGCGGGGCAGCGACAGCGGGCGGCTGTACCAGGTGCCGTGCGAGCAGGAGACGATCCCGAGTTTCTCCCTCAAGCCGCTGGACGGCGACGCCTGGCGGATCGTGACCGATCACCCGGACTACGACCTGGGCTGCACCGGAGTCTGGGACGGGATGCGGGATGCCGGAGCCGGGTTGCAGGACCAGGGGTGCGGCAAGCGCGGCGACGCGGAGGAGTTCCTGATCGAGCCCGTCGGCCGTCCCGTCGAGGGGTACCGCATCCGTCCCGCCCACACCCGCCTGTGCGTCGGTGCCGAGGGGAACAGCAAGGAGAGCGGCGCGAAGCTGGTGCAGGCGGGCTGCGACGGAGCGGACCGGGGAAGCCTGTTCTCCTTCGACCCGGTGGCCGAGGAGACGGCCGGCGGCTGAGCGCGTACGGGGGAGGCCGGGCGGTCAGAGGCCACCCGACAGGCCCTCAGCCGTCCGGCCCCGGCACACCCGCCGCCCGCCAGAATCGTTCCAGGATCTCCGCCAGGAACACCCGTCCCTCGTCGCCCGTGGTCCCGGCCCGCTCCGTGCCCGTGCTGCTCCAGCTCAGCGTCGACACCATCAGCGCCTGGTAGTCGGTGTGCAGTTGTTCCAGCACGTCCTGGAGGAAGCCGCGCTCCAGCGGCACCAGCTTCGCCACCGGCCGCAGCTGGGCCTGCCAGCGCGTGGTCACCGCGCCGCGCAGCAGCTCCGCCAGGTCCTCGTCCCGGCCGGACACCGTCACGAACCCGGCGGGCGTCAGCCCCAGCACCTCGGCGAGCGCCGCGGACTGGCGTTCGTTGCCGCGCCAGCGCCCCGACTCCTCCATCCGCAGATACGCGGAGGCGGTCAGCCCCAGCAGCCGCGCCAGCTCCTCCACGGCCAGCTCCCTGGACACCCGGTGCTCCCGCAGGGTGCGCGCGGCGGTGAGGAGTTCGGCCGGGGAGCACCACAACACCCCGGCCAGCGCGGTGAGTTCGTACTCGGTCGGCGAGGCGAGCCCGCGCTCCCAGGCGACGACCGTATCGGTGCTCACCCGGAGCCCGTACTGGGCCCCGAGACCGTAGGCGACATGGCCGGGAAGCATCCCCAGGGCCTCGCGCAGTCGGCGCGCGGCGGGGGCGTTGAACGGTGGGGACGGGTGCACGGCCCCACCGTAGGAGTCAAGGCATGGAATGACTACGGTGTGTTCCACCGATATCCACGGATCGTAGGAACGTCCTAAGGGCCGTGGGCCGTACGGGTTCAGCGGTGCTGGGTCACCCACCGGTAGTACAGCTCCGGGCGGCCGATCTGGCCGTACTGCGGACTGCGCACCGCGCGCCCCACCGTCACCAGGTGTTCCAGATAGCGGCGCGCGGTGATCCGCGAGATGCCCAGTTCCTCCCCGGCCACCGACGCCGTCACCCCGTCCGGGGCGGCCCGCAGGGCCCGGGTGACGGCCTCCAGCGTCGGGCTGCTCAGCCCTTTCGGCAGCCGGGCCGGCTGCGGGGCGCGCAGTACGCCGAGCGCCCGGTCCACCTCGTCCTGGCCGCTCGCCTCGCCGGCCGCCGCGCGGAACTCCGCGTAGCGCACCAGCCGGTCGCGCAGGGTGGCGAAGGTGAACGGCTTCAGCACGTACTGGACGACCCCGAGCGACACCCCCTCCCGGACCACCGCCAGATCGCGCGCCGACGTCACCGCGATGACATCCGCCGAGTGCCCGGCCGCGCGCAGCGAGCGCAGCAGTTGCAGACCGTGCCCGTCGGGCAGATACAGATCGAGGAGCAGCAGATCGACCGGGGTACGGTCCAGCGCCCGCACCGCCTCGGCCCGCGAACGCGCGACGGCCGCCACCGTGAACCCGGGGACCCGGCCCACGTACAGCCGATGGGCGTCCGCGGCGACGGGATCGTCCTCGACGACCAGTACCTGGATCACGCCTTGGCCTCCTTCGTGGTGTGCGCCGTGCGTCCGGCGGCGGCCAGCGGCAGCCGCACCGTGAACCGCGCGCCGCCGTCCGTGCCGACGTCCGTGCCGCCGTCCGTACCGGTCTCCGGATCGCCGTCCGCGCCGCCGTCCAGGGTGACCGTGCCGCCGTTGCGGTGCACCGCCTGCCTGACCAGGGCCAGGCCGATGCCCCGGCCGGTGCCGTGCGTCGACCAGCCGCGGTCGAAGACCAGGGAGGCGTCCTGCGGGCCGATCCCGGCACCGGTGTCGGCGACCCGCAGCAGCAGTTCGCCCTCCCCGGCCAGCGCGGTGACGGTGACCCGGGCGCGGGCGGCCCGCCCGCCACCCGCTCCCCGCTGAGCGGGCACGGACCCGGGTCCCGGCGCACCGGTCACCGCCTCCGACGCCGCGTCCACCGCGTTGTCGATGAGATTGCCGAGGATCGTCACCAGATCCCGGTGCGGCAGCGTCGCGGGCAGGTCCCCGTCGTCGATCAGGCTGTCGTCCGCGAGCACCAGCTCCACCCCTCGTTCGTTCGCCTGCGCCGCCTTGCCGAGCAGCAGCGCGGCCAGCACCGGTTCGGCGACCGCCCCCACCACCCGGTCGGTGAGGGCCTGGGCCAGTTCCAGCTCGGCGGTGGCGAAGCCCACCGCCTCGTCGGCCCGGCCCAGTTCGATCAGCGAGACGACGGTGTGCAGCCGGTTCGCCGCCTCGTGCGCCTGCGAGCGCAGGGCCTGGGTGAACCCCCGCTCGGAGTCCAACTCGCCGGACAACGCCTGGAGTTCCGTGTGATCGCGCAGCGTCACGACGGTGCCGCGCTGCTCCCCGCCCACCACCGGGCGGGTGTTGACCACGATCACCCGGTCCGCCGTCAGATGCAGCTCGTCGACCCGCTCCTCGGAGGCGAGCAGCGCACCGGTCAGCGGCGTCGGCAGGTCCAGCTCGGCGACCCTGCGCCCCACCGCACCCGGCCCAAGACCGAGCAGCTCCCGGCCCGCGTCGTTGATCAGCGCGATCCGGCGCCGCCCGTCGAGCATCAGCAGCCCCTCGCGCACCGCGTGCAGCGTGGCCTGGTGGTAGTCGTGCATCCGGCTCAGCTCGGCGGCGTTCATCCCGTGCGTGTGCCGCCGCAGCCGGGCGTTGATCACGTACGTGCCGAGGCCGCCGAGGGCGAGCGCCCCGCCCGCCGCCAGCCCCAGCGCCCCGAGCTGCGCCCGCACCTGCGAGGAGACCCGCTCGACCGTGATGCCCGCGCTGACCAGGCCGGTGATCCTGGAGCCGTCCCGGATCGGTGTGACGACCCGGATCGAGGGGCCGAGCGTGCCGGTGTACGTCTCGGTGAACGTCTCGCCGCGCAGCGCCCGCGCGGTGTGCCCGAGGAACTGCTCACCGATCCGGTCGGAGTCCGGGTGCGTCCAGCGGACCCGCCCCGGGGACATGATCGTGACGAAGGCGATCCCGGTGTCCCTGCGGACCCGCTCCGCGTAGGGCTGGAGCACGGCGGACGGGTCCGGGGTGCCGATCGCCTCCCGCACCGACGGCGAATCGGCGATCGCCAGGGCGGCCGCCCTGACCTGCCGGGCCGCGGTCTCCTTCGCCTGCTCGCTGCCGGAGACGTACGCGAAGAACGCGCACCCCGCCACCACGGCGGCCACCAGCACCACCTGCATGGCGAAGAGCTGACCGGCCAGGCTGCGCGGGCGGGTACGGGGGCGGGGGAGACGCATGGCCACAGTCTGCCTGGCCGAAATCCGATGAACGAAATGCACGCAACAGTGACCGGCGTCACAGGGAGCGAGATATTCGCCAAGGGTTTTTCCGGCTCCCATCCGCCGGACAGCCCTTGCGCCCCCAGGGACGGGGGAGTTACCGGACGAACCGAGGAGAACCCCCGTGGGAGTGGCAGCCGCCAAGCGGGACCGCACGCACTATCTGTATCTGGCCGTGATCGCGGCGGTGGGGCTCGGCATCCTGGTGGGCTTCGCGGCCCCGGGCGTCGCAGTCGAGCTCAAGCCGATCGGCACCGGCTTCGTGAACCTGATCAAGATGATGATCTCGCCCATCATCTTCTGCACGATCGTGCTGGGCGTCGGCTCGGTGCGCAAGGCCGCCAAGGTCGGCGCGGTCGGCGGCCTCGCCCTCGGCTACTTCCTGGTGATGTCGACCGTCGCGCTCGCCATCGGCCTGCTCGTCGGCAACCTCCTGGAGCCCGGCCAGGGCCTCCACCTCACCGAGGCGGTACGCGCCGCCGGTGAGAAGCAGGCCGCCGGGGCGAGCGAGTCCACCGCCGACTTCCTGCTCGGCATCATCCCGACCACGATCGTCTCCGCCTTCACCGAGGGCGAGGTGCTCCAGACCCTGCTCATCGCGCTGCTCGCGGGCTTCGCGCTCCAGGCCATGGGCTCGGCCGGTGAACCGGTGCTGCGCGGCATCGGCCACATCCAGCGCCTCGTCTTCCGCATCCTCGCCATGATCATGTGGGCGGCCCCGGTCGGCGCGTTCGGCGCGATGGCGGCGGTGGTCGGCGAGACCGGCGTCGACGCGCTGAAGTCCCTCGCGATCATCATGATCGGCTTCTACCTCACCTGCGCGATCTTCGTCTTCGTGGTGCTCGGCACCATCCTGCGGCTGGTCGCCGGGGTCAACCTGATCGCGCTGCTGAAGTACCTGGGCCGCGAGTTCCTGCTGATCCTCTCCACCTCCTCCTCCGAGTCCGCGCTGCCCCGGCTCATCGCCAAGATGGAACACCTCGGCGTCAGCCGCCCGGTCGTCGGCATCACCGTGCCGACCGGCTACTCCTTCAACCTCGACGGCACCGCGATCTACCTCACGATGTCCTCGCTCTTCATCGCCAACGCGATGGGCGACCCGCTGAGCGCCGGTGAGCAGATCTCGCTGCTGCTCTTCATGATCGTCGCCTCGAAGGGGGCCGCCGGAGTCACCGGCGCGGGCCTGGCCACCCTCGCGGGCGGCCTCCAGTCGCACCGCCCCGGCCTGGTCGACGGCGTCGGCCTGATCGTCGGCATCGACCGCTTCATGAGCGAGGCCCGCGCCATGACGAACTTCGCGGGCAACGCGGTGGCCACCGTCCTCGTCGGCACCTGGACCAAGGAGATCGACAAGGAGCGGGCGGACAAGGTGCTCTCCGGCGCGCTCCCGTGGAACGAGCAGATGCTCAACCAGGACGCCGACGTGCACGGCGTCCCGGAGCCGCGCGAGGGCGACGAGCGGCACGCGGTGGCGAAGGCGTAACCACCACGAGCACCGTCGGCAGGGCCGTCGCGGGGAACTCCCGCGGCGGCCCTTCGCGCTTGCCTTGACGTCCGCGTCAAGGTCTACCGTGGGGGACATGCGAATCGGGGAGCTGGCCGAACGGGCCGGGACGACCACGCGGACTCTGCGCTACTACGAGTCCCGCGGACTGCTGCCCGCGCGGCGGGCCGACAACGGCTACCGCGCGTACGACGAGGACGATCTGCGTCTCGTCCAGCAGATCCGCACCCTTCAGGACTTCGGCTTCGAACTGGAGGAGACCCGGCCGTTCGTCGACTGCCTGCGGGCCGGCCACCCGGCCGGTGACGCGTGCCCCGCCTCGCTCGCCGTCTACCGGCGCAAGCTCGGCGAGCTCGACTCGCTCATCGAACAGCTCCGCACGGTCCGCGCCGAGGTGGGCGCACAGCTCGCCAGGGCCGAGCTGGAGGCCGGGGCGGCACTCCCTGGCGGTCCGGAACCACGTTGTGAACTGGGAGGATGACAGATGATTCATGCAGAGGGCGTGGCCGAGGTCACCGACGCCACCTTCGACACCGAGGTGCTCGCGGCGGATGGCCCGGTGCTCGTCGAATTCACCGCCGACTGGTGCGGCCCGTGCCGCCAGCTCGCCCCCGTGCTCAGCGCCGTCGCCACCGAACTGACCGGGCGCATGGGGGTCGTCCAGCTGGACATCGACACCAGCCCCGGCATCGCCGCCCGGTACGCGGTGCTCGCCGCACCGACCCTGATGGTCTTCCGGGGCGGTGAACCCGTGAAGTCGATGGTGGGCGCCCGCCCCAGGCGCAAGCTCCTCCAGGAGCTGGAGGAGGTCTTCGAGACGGCGTGAGGCGGGCGCGCCGGGACTACGGAACGTCCCGGGAAGAAATCCCTACAGGATTTCGATGGCATCGACCTTCGGTACGTTCGAATACTTGATATTCGAATTCCGGGCGATTTTCACCACATCGCCATTGGCGTCGTAGTACTTCACGTCGTTGTTTCCCGTGGAGATCTGGTCGACCCACCACCCGCCGAAGTCGATTTTCCCGCGATTCGCGTAGCAGTCCACGCTGTCGCGTCCGCTGCCGTTGTGCGACCAGATCTTCAGGAAGCCCGCGTCCGGGTCGCAGGTGACATGGTCGATGGCGGAAGCGGTTCCGACCGGGCCGGCCAGGGTGAACGCGGCGGCTGCGGCGAGCGCCGCGGCCATCGTGCGCACAACGTTCCTCGTTCTTGAGATCATAGTTTCCCCTTGAATCGAATATGGAACCAAGAGCCCACTTCGTCAGGCGTGGACATCGGCGCTGAACCAGCATCGTATGAAGTGGGCCACCGATTCAGGAGGGCGCCGAAGGGAAATCACCTGAACGTGAATGCGTGGGCCACGGACACCGGAAAGGAATCGGCCACGCGCCTGCGAATTCCGGCTCACACCGGCTTGAACCAGACCGTCGCCAGGGGCGGCAGCGTCAACAGGATGCTGCCGGGCCGGCCGTGCGAGGCCACCGGTTCGGGCTTCAGCGGTCCGCCGTGGAGTACGCCGCTGCCGCCGTACCGCGCTGCGTCGGTGTTCAGGACCTCCGCCCAGGCGACCCGGTCCCCGGGCACCTGGGGGACGCCCACGCGGTACTCGTGCCGCACCACCGGGGAGAAGTTGCTCACGGCCAGGAGCGGTGAGCCGTGCGCGTCGTGGCGCAGGAAGGCGAAGACGTTGTCCTCGGCGGCGCCGCCGTCCACCCAGTCGAAACCCTCCGGAACGGTGTCGCGCTGCCAGAGCGCGGGAGTCTCGGCATAGACCGTGTTCAGGTCGCCCACCAGAGTGCGCACGCCCCGGTGGTCGCTCTCCGCGGCGTACGAAGGGTCGAGCAGCCACCAGTCCGGGCCGTGGCCCTCCGACCACTCCGCTCCCTGGGCGAACTCCTGCCCCATGAAAAGGAGTTGCTTGCCGGGGTGGGCCCACATGAAGCCGAGGTAGGCGCGGTGGTTGGCGCGCTGCTGCCACCAGTCGCCGGGCATCTTGGAGACCAGCGACCGCTTGCCGTGCACCACCTCGTCGTGCGAGATCGGCAGGACGTAGTTCTCGCTGTACGCGTACACCATCGAGAAGGTCATCTCGTTGTGGTGGTACTTGCGGTGCACCGGCTCCTTGGACACGTACTCCAGCGAGTCGTGCATCCAGCCCATGTTCCACTTCAGCCCGAAGCCGAGACCACCGAAGCCGCCGTGTCCGACGTCGTGGGTGGCGCGGGTGACGCCGTCCCAGGCGGTGGACTCCTCGGCGATGGTCACGGCGCCCGGGTTCCGGCGGTAGACGGTGGCGTTCATCTCCTGGAGGAACGCGACGGCGTCCAGGTTCTCCCGGCCGCCGTGCTCGTTGGGGGACCACTCGCCCTCCTTGCGCGAGTAGTCGAGGTAGAGCATCGAGGCGACGGCGTCCACCCGCAGCCCGTCGATGTGGAACTCCTCGCACCAGTAAGTGGCGTTGGCCACCAGGAAGTTGCGCACCTCGGTGCGCCCGAAGTCGAACTCCAGGGTGCCCCAGTCGGGATGCGCCGCCCGCGACGGGTCCGAGTGCTCGTACAGCGGGCGGCCGTCGAACTCCGCCAGTGCCCAGTCGTCGCGCGGGAAGTGTGCCGGCACCCAGTCGACGATCACCCCGATCCCGGCCCGGTGCAGGGAGTCGACGAGGAACCGGAAGTCGTCGGGGGTGCCCATGCGGGACGTCGGGGCGTAGAAACCGGTGACCTGATACCCCCAGGAACCGCCGAAGGGGTGCTCGGAGACCGGCATCAGCTCGACGTGGGTGAAGCCGAGATCCCTTACGTACGCCGGGAGCTGGGCGGCCAGCTGACGGTAGGTCAGGCCCGGTCGCCAGGACGGCAGATGGACCTCGTACACCGAGACCGGCGCCTCGTGCACCGGGACGTCCCCCCGGTGCGCCATCCACTCCTGGTCCCGCCACCGGTGGTGCGAGGCCGTCACGATCGAGGCGTTGGCGGGCGGCACCTCGGCGTAGCGGGCCATCGGGTCGGCGCGCAGTGTGTGCGAGCCGTCCGGGCGGCAGACGTCGAACTTGTAGAGCGCGCCCTCCCCGATCGCGGGCAGGAACAGCTCCCACACCCCGGTGGAGCCGAGCGAGCGCATCGGGAAGCCGGTGCCGTCCCAGTAGTTGAAGTCCCCGACGACCCGCACCCCGCGGGCGTTGGGCGCCCACACGGTGAACCGGGTGCCCGCCACCCCCTGGTGCTCCATGGGCTGCGCGCCCAGGGCGGTCCACAGCTCCTCGTGCCGCCCCTCGCCGATCAGGTGCAGATCGAGATCGCCGAGCGCGGGCAGGAAGCGGTACGGGTCCTGCACCTCGATCTCGTTGTCGTCGTAGGCGACCAGCAGCCGGTACTCGGGCAGCGCGGGCATCGGCAGCAGCCCGGAGAAGAACCCGTCGCCGTCGTCGTGCAGCTGGGCCCGCAGCCCCTTGGCGAGCACGGTCACCGACCGGGCGTACGGACGCAGCACCCGGAAGGTCACCCCGCCGCGGACCGGGTGGGCGCCGAGCAGGTCGTGCGGGGCGTGGTGCTCACCGGCGAGCAGCCTGCCCCGGTCGCCGTCGTCCAGGGGGTGCGCCCGCCGTACGCCCCGGCCGGCGGCGGTGCGGCGGGGGCGCGGTTTCGCGGCGGGGGCTGCCGCCGCCTCGGGTGCCGGTGGCGGGACTCGGGGGACATCAGTGGGGGCGGGCGTTTTGCGGGACGGCTTGCGGGCGGTCACGGGGACAGCCTCCTCGGAGGGGGTCGGGGGAAGAAGGGGGCGCGTGTCGGGCCGTCAGTCGTCGGCGGCGGCCAGGCGGTGGATCGCGGCCATCGGGACCGGCAGCCAGTCGGGCCGGTGCCGTGCCTCGTACAGCACCTCGTACACCGCCTTGTCGGTCTCGTGGGCGCGCAGCAGTTCCGGTTCGCCGCGCGGGTCGGAGCCCGCCGCGCGGGCGTACCCCTCGCAGTAGGCGGTCCGGCAGCGGGCCGCCCAGTCGGCGTTCCACGGGCGGTGCGAGCGGGCCGCGTAGTCGAAGGAGCGGAGCATCCCGGCGATGTCGCGGACCGGGAGCTGCGGCCGGCGGCGTTCGGGCAGCGGTCTGGCCGGTTCGC
This sequence comes from Streptomyces sp. NPDC007164, assembly GCF_040634135.1. Lineage (NCBI taxonomy): Bacteria > Bacillati > Actinomycetota > Actinomycetes > Kitasatosporales > Streptomycetaceae > Streptomyces > Streptomyces sp. NPDC007164. The sequence continues at coordinate 65,002 of NZ_JBEYFB010000023.1, forward strand.
CCTCGAAGTCGATCAGTGACCAGAAACCGTCGGCCGCGCGGAGCGTCTGGCCGAGATGGAGATCGCCGTGCACCCGTTGGGCCGCCCGGTCGCGCGCCCGGTGCCCCAGCGCGGCCACCGCGTCGAAGGCGGTGCGCAGCCCGGGGACGTACGGCACGAGTTCCGGCACCGCCTGGGCGGCGGCCTCCAGCCGGCGCACCATCGCGGCGGCCAGGTGCTCGGTCTGGGCGCGGTGCAGGGCGGGCGTCGGCAGCGCGGCGGCCAGCGCGGTGTGCACCTCGGCGGTGGCCCGGCCCAGCGCGTGGGCCTCGTCGGTGAAGTCCCGGCCCTCGGCCAGGGCGCGCAGGGCGAGCTGCCAGCCGTCCTGCGCGCCGCTCAGGAACGGCTGGAGGACGCCGAGGGTGAGCGGCTCCGCGGCGGTGGCGGCCTCGAACCAGGCGACCGGGGCGGGCACCCGCCCGCAGCCCTCCCGCGCCAGCGCGAGCGGCAGTTCCAGATCGGGGTTGGTGCCCGGGAAGATCCGGCGGAAGATCTTGAGGATGTACGCGTCGCCGTAGACGAGCGAGGTGTTGGACTGCTCGGTGTCGAGCACCCGGGGCGCGAGGCCCGCCGCGATGGCCGGGCCGCTCCGGTCGAAGCGCAGCGCGCCCAGGGTGCCGGGCGTACGGAATCGTTCCAGCAGAAGCTCGGCCAGGCGTGGATCGTGCAGCGCCTCGTAGACGGTGCGGCCCGCCAGCGGCCCCCCGGTCACCCGGCCGATGAGTGCGGGCGCCAGCCGGCGCGGCAGCACGGCCCTTACGCCTAGCAGCAGTTGGTAGCAGTCGTCCGGCGACTGCGCGGGCATGGCCGGCTGATGGACCCGGACCAGCAGATGGAGCAGCCCGGTTCCGGTTCCGGCGGTGACGACCCCGGTGCCCACCGGCAGTATCTCGGTCGCCGACACCAGCGAGAACGCGGTGACCGGCCGTCCTTTCCCCGCGAACCACCGCTGCCTGGGCAGCCATTCGTGCAGCAGGGGGGCGAGAGACGGGAGCAGGGCTGGGCTGTCGGCCAGGGCGACCCGAAGGGATGCAGCCTCCGACATGGCATCGCGTCCTTTCCCCGGGCACACCACAGGATGCGAAGAGTGTCCCGGATTGCGGCAATAGCTGTCCGGCTGTGCGGGACGTGTCGGGTCAGGATGGTCCGTACGGACTCGACTCGATGGGATCGAAACGCCAGATGGGGCCCGGAAGGGGCCGTACGTGTGCGATGTGGGGGGAGGGTGCCCCGTGCGGGGCGGCGGAAACCGCCCCGCGACGGGTGGTACGACGTGCTGTCCGGTCAGCTCGGCGGCGCGTCCTTGCGCAGCCGGAACCAGTAGAAACCGTGCCCCGCGAGTGTCAGCAGGTAGGGCCACTTGCCGATCGCGGGGAAGCGCACCCCGCCGATCAGCTCCACCGGACGACGCCCCTCGAACGACCGCAGATCGAGCTCGGTGGGCTGCGCGAACCGCGAGAAGTTGTGCACGCACAGCACGAGGTCGTCGCCGTGCTCACGGGTGAAGGCGAGCACCGCCGCGTTGGACGACGGCAGTTCGTTGTACGAGCCGAGGCCGAAGGCCGGGTTCTGCTTGCGGATCTCGATCATCCGCCGCGTCCAGTGCAGCAGCGACGACGGGGAGGCCATCGCCGCCTCGACGTTGGTGACCTGGTAGCCGTAGACCGGATCCATGATCGTGGGGAGGTAGAGCCGGCCCGGATCGCTGGAGGAGAACCCGGCGTTCCGGTCGGGCGTCCACTGCATCGGGGTGCGTACCGCGTCCCGGTCGCCGAGCCAGATGTTGTCGCCCATCCCGATCTCGTCCCCGTAGTAGAGGATCGGGGAGCCGGGCAGTGACAGCAGCAGCGCGGTGAACAGCTCGATCTGGTTGCGGTCGTTGTCCAGCAGCGGTGCGAGTCGCCGCCGGATGCCGATGTTGGCCCGCATCCGCGGATCCTTGGCGTACTCCGCGTACATGTAGTCGCGCTCTTCGTCCGTGACCATTTCGAGGGTCAGCTCGTCGTGGTTGCGCAGGAAGATGCCCCACTGGCAGTTCGCCGGGATCGCCGGTGTCTTCGCCAGGATCTCCGAGACCGGGTAGCGGCTCTCGCGCCGCACCGCCATGAAGATCCGCGGCATCACGGGGAAGTGGAACGCCATGTGGCACTCGTCGCCGCCGGCCCGGTACTCGCCGAAGTAGTCGACGACGTCCTCCGGCCACTGGTTGGCCTCGGCGAGCAGCACGGTGTCCGGGTAGTGCGCATCGATCTCCTTGCGGACCCGCTTGAGGAAGTCGTGGGTCTCCGGGAGGTTCTCGCAGTTGGTGCCCTCCCGCTGGTAGAGGTACGGCACGGCGTCCACCCGGAAGCCGTCGATGCCGAGGTCCAGCCAGAAGCGGAGCGCGGAGATGATCTCCTCCTGCACCGCCGGGTTCTCGTAGTTGAGATCGGGCTGGTGGGAGAAGAACCGGTGCCAGTAGTACTGCTTGCGCACCGGGTCGAAGGTCCAGTTGGACGTCTCCGTGTCCACGAAGATGATCCGGGCGTCCGGGAACTGCTTGTCGTCGTCGGCCCAGACGTAGTAGTCGCCGTACGGCCCCTCGGGGTCGGTGCGGGACTGCTGGAACCAGTCGTGCTGATCGCTCGTGTGGTTCATGACGAAGTCGATGATCACGCGCATCCCGCGCTGGTGCGCGGCGTCGACGAACTCCACGAAGTCGGCCAGGTCACCGAACTCCGGCAGCACGGCGGTGTAGTCGGAGACGTCGTAACCGCCGTCGCGCAGCGGCGACTTGAAGAACGGCGGCAGCCAGAGGCAGTCGACGCCCAGCCACTGGAGATAGTCCAGTTTGGCGGTGATGCCCTTGAGGTCGCCGATTCCGTCGCCGTTGGAGTCCTGGAAGGACCTGACGAGGACCTCGTAGAAGACGGCACGCTTGAACCAGTCGGGATCGCGGTCCTTGGCCGGGGTGTCCTCGAACGTGTCGTGGACGGGCTCATTGACGATCATGGTGTGGGTGACCCTCCGGTCGGCGGGGACGGTCGCAGGACCACGACGTGCGCGGGCGTGACGCCCGGCTCTAGGCGCACGTAGAAGGTCCTGCCCCAGTGATAGGTATCGCCGGTGAGCTCGTCGCGCACCGGCACGCGCTCGTGCCGGTCGAGGCCGAGTCGCGGCATGTCCAACGAGACCGTGGCCTCGTGGGTGTGGTGCGGGTCGAGGTTGACGACCACCAGAACGGTGTTCGATCCCGAACGCTTGCTGTACGCGATCAACGCGTCGTTGTCGGTGGAGTGGAAGTGCACGTCGCGCAGTTGCTGCAACGCCGGATTGCGGCGCCGGACGCGGTTGAGCGTGGTGATGAGCGGGGCCAGCGAACGGCCCTCGCGCTCCGCCGACTCCCAGTCCCTGGGCCGGATCTGGTACTTCTCCGAGTCGAGGTACTCCTCACTGCCGGGCCGGACCGGGGTGTTCTCGCACAGCTCGTAGCCCGCGTACACCCCCCAGGCCGGGGAGAGCGTCGCGGCGAGCACGGCCCGCGCCTCGAAGGCCGGGCGGCCTCCGTCCTGGAGATATCCGGACAGGATGTCCGGGGTGTTCACGAAGAAGTTGGGCCGCATGCAGGAAGCGGTCTCGCCCGACAGCTCCATGACGTATTCGGTGATTTCCTGCCGGGTGTTGCGCCAGGTGAAATACGTGTAGGACTGCTGGAATCCGATGGACGCGAGCGTCTTCATCATCGCGGGACGGGTGAATGCCTCGGCCAGGAAGATCACATCAGGATCGGTCCGGTTGATGTCCGCGATCACCTTCTCCCAGAAGATCACCGGCTTGGTGTGCGGATTGTCCACGCGGAAGATCCGTACGCCGTGATCCATCCAGAACCGCAGAATGCGCACCGTCTCGGCGACCAGTCCGCCCAGATCCTTGTCGAAGGCGATCGGATAGATGTCCTGGTATTTCTTCGGCGGATTCTCTGCATGGGCGATCGTGCCGTCCGCGCGATGGTGGAACCACTCCGGGTGTTTCTCCACCCAGGGGTGGTCCGGAGAGCACTGGAGCGCGAAATCGAGGGCGATCTCCATACGCAGATCACGGGCGGTCGCAACGAAATGATCGAAGTCGTCGAGGGTGCCGAGATCGGGGTGCACGGCGTCGTGACCGCCCTCGGCCGAGCCGATCGCCCACGGCACCCCCACGTCGTGCGGGGCGGCCGACAGAGCGTTGTTGGGGCCCTTGCGGTGGGTGGTCCCGATCGGGTGGACGGGCGGCAGGTAGACCACGTCGAAGCCCATCGCGGCGACCGCGGGCAGCCGTTCGGCGGCCGTGCGGAAGGTGCCGCTGACGATCCTCGTCGGGGCCTTCGCCGCCTTCGGCCCCTTCCCGGCCCCGCCCTTGCGCCTCGCGGGCGGGCCGGCCCGCTCGACCCTGGCCCCCTCCGAGCGGGGGAACAGCTCGTACCAGGAGCCGAACAGCGCCCGTCGGCGCTCCACCAGCAGTGGCAGCGGCGGGGACGCGCTGACCAGTTCGCGCAGCGGATGACGGGCGAGCGCGGCCAGTGCCTCGGGGGCGAGCGCCGCGGCCAGCCGGGCGGCGGCCGGCCGGGACTCGTCGCGCAGCGCGTCCACGGCGGCCAGCACCGCCTCGCGCCCGTCCCGCTTGGGTACGCCGCCGGCGGCCCGCTCGTAGAGACCGGCGCCCTCCGCCAGGACGAGCGCGGTGTCGATCCCCGCCGGAATCTTGATCCCGGCGTGCTGCCGCCAGGTGGCGACCGGATCGCTCCAGGCCTCGACCGTATACGTCCAGCGGCCCTCCGAATCCGGGGTGACGTCGGCGCCCCAGCGGTCGGTGCCCGGGGCCAGTTCGCGCATCGGCGTCCAGGGGCCGGGGCGCCCGCCCCGGTCCGTCAGGACCACATTGGCGGCGACGGCGTCGTGGCCCTCGCGGAAGACGGTCGCGGTGACCTGGAAGGTCTCACCGGCAACGGCCTTGGCGGGCCTTCTGCCGCAGTCGACGAGGGGACGGACGTCGAGGACGGGAATGCGACCGATCATGGAATCACCTGGGGACTGGGCCCGGGACTGGGGCTCGGGCCGAACGGGACGCGGCACAGCGGCGGAGGGCGAAATTCGCGCACCGCGACCGATGGGGTCCGTCCTTTCTAGCTGCTCAATTGACGGCTGACCGTGTGTGGGCATGGCCGCTCCTGTCCGCATTCACTCGAATGGCAGTCGAATGGGCGGGGCACGGGTATGTTTCGCGGATGTCAACCGGGTGAAAACCGGTCCGCGGATGCCTCGCATCCTTGCTGCATCCGGGCATCTTCCATGTGGCACCCGGTGCGCACTCGGGCTGTGTACCGGAGAAGCCTTCCCACGATTCTCGGTGGGCCAATCCGGTGGTTTGTCAAATACTCGGGTGTTTCTGTGACGACCTGTTCGTGTCGGGCGCCGGCCCGTGTTCCGCGGGCCCTTCGGTGCCCCTCCGGACGCCACTGGGCAGCTTTCCCTCTGGTGCGGAGTGCCACAAGACCGAATGAGGGAACGGAATCGGCCATTACCTGTGTGGCCGATGTGCCGGAACGGGCGTGTGGGACGCACCGAGGTACGTCCCCTCGGATCCCCGCGTCCCCTGCGAAGGTGGAATACGTGAAGGCCATTCGTCGATTCACCGTGCGTCCCGTCCTCCCCGATCCCCTTCAACCGCTCAGCGACCTCGCCCGCAATCTGCGCTGGTCCTGGCACACCGAGACCCGTGAGCTGTTCCAGGCCGTCGACCCGGAGATCCGGGCGGCGGCGGAGTGCGACCCCGTGCGGCTGCTCGGTGCCGTCCGTGCGGGCCGGCTCGCCGAACTGGCCCGGGACGAGCAGTTCCTGCACCGGCTGACCGAGGCGTCCCAGGACCTCCGGAACTACCTGGACGGCCCCAGGTGGTACCAGGAACAGCTGAAGCTGGGCGCCGAACTCCCGGCCGCCGTCGCCTACTTCTCACCCGAGTTCGGGGTGACCGCCGCCCTGCCCCAGTACTCCGGCGGGCTCGGCATCCTCGCCGGCGACCACCTCAAGGCCGCCAGCGACCTCGGCGTCCCCCTCGTCGGGGTCGGCCTGCTCTACCGGCACGGCTACTTCCGCCAGAGCCTGTCGCGCGACGGCTGGCAGCAGGAGCACTACCCGGTGCTCGACCCGAACGAGCTCCCTCTCACCCTGGTGCGCGAGGCCGACGGCACCCCGAGCCGGGTGGTGCTGGCCCTGCCCGGCGGCCGTTCGCTGCACGCCCACATCTGGCTGGCCCGGGTCGGCCGGGTACCGCTGCTGATGCTCGACTCCGACGTGGAGGAGAACGCGCCGGGCGAACGCGAGGTGACCGACCGGCTGTACGGCGGCGGCAGCGAGCACCGGCTGCTCCAGGAGATGCTCCTGGGCATCGGCGGGGTGCGCGCGGTGCGCACGTTCTGCCGCCTCACCGGACACCCCGAACCCGAGGTGTTCCACACCAACGAGGGGCACGCCGGCTTCCTCGGGCTCGAACGCATCCGGGAACTCTCCGGCACCGGCCTCGACTTCGACTCCGCGATGGAGTCCGTCCGGGCCGGCACCGTCTTCACCACCCACACCCCGGTGCCCGCCGGGATCGACCGCTTCGACCGCGAACTCGTCGCCCGGCACTTCGGCGACGACGGCGAACTCCCCGGCGTGGGCGTCGAACGCATCCTGCAACTGGGCATGGAGACCTACCCCGGTGGCGAACCCGGCCTCTTCAACATGGCGGTGATGGGGCTGCGGCTCGCCCAGCGGGCCAACGGCGTCTCCACCCTGCACGGCTCGGTCAGCCGGGAGATGTTCGCCGGGCTGTGGCCGGGCTTCGACCCGGCCGAGGTGCCGATCACCTCGGTGACCAACGGGGTGCACGCACCCACCTGGGTCGCGCCCGAGGTCTTCCGGCTGCGCAACCGCTACGGCGGCACACCCGGACGCTGGGACTCCGCCGCCGAGGTCCCCGACCGCGAGCTGTGGGAGCTGCGGCGTTCGCTGCGCGCCCAGCTGGTCACCGAGGTGCGCGAACGGCTGCACGCCTCCTGGCGGGCCCGGGGCGCGGAGCCGGCCGAACTGGGCTGGATCGACTCCGTGCTCGACCCGGACGTGCTGACGATCGGCTTCGCCCGGCGCGTCCCCTCCTACAAGCGGCTGACGCTGATGCTGCGCGACCGCGACCGGCTGCGGGAACTGCTGCTCCACCCGGACCGGCCGGTCCAGATCGTGGTGGCCGGCAAGGCCCACCCGGCCGACGACGGCGGGAAGCGGCTGGTGCAGGAGCTGGTGCGGTTCTCCGACGACCCCCGGGTGCGCCACCGCATCGTGTTCCTGCCGGACTACGGGATGGCCATGGCGCAGAAGCTCTACCCGGGCTGCGACGTATGGCTGAACAATCCGCTGCGTCCGCTGGAGGCCTGCGGTACGAGCGGGATGAAGGCCGCGCTCAACGGCTGCCTCAACCTCTCGGTGCTCGACGGCTGGTGGGACGAGTGGTTCGAGCCGGACTTCGGCTGGGCGATCCCGACCGCCGAGGGTCTGGCCCTGGACGAGGACCGCCGGGACGATCTGGAGGCGGCCGCCCTCTACGAGCTGATCGAGGACCGGGTCGCGCCGCGCTTCTACGACCGGGGCGGCGAGGAGGGGCTTCCGGGGCGCTGGATCGAGATGGTCCGCCGCACGCTCGGCACGCTCGGTCCCAAGGTGCTGGCCGACCGGATGGTCTGCGAGTACGTGGAGCGGCTGTACGCGCCCGCCGCGCGCGCCGGGCGTGTGCTGGACCCCGGGACGGCGCGCCGGCTCGCCGACTGGAAGGCCCGGGTCCGGGCCGCCTGGCCGCGGGTGGCCGTCGACCATGTGGAGGCAGTGGCGCCCACCGCGGCGGACGGGTCGGCCGAGCTGGGCTCGGCGCTGCTGCTCCGGGCCAGGGTCGCCCTCGGGGTGCTGGAGCCGGACGACGTGGAGGTGCAGGCGGTGGCCGGCCGGGTGGACGCGGCCGACGGGATCTCGGACGCCCAGGTCTTCCCGCTGAAGCCGGCCGGGGGCCAGGACCTGGAGGGCCGCTGGCTCTACGAGGGGCCGCTCGCCCTCGACCGCACGGGCCCGTACGGCTACACGGTGCGGGTGCTGCCGGCCCATCCGCTGCTGGCGACCGGGGCGGAACTCGGCCTGGTGGCGCTGCCGGCGGAGGCGGCCGTGGACGGGGCGGGTGTGCTGATGCGCTGAGTGCGCGCCGGACGCGCAGCCGCCCGGCAGGGGCGTGAGCTCCTGCCGGGCGGTGGTCACCGGGTCATGACCGGTGCGGGGTTCAGAAGGTGAGCTTGAAGCTGTTGATCTTGCCCGTGTCGCCCGAGTAGACGTCCTGGACCTTGAGCTTCCAGGTGCCGTTGGCGACCTCGGACGACGCGTCGACCGTGTAGGTGCCGCGGACGTCGTCCGCCGGGTCGCCGGCCGAGGAGTTCTTCAGCCGGTAGGCGGTGCCGTCCGGGGCGACGAGGTCGACGACCAGGTCACCGCGGTAGGTGTGGGTGATGTCCACGTCGGCCTTGAGGGTGCTGGGCGCGTTGCCGGTGATACCGGTGACGTTGACCGAGCTGTAGACGGCCGCGCCGCGGTCCGGGATGGCGACGGTCGTCTTGCTCTCGAAGACCTTGCCGCCCGGGTCCGGGTTGCCGCCGCCGTCACGGGTGCCGACGTTGATGGCCGCCCAGGCGTTCATGACGGACTTGTACTCGGCGCTGGTGGTGCCGTACAGCTCACCGGCCACGGCGAGGGTGCCGGTGCGGGCCGCCGCGTAGTTGGTGGTGGAGGTGAACTTGGTGGAGAGCGCCTTGAACCAGATCTGCTCGGCCTTGGCGCGGCCGATGCCGGTCACCGGCAGGCCGTCCGAGGTCGGGGAGTCGTAGGAGACCCCGTTGATGACCTTGGCGCCGCTGCCCTCGGAGAGCAGGTAGAAGAAGTGGTTCGCCGGGCCCGAGGAGTAGTGGACGTCGATGTTGCCGATGCCCGAGTACCACGCGTCCTTGGACGCGCCGTCCTTGCTCGGCTTGTCCTGGTAACGCAGCGGGGTGCCGTCACCGTTGATGTCGATCTTCTCGCCGATGAGGTAGTCGCCCGGGTCGCTGGTGTTGTTCGCGTAGAACTCGACCGCGGTGGCGAAGATGTCGCTGGTCGCCTCGTTGAGGCCACCGGACTCGCCGCTGTAGACCAGGTTGGCGGTGGCGGCGGTGACGCCGTGCGACATCTCGTGCGCGGCCACGTCGAGCGAGGTCAGCGGGGCGGCGTTGCCCGAGCCGTCGCCGTACGTCATGCAGAAGCAGCTGTCCTGCCAGAAGGCGTTGACGTAGTTGTTGCCGTAGTGGACGCGGGAGTACGCGCCGACGCCGTCACCGCGGATGCCGGTGCGGCCGTGCACGTTCTTGTAGTAGTCCCACGTCTCGGCCGCGCCGTAGTGCGCGTCCGCGGCGGCCGTCTCGGCGTTCGACGGGTTGCCGTTGCCCCACACGTCGGTGGAGTTGGTGAACAGCGTCCCGGTGCCGGAGGAGCCGTGGTTCAGGTTGTAGGTCTTGTGGTTGCCGCGGCCCGTGTCCGTCAGGGTGTACGACGGTGCGGTGCCGAGGGTGACCTGGCCGCTGAACTGGGTGTTGCCGGTGCCGTTCTCGACACCCTGCCACTCGTACAGCTTCGCCCCGGTGGCCGCGTCGGTGATGACGTGCAGCTCGTTGGGGGTGCCGTCGTGCTGGAGGCCGCCGACGACGGTCTCGTAGGCGAGCTGCGGCTTGCCCTGCGCCATCCAGACCACCTTGCGGGGTGCCCGGTCGGCCTCGGTCTTCTTCGAACCGTCGGCCTTGGCGAGGCCGAGGGCCTGCTTCTCGGCCTTGGCGGGCGCGACGTCCGCCTTCAGGTCCACGGCCTTCAGCTGACCGCTGGTCACCTTGGAGGCCTTGGTGACGCTCTGGTTCGCCCCGGACTTGGACTCCATGACGACCATGTCGCCGCCGAGTACCGGAAGTCCGGCGAAGGTGCGCTCGTAGCGCGTGTGCGTGGTGCCGTTGTTGTCCTGGATGACATCCCGGACGACGAGCTTCTCCTGCGAGCCGAGACCGAGGTCCTTGGCCGTGTCCGCCTTGCTCGCGTCCGCCTTGCGGATCAGCTCGGCGCGCTGGGACGGGGAGAGCTGCTTGGCCAGGGCACCGTGGTCGGCGCCGGCCGCCGCCGAGGTCGCCGCGGTGGCGCTGCTGGGAGTTGCAGTGGCCGTGCCGGTCTGGACTCCGACGGCTACGAGGGCTGCTGCGGCTATCAGAGCGCCGGTCGCGGTGGCACGACGGCTGGGCGTGGATCTCACGCGGACTCCTTCTGCGAGGGGGGTACCGGCGGCACGGTGAGCCGTCCGGGGTGAGCGAGAAGAGCGCAGAACGGGGTGAAGAGTGTCAGCCGGAAGATGTTCCTGTCAGGACCGCGTCAACAAGTTGGCCGGAATTCGTTCGTTGCCGGAAACGTCGTGTTCGTTAAGCGGACGTTTCGCCGATCATCACCGCGATGCCGTCCAACGTCCTCCTGAGCCCGAATTCGAAGAGAATCCCGAGGTCGAGCTCGAACTCCTCGTGTTCGAACAACGAGTTGAGGAAGGGGTAGTCGCCACTGGCCGAGATGGCGTCGAATTGTGGCTCGTTTCTTTCCATCCACTCCTCCGCGGAGAGCCCGGTGTCCTGCCGTGCCTGCGATTCCAGCTCGCCGGCCATCGCCAGTCCCTGGACATGGGCGAAGAGCGTGAGGTGGATGTGGAGCTTCGTGCGCGGCGGCAGTCCGGTGCCGGCGAGGACGCGCAGCACCCACTCCGTGTACCGCATCGCGTGCGGGGACGCCGTCGGCCGAGTGAAGGAGGCCACGGCCTGGGCCAGCCAGGGATGGCGCCCGTACACCGACCGCAGCCACCGGGCGGCGAGTTCCAGCCCCGGCCGCCAGCCGTGCGGCACGGCGCCCAGCGGGTGTTCCGCGAACGCCTCGTCCGACATCAGCCGGACCAGCTCCGCCTTGCCCGGCACATGGCGGTACAGCGCCATGGTGGAGGTGGCCAGGATCGTCGCGACCCGGCGCATCGACACCGCGGGCAGCCCCTCGGCGTCGGCCAGCTCGATGGCGGTGCGCACGATGCGCCCGCGGCTCAGCGCGGGCCCGCCGCCCGCGCCGCCGGGGCCCGGCGCGGCCCGCTCGGCCACGACCGTGCCGACCCCCGGCACCGCCCGCACCAGACCCTCGCCGCGCAGCACCGACAGCGCCTTGGTGGCGGTCGCCATCGCGACCCCCCACTCCCGGACGATCGCACGCGTGGAGGGCAGCCGGTCGCCCGGGGCGAGCTCGCCGGAGACCATCCGGCGGCGCAGTTCACCGGCGATCCTGAGGTAGGGCGGTTCGGTCGTCATCCGGGCACTGTACTAGTGCACCATTTACGGCGTACGCCCCGTCAACCCGGGGAATTCCGGCGGCAGTCCGGAGCAGGTGGGCAGCTGCACTACGACGGTGTTTGCGGTGTACGCGAGGCGACTGCTGTGCTCCCGCCATGACTTCAGGACCGCACACCCCGGCCCCGGCCGCCGCCGCCCCGCCGGAGCCCGCCGCCCCGCGCGCCGGGCGCCGTGAATGGATCGCGCTGGGCGTGCTGATGCTGCCGCTGCTCTTCGTCTCGATGGACGTCTCCATCCTCTTCTACGCCCTGCCGGCCATCGGCGCGGACCTCGAACCCGGCTCCACCCAGCAGTTGTGGATCCTGGACATGTACGGCTTCGTCCTCGCCGGGCTCCTCATCACGATGGGCGCGCTCGGCGACCGCGTCGGCCGCCGGAAGGTGCTGATCGCCGGCACGGTCGTGTTCGCCGCCGCCTCGGTCGCCGCCGCCTACGCGCAGTCCCCCGGGGCACTGATCGCCGCCCGCGCACTCCTCGGCGTGGGCGGCGCCTGCCTGATGCCCTCCACCCTCGCCCTCGTACGCAACCTCTTCCACGACCCCGGACAGCGCTCCCGGGCGGTCGCCGTCTGGACGACCGTGCTGGCCACCGGTATCTCCGTCGGCCCGGTCCTCAGCGGGGCACTCCTCGAACACTTCTGGTGGGGCGCCGTGTTCCTCGTCAACCTGCCCGCCATGGCGCTGCTGCTGGTCCTCGCCCCGCTGCTGCTGCCGGAGTCCAAGGCACCGGCCCGGGGCAGGTTCGACACCCTGAGCGCGGTGCTCTCGCTGGCCGCGCTGCTGCCACTGATCCACGGCATCAAGGAGCTGGCCAAGCACGGCTGCCGGCCGCTGCCGGCCCTCGGGATCGCCGCCGGACTCTGCCTGGGCTTCGTCTTCCTCCGCCGGCAGGCCCGGCTCGCCCACCCGATGGTCGACCTCGCCCTGCTGCGCCGCCGCGCCTTCGGCGGATCGGCCGTCGTCAACCTGCTGGCCATGGCGGCCACGGTCGGATTCGCCCCGTTCTTCTCCCAGTACGTGCAGTCCGTCCTGGGCAAGAGCCCCTTCGAGGCGGCGATGTGGAGCCTGGTGCCGTCCCTCGGCGTACTGGTCGCCGCCCCGGTGGGCGGTGCGCTCGCCCGCCGGTTCGACCGCGGATACGTGATGGGCGGCGGGTTCCTCGTGTCCGCCGCGGGATTCCTCTGGCTCACCCGGACCGGGGTGGACACACCGCTGTGGACGACGCTCGCCGGGTCCGCCGTCTACGCGGGCGGGCTGGTCGCCGCGATGACCCTCGCCAATGAACTCGCGCTCGGCGCCGCACCGCCCGAGCGCGCAGGCTCCGCCGCCGCCGTCCTCGAATCGGGCCAGGAACTCGGCGGCGCCCTCGGGATGGCGCTGCTCGGCTCGGTCGGCGCCGCCGTCTACGGCCGGGACATGAGCGCCACGGTGCCCGCCGCCGTGCCCGACGCGGCACGCGAGACCCTGGGCGGCGCGGTCGCGGTGGCCCGGCAGCTCCCGCACCGGCTGGGAGAGACGGTGCTCGCCTCGGCGGACCGGGCCTTCACCCACGGCCTGGGCATGGCCGCGGCCGGTGCCGCCGCCGTGATGACCGGCGCCGCCGTGCTCTCCGTCCTCCTGCTCCGGGGCGTCCGCACACCGCGCTGAGGCCCGCGGCGGCCGGGGATCAGCCGGTGGTGAGCACCATCCGGAAGCGGGCCGCGCCGGACATCATCTTCTGGTACGCGGCCTCCGCGCCGTCCAAAGGCACGGTCTCGGTCATCGGGCGGATCCCGTGCAGGGTGCTGAACGCCAGGGTGTCCTGCACGTCCTGCGCGGTGCCGGACGGGTGGCCCCGGACGACCTTGCCCGACATCAGCAACTGGTTCGGGCTGATCCCCAGCGGCTCGGCGTCCGCCCCGATGACCACCAGCTCGCCGCGCGGCGCTAGCCCCTCCACGGTCGCCGTGATGGCCGCGGAGTTGGCGGCGGTGGCCAGCACGACCCTGGCCCCGCCCAGGGCCTGGAGCGCGTCCGCGACGCCGGTGCCCGCGGTGCTGTCGATGTAGTGGTGGGCGCCGAGCTCCTTCGCGAAGTCGGCCTTCGCGGCCCCCCGGGCGATCGCCACCGTCTCGAAGCCCATCGCGGCCGCGTACTGCACACCCAGGTGCCCGAGACCGCCGATGCCCAGCACGGCGACCAGGTCACCCGGCCGGGCGGCGCTGCGCCGCAGCCCGTTGAACGTGGTCACCCCCGCGCACCCCATCGGCGCCGCGTCGACCGCCGACAGCGCGTCGGGGATCCGGGCCAGGGCGTCCGCCGGGACGACCACGCTCTCGGCGTAGCCGCCGTCGTACGCCCACCCGGGCACCTTCAGGTTCACGCAGACCACGAAGTCGCCCCGCCTGCACGGCGCGCAGTGACCGCAGCTGCCGCCGAACCAGCCCACCGCCACCCGGTCGCCCAGCCGCCAGGCACTCTCCGTGCCCTCGCCCAGCTCCTCGATCCGGCCGGCGATCTCGTGCCCCGGGACGACCGGGAACCGTACGCCCGGCAGCGCGCCGCTCACGAAGAGCGCGTCGCTGTGACAGACCCCGCAGGCGTCCACGGAGATCCGGACCTGCCCCGGACCGGGCTGCGCCACCGCACGCTCGACGATCTCGAAGGGGCCGCCGGCGGCTGCGGCCTGCGCGGCTCGGTAGGTACTGGGGACGCTCATCTGGCTCTCTCCGGGTCATGGGTGGACGGCCCCCGGAACCAGCAGACCAGCTCCGCCCCGCCCGCGCGCGCCGAGCGGTGCGGACGGGGGCGGGGCCCTTCAGCGCGAGGGCGGGGCCGTCAGGGCGAGGGCGGCCGTTCGCCGTGCCAGGAACGCCAGAGCGCGGCGTACGCACCGCCCGCCGCCACCAGCTCGTCATGGGTGCCCAGTTCGGTGATCCGGCCGTCCTCCATCACCGCCACCCGGTCGGCGTCGTGGGCCGTCTGCAGGCGGTGCGCGACGGCGACCACGGTCCGGCCTTCGAGCACGGCGGCCAGCGCCCGCTCCGTGTGCCGGGCCGTCCTCGGGTCCAGGAGCGCGGTGGCCTCGTCGAGTATCAGCGTGTGCGGATCGGCCAGCACCACGCGCGCCAGGGCGAGCTGCTGCGCCCGCGCGCCGTCCGGCCGGTGCGCCCCGTGGCCCAGATCGGTGTCCAGGCCGTCCGGCAGCTCGTCGGCCCAGTCGGCGCCGACCGCGGCCAGGGCCGCGCGCAGTTCGTCGTCGGTGGCGTCGGCCGAGGCGATCCGCAGATTGTCCCGGACCGTGCCGAGGAAGACGTGGTGCTCCTGGGTGACCAGGACGACATGCCTGCGCAGCCGTTCCGGGTCCAGCCCGGCGACCGGGACCTTCCCCACCGTCACCGAGCCGGTGCGCGGCGAGTCCATGCCCGCCAGCAGCCTGCCCAGGGTGGTCTTGCCCGCGCCGGAGGGGCCGACGACCGCGAGCCGCTCGCCGGGACGGACCGTCAGACCGACACCGTGCAGTACGTCGCCCCCGCCGTCGTACGCGTAGCGCACGTCCGTCACCTCGATCCGGTCGTCCGCCGGTGCGGGGGAGGCGGCCGGCGGCACATGCGCCGCCGGGGCCAGGCCCTCGACCCTGGCGAAGGAGGCGCCGCTGCTCTGGAGCTGCTCCAGCCGCTGGAGGATGGTGTCCAGCGGCTGGGAGAGCTGCCGCAGATAAAGGGCCGAGGCGACCACCGCGCCGAGGCTCACCGCGCCGTGGTCGTGCAGTACGCCGCCGGCCAGCAGGACACCGGCCACCGGAACGACGTACGAGACGTCCACGGCCGGGAAGAGCACACTGCGCAGGAACAGCGTCCTGGTCCGGGTCCTCCAGCACTCCTCGACGGCCTCGTCGCAGGCGGTGACACGACGCTGCTGAAGCCCGAGGGCCTCGACCGTGCGGGCCCCGGCGGCGGTGGCCGCGAGCTGCTCCGCGAGCACCGAGTTGGCGCTGCCCTCGGTCAGGTACGCGGTGAGCGCCCGGCGCAGGTACCAGCGCGCGGCGAACCAGATCCCGAGCAGCCCCAGCACCCCGCACGCCCCGAGCAGCGGGTCGAGCACGAAGACCGCGCCGAGAATGAACAGCGCCTGGACCGCGGCGATGAGGACCTCGGGCCCGGCGTCCCGGAGAGTGGCGCCGACCATGGCGACATCGGTGGTGCCCCGGGTCAGCAGATCGCCCGTCCCGGCCCGCTCGACCACCCGGGCGGGCAGCGCGAGCGTCCGGTCGGTGAACTCCTCGCGGATACGGGCGAGGGTCCGCTCGCCGAAGCGGTGTCCTACGTAACCGGCCCAGCGGACCAGGAGGAGCTGCGCCACGGCGAAGCCGAGGATGGTGAGCGCCAGACGGTCCACCGCGGCCACCCCGCCGCCCGCCCCGACCTCGTCGACGATGCGGCCGAGCAGCCACGGGCCGACGAGTCCGGCACCGGCGGCCAGCGCGTTGAGGCCGATCATGGCGGCGAAGACCCGGCCGTCCAGCCGGATCAGCCGGAACGCCGCGCGGAGTGTCCGGGACGGTTCGGCGACGGGCAGCGCCTGGGGCGCCGCTCCGGTTGCGGTGGTCATCGCACGGCCTCCCTGGACGGCGGGACGGTTCCTTCACCGGCGGGGTCCTCGTCCGTACCGCGCGACACCAGCAGGCGGTAGCCGGGCTCCCGGTCCAGGAGTTCCCGGTGGCTGCCGACGGCCGCGACGCGACCGTCGACCAGGTAGTACACGGTGTCCGCCCGGTCCAGCACGAGCGGTGAGGTGCTGGTGACGACGGTGGTGCGGCCGGCGCGTGCCGCGTGCAGCCGGGACGCGATGGCCGCCTCGGTGTGCGCGTCGACCGCCGAGGTGGGTTCCACCGCCAGCAGCACCTCGGGATCGGCCAGCAGGGCCCGGACCAGCCGGACGCGCTGGCGCTGGCCCCCGGAGAGGTTGCGGCCCTGCGCGTCGACGGGCGAGTCGAGCCCGTCCGGCAGCCCGCGCACGATGTCCTCGGCCACAGCCGCGTACAGGGCCCGGCCGATGGACTCCTCGTCCCGGTCCCGGGCGCCGCCGATCACCTCGCGCAGCGGGCCCGCGAACAGATCGGCCTCGTTGTCCGCGACCAGGATCCGCCGGCGCAGCTGCGTCAGGTCGATCTCGTCGAGGCGTATCGCGCCCCAGGTCGCGGCCGAAGCGGTGAACCGGCCGAGCCGCTCGACCACCGCCGCGGACTCCGACGGCCGGGCACCGGCCAGCGCGGTCAGCCGCCCGGGTGCCACCTCCACGCCGGACGCCGGATCATGGAGCGTGGCCGACGATCCTGGCCCGTCCGCCGCCGCTTCGCCGCCCGCGGAATCGGGCTCCAGGTCCAGGAACCGGACGACCCGGCGGGCGGCGACCAGTCCGCGGCTGAGGCCGTAGCCGCCCTCGATGAAGAACTCGACCGGCACCACGAGCACCGCGGCGTACCCGTAGACCGCGACCAACTCGCCGACACTGATGGCTCCTTCGGCCGCCATCCGGGCCGCGAGCCAGGTCACGGCCCCGAGGAACAGGGTGGGCAGACCGACACCGAGGGCCTGGATCCAACTGGTCACCGCGCCGACGCGGTACCCCTCCGCCCGCAACTCCTGCGAGCCGCGCCGGTAGCGCTCGGCGTACACCTCCTTGCCGCCGATGCCGTTGAGGACGCGCAGGCCCCCGACCATGTCCGCGAAACGGCCGGCGAGCCCGCCCTGCCGCTCCCGGTACGTCGCCTCGACCGCCTGCAACCGCCCCAGCAGCGGGCCGACCAGCACCGCGAGCAACGGCACCCCGAGCAGCACCACAGCGGCGAGCAGCGGTGACACGGCAAGCAGCAGCGCGGCCACGACGAGGAAGGCGACCACCGCGCCGACACCGGGGCCGGTGATGGTCAGCGTGTTGGCGATCACCCCGACATCGCCGAATCCGATCGTGACGACCTCCCCGGCCGTGACCCGGCGCGGCAGCGCCCCGCCCAGCCGAGTCGCCTGCCCGACCACGGCCCGCACGGAACGGAACGCGGCGTCCAGCCGCACCCTGGTCATCGTGCGGTGCCGCATGACGGCCAGCCAGGCGTTCAGCACCCCCACGCCCAGCAGCGCCGCGACCCAGCCGGCCAGCGCGGGCCACCGCCCCGGTTGCAGCCCGTCGTCGATGGCGCGGGACAGCAGGTACGGCGGCAGCGTCAGGCACACCATCCAGGCGCTGCCGAGCAGCGCGCCGGCGGCGACCCGGCGGCGCTGGCAGACGATCAGCCACCACAGGTACCGAAGGGCACTGCGGCGGTCGGGGGGTCGCACGGGGCGCGACGAGCGATTTCTGATCTTGATCCCTCCCCGAGGTGGCGGCGGAGCGTGTTCACGGGTGCCTGTTCCACGGATCGTACGGACAGCGTGTACGTGCAGTCCGCGTCGGGGACGACGACGAGGAGCGGGGCGCCGCTCCTGATGTGCGCCTGGGCGGCGCGTTGGCCCTCGCGGTCCTCGTACCAGGCGCGGAGCTCCGCGAGGTGGTCGTCGAGGCCGAGCCGGTCCACGATCCACAGGGCCTGTCCGCCGAGCCAGCGCAGGGCGAGGACGGGGGAGATGGTCCGGAAGGTGCCGAGGACGTACCGCGCCGTTTCGCCCGTACCGCACACGAGCCCTTCGGCAAGAGCTTCGCACCGGTAACTCGGTTGCCGGGGCCGTGTGTTCACGTCGCCGGTCACAGGATCCGCCCCTTGCTCCGGGCGTTGCACCGCGAGATCTCGGCCCGCAACCGCTCTATGGGACTCGGCTCCCGTACGTTTACGGGCTCCGCCTCCCACTCCGTCCCGCCGCAGACCGGCCGCAGGGACCAGTACGGGCCGGCCACTCCCCGGAACTCACCCACCCGGTCACGACGGCTGGTGTCCACCAACATCGTGCCGGGGGCGGGGACTTGCGAGGGCTTCTGCTCACTCGGGGGGCCGTCTTGCACAGACATGGGCCACTCCTCTCCGTAACGGTTCCGCTACCAAGGGGGATCAGCGTGGCTTAGAGTCAGGGGGTCTTCAACTTACGCAGACTGACAGGCAAGTTAGGCGTCAGATGGTGAATCGGAAGGAACTGGACCCCGATCGGTCGCCGAGTGCGGCATTCGGGGCGCGACTTCGCAGCTTGCGGGACGAGCGCGGCTGGACGCAGGACGAACTGGGCGAGCGCATGGGATGCTCCGGGGCCCATATTTCTGCTGTCGAAACTGGGCGACGGAAACCAACTCGGCAGTTCGCAGCAAGTGCTGACAGGACATTTGGAACCGGAGGCCGATTCGAGCGCCAGAGCCGGGCCGTCAGGTACAGAGCGCTGCTTGAGGGATTCCCGGAGTACGTCACTCACGAGGCGCGCGCAGTAGAGATCAGGCTCTACGAAGTCGGCGTCATACCTGGCCTGCTCCAGACGCCGGAGTACGCGTCAGCGCTCGGAGACAGCACGGTGAAGAGAGGCGTTGCCTCGCGGGAGCAGGCAGATGAGCGGATTGCGCTGGTTGCGCAGCGCCAAGCGTCGCTCGCGCGAACTCCACCCCCGCTGGTGTTCGTTGTGCTCGACGAGAGCTGCCTTCTCCGCCCCATCGGGGACGGCTCCCTCATGGATGCGCAGTTCGCGCGCCTGATTGAGTTTGCGGAGCTACCGAACACCGTGCTCCAAGTTGCCCCGTTCGACATCGGAGTTCGTCGCCCGATGACCTTGCCGGTAACCGTGCTCACAATGCCGGACCGCTCGCTCATGTCGTATGCGGAGTCTGCCAATCGGGGCCATCTTGAGCGGGACAGCCCATCGGTGCTGCCCATCCTGACGGACTACCATCAACTGCAGGCCGAAGCGCTGACGCGAGCGGCGTCCGTGGCCATGATCAACCAGTTACGAAAGGGCACCCCGTGACGACCGAGTCCCCCCGTTGGTTCAAGTCCTCATTCAGCGAGAACGGCGGCCAGTGCATCGAGGTCGCTGCCAACCTCGTCGCCCCGCTCGGCGTGGTTCCCGTGCGCGACTCGAAGATCCCGGGCGGCCCGGTGTTGAATGCCTCCGCCGTCTCGTTCGCCGCGTTCGTGGCGGGCGTGAAGGCCGGAGAGTTCGGCGCCGTCTGACCGGTCGGCTTCGCGGGTACTGATACCGAGTGCGACGTAAGCCCCGCCACGCTTCCTGGCGATCCGCCGGGAGCGTGGCGGGGCTTCAAGCGGCTACGAAAGGGCGCCCCGTGACGACCGAATCCCCCCGCTGGTTCAAGTCCTCCTACAGCAGCAACGGCGGCGACTGCATCGAGGTCGCTGCCAACCTCGTCGCCCCGCTCGGCGTGGTTCCCGTCCGCGACTCGAAGAACCCGGGCGGTCCGCAGCTGAACGCCTCCGCCGCCGCGTTCACCGCGTTCGTGGCGGGCGTCAAGACCGGGGAGTTCGGCGCCGTCTGACTGCCTTTCCGGCGCCGAAGACGGCTACTTGCCGAATCGCCGTTCGCGGCTCGCGTACGAGCGAAGTGCGCGCAGGAAGTCCACGTGACGGAACGCCGGCCAGTAGCAGTCCACCCAGTGCATCTCGGCATACGCGGACTGCCAGAGGAGGAAGCCGGACAGCCGCTGTTCTCCGGAGGTCCGGATGATGAAGTCGGTGTGGTCGGCCGTCGGCGAGTAGAGGTGCCGGGAGATGTCCTCGATGTCGAACCGTTCGACCAGTTCGGCAGGGTCGCCACCGGCGGCGATGTGTGCCTCGAAGGCGCTCTTCACCGCGTCGACGATCTCCCGTCGGCCGCCGTAGCCGACCGCGACGTCCACCTTGAGCCCGCCGCGCCCCGCGGTCGAGGCGGCGGCCTCCTTGAGTACCCGGGCACTGGCGCCGGGCAGCATGTCGAGCGAGCCGATCACCTGGACCTCCCAGGAACGGCCCGCGGCCGTGATGTCCCGGACGGTCGCTTCGATGATCTCGATCAGCGGGCCGAGCTGTTCGGCGGGGCGCCCGAGGTTGTCGTCGGAGAGCATGAAGAGCGTCACGCGCTCGATTCCGTCGGCAGCGCACCAGCCCAGGAACTCGGTCGTCTTGGCGCCGCCCGCCCGGTACCCCTCCCGGACGTCCGCGTGACCCGCCTGCCGGGCCCAGCGCCGATTGCCGTCGAGCATGATCCCGACATGCTGGGGCCGTGGCAGCCCGGCAAGGGTGGTGGCCAGTCGGCGCTCGTACACCGCCTCGATCGGCCGGCGGAGGAACAACGGGAGCAGCCTCATTCAGCATCTCCATCGCATTGTGGAAGCTCCCGGCGGACCCTACCAGGGGGATTCGTCACGCCAGTAGCTCGCGCCGACGGCCGGCCGACTCCAGCATGTCCAGGCTGACCTGCTCCAGGAACGCCCCTGCCTTGGCCATCCGCTGCCCCACGGGGCTGTCCGGCCCGGACACCTCTGCCATGGCCATCGCGGACCGCGCCGTTTCGAGTGTCTGCCGCGCGCTGAGCACGACGGATCGGTACCAGGCCTCGTCGTCGATCACGTAGACGTCGCGACGACGTTGTGGATCGCGCTCGCGCCGGACATAGCCGTGCTGGACGAGGTAGTTCACAGCCATGGAGACGGAGGCGGGGCTGACCTCCAGCCTGCGGGTCAGCTCGGCCGCGGTGCGCCTGCCCTCCTCGGACAGCAGCAGGTCCATGTGTACACGCGCCATCATCTTCGGCAGCCCCGCCCGGACCGCCGCCTCGATGATCTCCTCTCCCGCCGTGTCACCCGATGGCCCGGCCGCGCGCGGGGGTGCCGGTGTGCCACGCCGCGCTCGCCGGCCCGTCGCCCGGTGCGCCTGCTGGGGCAGGTAGCCGCCGGAGCCACCGTTGCGTCCGATCTCCCGGCTGATCGTCGAGGTCGGCCGGTCGAGCCGTCTCGCGATCTCGGAGTAGGAGAGCCCGTCGGCGATTCCGGCCGCGATGCGCTGGCGGTCCTGCTGGGTCAACCGTTCTCCTGGCATGCCGTCAGTATTGCTTTAGCTGTCATCCATTGCAACGCGATATTGCATTCGGCCGCATCGTCATTGCATCAATTTATGGCCTCTGAACTGCGTAAATGCATTTCGGTGGATTGACAGTAATTCTGAGGGCGACGTAGCTTTCAAGCATCACCAAACGCGTACTATCGCGAGATGAGCGGGGGAAATGATCATGGGTGAGTTACTGCACACCGTCACGACGATGCCCACGGAGCGCCAGTCCGGTTGTCCCTTCGACCCGCCGGCCGAGCTGGTCGACGCCCGCCGGCACAGCCCCATCAGCCGCTACACCTTCCCCGGCGGGAAGCCCGGCTGGCTGATCACCGGATACGACCTGGTCAGGTCGGTCCTGGCCGACTCGCGGTTCAGCTCGCGCAGGGAGCTCATGCTCCATCCGACCATCGACTACGGGGACATGCAGGCACCCCCGGCGCCGCCCGGCGAGTTCCTGCTCATGGACGAGCCCCGGCACAGCCGCTACCGGAAGCCGCTGATGGGCAAGTTCACCGTGCGGCGGATGCGACTGCTCACCGAGCGCATCGAACAGATCACCGCCGACCACCTGGACGCCATGGAGGCGGCCGGGACATCGGCGGACCTGGTGACCGCGTTCGCCAAGCCCATCCCCGCCATCGTGATCTGTGAACTGCTGGGGGTGCCGTACCAGGACCGGGAGTCCTTCCAGGAGCAGATCGACTCGTTCATGAACGGGGAGACGAGCGACGAGGACATGATCGCGGCCTACACCGCGACCCAGGACTACCTCGCGGAGCTGGTGGCCGCCAAGCGCGCGAACCCCACCGACGACGTGCTCAGCGACCTCACCGACAGCGATCTGACCGACGAGGAGCTGAAGGGGATGGCCCTGCTCCTGCTGGCGGCCGGGCTCGACACCACCGCGAACATGCTGTCCCTCGGCACCTTCGCGCTGCTGCGCAACCCGGAGCAACTGGCCGCGCTGCGCGCCGATCCCGCGCTCGCCGACCGGGCCGTGGAGGAGCTGCTGCGGTACCTCAGCGTCGCCAAGACGTTCATGCGGACGGCACTGGAGGACGTCGAGGTGGGAGGCAGGACCATCGAGGCCGGATCGCGGGTGATCCTGTCGTACAACACCGCCAACCGCGACCCCGAGCGCTTCACCGATCCCCATGTGCTCGACCTCCGCAGGCAGGGCGGCGGGCACCTGGCCTTCGGGCACGGCATCCATCAGTGCCTGGGGCAGCAACTGGCCCGCGTCGAGATGAAGGTCGCGTTCCCCGCGCTGTTCGACCGCTTCCCCACCCTGCGTCTGGCCGTACCGCCGGAGGAGGTCGTCCTGCGTCCGGAGACCGCGGACATCTACGGGGTGAAGAGCCTCCCGGTCACCTGGGGGCCTGAGCGATGAGGATCACCGTGGACGCCGGGCGTTGCGTCGGCTCCGGAATGTGCGTGTTCACCGCCGGTGAGGTGTTCGACCAGGACGAGGACGACGGCAGGGCGATCGTGCTGCGAACCGAGCCGCCCGCCGGGACGCGGGACTCGGTACGCCGGGCCGTCGACCTGTGTCCGGCCGGGGCGATCGCCCTGTCGGACCCCGGCGCCCCGGCCCCGTAGGCGGTCGCCCTTGGACGACCGCCACTCGCCCCGACGGCCGTTACCCGGCGCGGCAGTTCGGTCAGCTCGATGTCCACTTGATGGACTTGATGCTGATGCCCTTCGGGTGCTCGTCGCTGGTCAGGCGGCCCTTGTTTCCGCGGACGAAGTGGTAGTCGCCCCCGCCGTACGAGTACTTCGTGTACGCGTGGACGTGGTTGACCCCGCCGGCCACCGTGCCGTTGTTGAACGACGACATGAACTTGACGTCGTTGCAGGACTGAGTCGTCCACTCCGTGATCGAGATGTCCGTGTAGCAGCGCTGGCCGGTTCCGGCGGTGCCGGTGTACAGGCAGACATAGCCACTCGGGCAGGACCATGCCTTCTGTGCCGCTTCGGCCGTACCGGGTGTCATCACGAGCGCGACACCTGCGGTCATGGTTGCGGCGGTGGTGAGCAGCGTACGGAATGTCCTCATGCCGGGCTCCTTCAGTGAATCGGGTTGCGCCGTTCCCCTGTACCGGCGCACAGCTGCAACGATGCGGTGCCGCAGCCGGCAGCGGTACCTCGGACGTCCGAGGTACCCGTGCTGCTCCGTCAGCCGCTGCCCGGTGTGTACTGGTCCAGTCGGCGCTCGATCTCCGTGGCGTAGGAGCGTTCCTGCGGGCGGACACCGGCGGCGGTGTTGACGATCTCGACCGAGGTCCGGTAGGCGGCGGCCACCGCCACCTTCCGGTTGCCCCGCACGTCCTTCGACAGGGCGCGGGAGATGTCGCACAGGTAGCGCCCGACGGCCGGGATCGAGGTCTCCGGGGGGAAGGGGGGCTCCAAGTCCTTCACCTTGGCGGGGCGTTGGCTCTCGGGCAGCCAGTAGTAGAGGACTTCGGGCGTCCAGCGGGCGATGCCGAATTCGTCCTTGGCCGGATCGGCGAGACCGGGGTCGAAGTCCGACTCGGTCTTCAGCAGCGCGGCGATCAGCGCCGGGGTGACGTCGCGGCTCTCGCAGGTGTGCGCGGCATCCACGATCAGAGCGCGGTACGCGACGGGGACGCCCTGGTCCGTGCGCAGCTCCTCGGCGCCGTACAGCGCGGGGTCCGGCGGCCGGTTGCCCAGCGCGTACGCGCCGCCGGAGGCGATCAGCGCCGCCGCGACGCCCGCCACCCACACCCGGCGGGACACCCTGCGCGGGCGGAGGCGGGGGAGGCGCGGGGACGGGCCGGTGCCCGCGGCGGCCTCCACCCGGCGCAGCAGGGAACCGGAGTCGTGTGCCGCCCGGTCCTCGTGGCTGCGGGCGAGGCAGTCGGTGATGATCGGCCGCCAGGCTTCGGGCAGTTCCGCGGAGAGCCGCAGTTCCTCCCCGCCGCGTGCGTAGCGCAGCAGACTGTCCCTGCGGGCGGAGGGGGTGCCGCCGGGCAGCGGCAGCGTCCTGGTCAGCAGGAGGTGGGCGAGGATGCCGAAGGCCCAGATGTCGGCGGTGGGGCGGATCTGCCGGCCCTGCTCGGTGATCTCGGACCAGAGAAGCTCCGGCGGGGTGTAGTCGGGTGTCGCGAAGACCGGTGCGTAGGCGTGGGTGCCTTCCATCTCGGAGGCGAGGTTGAAGTCGCCCAGCCGGACGGAGTCGTCCGGCATCAGCAGGACGTTGGCCGGCTTCAGATCGCCGTGGACCCAGCCCGCCCGGTGGATCTGGGCGAGCCCTTCACAGATCTGGGCGAGCAGTCCCGGGGCGGCGGGCAGCGGCCCGGCACCGGAACGGCCGAGCAGATCCTCGACGGAGCCCGCGGCGCGTTCCAGTACGAGGACCGTGGCACCGTCCAGCCCCGGGCGTTCGGGATCGTCGATGGTCTGCGCCTCGAACATCCGGATGAGACGCGGGTGCTGGAGCTTGCGGTGGATCTCCAGCTCGCGACGGGCCAGCTCCTGGAGGTGGCTCAGCTGGCGCGGGGTCCGGGTGCCGGTGGTCAGGATCTTCAGCGCCGCGTCGGCGGGGAGCCCGTCGGCGGAGACGGAGCCGGGGTCGGTGGCCCGTGCGGCGTAGACACTGCTGAACGCTCCGGAGGCGAGGGGCTCGCGGACTTCCCAGCGGCCGATGAGGTAGCCGGCCGGGACCGGGACGGTGGGATGGTCCTCGGCGGTCACGTCGTCGGCTTTTCGAGTACGTCCAGTTGTTCCTGGCTCACCAGGTCGAAGCGCAGAGCGAGGGCGACCAGGGTCTCTTTCTTCCCGTTGAGGCGGGGGCCGCCAACGGCGGATTCCGGGGGCTGCTTGAGGCGGAGCTTGACCGCCAGATAGTCGATGTTCCACTGGACCGAGGCGCGGCCCGCGGCCGGCCAGACGGGACGCAGCCGTTCGGTCACCTGGTCGACGGTCGGTAATGGCGCGTGGGGTTCGCCGCGCAGTCGCGGTTCGCACAGGGCGGCGAGCACCTGGAAATAGCGCTTGGTGCGGTCCAGTGGAAAGGCCAGGGCGGTGGCCTCGCCCCCGGACCTGTCCGCGGGCCGGTCGGCGTAGTCGTGGCGTGGTGCCCAGACGTCGAAGTTGAGGAGATCGCCGCCGGCGGGAAGCACCACACGGGAGAACTCGAACGGGATCGGCGCCTCGACCCGCCCCGGCGCGACCTTGATGTGCTCACCGGCCCCCTCCGGGTTCTCCACGACGTATGTCTGCCGCGCGCTGTGGTTGCTGAGCGTCCAGAACGCCACCGAGGCCGTGATCTCGCCCGCGGTGCGGGAGACCCCGCCGTGCTCGATGGTGAGGTGGCGGCGGGCCGCGGCTGCGGCCGGAGCGGCCGGATTCCTGCCGAACGCAAGTGTCTCGCCGGGTTCGAGACGGATCTGATCGGCGGGTCCGGCGCAGTTCGCGGGTACCACGATGATGCTGTACATGTGCCATTCCTTCCCCCGAGGGAACCAGAGGAATGGTAGCGGCGGAGAATGATCAAACTCAGTCGGTAACGGGGGACCGGCATCAGAAGGCGCGGAGAATGGCCAGAAATGGCGAAAGTCCGTTCAATTGCCCGCGCCTGCTCCGATGAAGCGCCTCCGTTCCTGTCGGGTGCGGTCGGTCCTGGTGCGGCTCGACTCGGACCGGATGAGGGGGAACCGGAGGTTCGGGGCACGTCCGTTGCGTAGGCTCGTTGCGTGCAGTGGCATCCGGTACTCGGCTTCATGACCGCGGTCGTACCCCTGACCTTGATCCCCGGCACGAGCTTCACACTGGTCACACAGCAGGTGATCGCGGGTTCGCGGTCCGACGGCGCGCGCGCCGCGTTCGGCTCGGCGTGCGGGCTCCTGGTCCACGCGACGTTCGCCGCAGTCGGCCTGTCCGCCCTCGTCATGTCGTCGGCTCGGGCGCTGACGGTGGTGAAGCTCCTGGGCGGTGTCTATCTCATCTGGCTGGGCGTGACCACGTGGCGTTCGGCGCGTCGAGGCGTGGAACCCGCGCCACGCAGGCGATGGCACCTGCCGTGGGCCCAACTCGGGGCATTCGGCCAGGGGTTGTGGTCCAACGTCCTCAATCCGAAGGCGGCGTCGGTCTATCTCACGCTGGTGCCGCAGTTCCTGACCGCCGGCCGCCCCATCGCGCCACAGATCGCGACGCTCGCGATCGCGCACGCAGCCGTCGTACTGGTGTGGCTGCTGTTCTGGACCTGCGTGATCGCCGTCGCGCGCACGGCAATCGACACACCGCGATTCCGGCGCGGGACGAGCCGCCTGGCAGGAGCCGTGCTGGTGGCCTTCGGGGTTCGGACAGCGGCGGCACACTGAGCCCGCCCGCCGGGGCGTGCCGCTCAGGCAGCCCCGGGCCCGGCCCGCCCGAAAACGGTGGACAGATATCGAGCGAGCGGCACACCGACCCGTGTGAAACCCCGAGCGCTGCTCCGCGTGGTCAGCGTTCGCGTTCCGGGCGGACCGTGGAGCCGGTCGTGGCGGTGTGCTGCGCGAGGCCGCCCAGGATGAGGGCGAGGCCCGCCTCGAACGCTGCTTCCTGGTCGAGGACCGGGACGTCGGCCGGCAGGTCCTCCTGCGGACCCGTCTCCGCCTGCTCCTCCAGCACGCAGCCGACCGTGTACCGGCCGGCGGCCAGCATCGCCAT
Organism: Streptomyces sp. NPDC007164; assembly: GCF_040634135.1. Taxonomy (NCBI): domain Bacteria; kingdom Bacillati; phylum Actinomycetota; class Actinomycetes; order Kitasatosporales; family Streptomycetaceae; genus Streptomyces; species Streptomyces sp. NPDC007164. The sequence goes on from NZ_JBEYFB010000023.1 coordinate 92,177, forward strand.
CTGCGCCTCCCGCTCGGGAACGCCGGAGGCGACGAGGAAGGCCATCTTGTGCCGGATCCGGTCGAGGTCGCCGGTCGGGGTGGTGCCGGCGTGGAGGCGCGCGCCGTCACGACGTTGCAGCAGGGTGCGCCGGAAGCTGCGCGAGTTGTCGAGGAACCATGCGCGCCAGTCGTCCGCGGGTGACGGGAGCGGCGCGCCGGCGTGAGAGGTCATGGCGGCTTCCGCCATGGCCGCCAGGAGGTCCTTCTTGGTCCGGAAGTGGTAGTAGAGCGACGGCTGCTCGACGCCCAGGCGCTTGGCCAGCCGCCTGGTACTGACGGATTCCAGCCCTACTTCGTCGAGCAGCTCCAGCGCCTCGGCTACGACGGTCTCACGGGTCATCTTGGTCACATGGACAATCTATCGGTGATAGGCGACCCTGGAAAGGAATCAATCACCGATAGATTTTGGAGTGGCCGTCATGACGGACGAGATCACGAAGCGTTCTCTGCGGATCCTCGTCGCAGGTGGCGGCGTCGCCGGGCAGGCGCTGGCCTTCTGGCTCACCCGCGGCGGTCACCGGGTGACGGTCGCCGAGCGCTTCCCGGCGCTGCGCGCCTCGGGCGCACAGGTCGACCTGCGCGGGCAGGGCATCGAGGCGGTCGAACGCATGGGACTGCTGAACGCCGTGCGCAGCCGGCTGGTGGACGAGGCGGGCGTCGCGTTCGTCGATGCCCTCGGGAAACCGAAGGCGACGATCATGGCGAACACCTCCGGCAAGGGCCGCCAGACCCTCACCTCGGAGTACGAGATCATGCGCGGCGACCTGGTCCGCATCCTCCACGACGCGACCAAGGACGACACCGAGTACGTCTTCGGCAAGAGCGTCGACGGCCTCGACCAGGACGAGCACCACGTCACCGCCCACTTCTCGGACGGGACCTCCGGCGAGTACGACCTGCTGGTCGGCGCCGACGGACAGGGCTCACGCATCCGGCGAGCGCTCCTCCCGGAGGGGGCCGACCCGTACTGGCGCGTCGGCATCCACATGGCCTACTGGTTCGTCCCGCGCATCGCCTCCGACAGCAACATCCGCGACACCTACATGGTCCCGGGCGGCCGCCAGATCATGCGCCGCAGCCACAACGCGACCGAGACCCAGGTGTACTTCGTGATGCGCGAGGAGTCGTCGGAAGCCTCCGCGATCCACCGCGCACCCGTCGAGCGGCAGCAGGAGTTCTGGGCCGACCGCTTCCGCGACGCCGGCTGGCAGACCGAGCGCTTCGTCGAGGGCATGAGGACGAGCCCGTTCTTCTACTCCCAGGAGATCGTCCAGGTGCGCACCGACACCTGGTCCGAAGGCCGCGTGGTCCTGGCCGGCGACGCCGCGCACTGCGCCTCTCCCTACAGCGGCATGGGCGTCTCCGGCGGCTTGACCGGCGCCTACGTCCTGGCCGGTGAGATCAACCGGCACGCCGACGACCTGCCCACCGCCCTGGCGAACTACGACCGCGTCCTGCGGCCCTTCGTCAACGAGATCCAGGCCGGGGTGAACCCCCGCCTGCTGCGCGTGGGCATGCCCATGAACCAGCACGCGATCAACGCCTTCCGGAGCGCCACCGCGCTGGCCTGCTTCTTCCGCATCCCCGACCTGGTGGCGCGGTTCTCGAAGGAGGACCGCGGCGGCGACTGGCAGCTCCCTGCGTACCCCGTCCCAGCCGCCGCCTAGGGGACGTACCGGGTCGTGATCAATGGGCACCCCGGCGTCCGGAGCCGTCGGAACCCGCGGTCCCGCCCCGTCATGTCAGGCTCTCCCGCCATGCCCGGTGCAGCCCCGCGAAGCGGCCGGTCCCGGCGATGAGTTCGGCGGGGGCGCCGTCCTCCACGATGCGGCCGTGCTCCATCACCAGGACCCGGTCCGCGATCTCCACCGTCGACAGGCGGTGGGCGATGACCACCGCGGTGCGGCCGTGCAGCACCGTGTCCATGGCCCGTTGCACCGCCCGTTCGCCGGGGACGTCCAGGGAGCTGGTCGCCTCGTCGAGGATGAGGACCGCCGGGTTGGCGAGCAGGGCCCGCGCGAAGCCGACCAGCTGGCGCTGACCGGCCGAGATCCGGCCGCCCCGCTTGCGTACGTCCGTGTCGTACCCGTCGGGCAGTCCGGCGATGAAGTCGTGCGCGCCGATCGCCTTGGCGGCCTGCTCGATCTCCGCGCGGGTCGCGTCCGGGCTGCCGATCGCGATGTTCTCGGCGACCGTCCCGGAGAACAGGAACGCCTCCTGGGTCACCATCACCACACCCCGCCGCAGCTCCGCCACGGCCAGCTCCCGCAGGTCCGTGCCGTCGAGCAGCACCCGGCCGTCCGTCGGGTCGTAGAAGCGGGCCAGCAGCTTGGCCAGCGTCGACTTGCCGGCGCCCGTCGAGCCGACCACGGCGACGGTCTGGCCGGCCGGGATCGTCAGGTCGAAGCGGGGCAGCACCTCGCCGCCGGTGCGGTACGCGAAGCGCACCCGGTCGAACACGACCTCACGGCCCGGGTGTTCACCGGTCAGGGGCGGCAGCTCGCGCGGGTTCGGCGCCTCCGGGACGGACGGGGTCTGGGTCAGCAGCCCCGCGATCTTCTGCAGCGAGGCCGCGGCCGACTGGTAGGAGTTGAGGAACATGCCGAGCCGGTCGATCGGGTCGTACAGCCGGCGCAGATAGAGCACGGCCGCGGCCAGCACGCCGAGCGCCAGGGTGCCCGAGGCCACCCGGTACGCGCCCCAGAGCACGATTCCGGCGACCGCCGTGTTGGCGACCAGCCGGGAGCCGACCACGTAACGCGCCATCTCCAGCATCGCGGAGCCGTTCGCCCACCGGTGCGTGTTGTTGAGGTTCTCGAAGTGCGCGTCGTTGACGGGCTCGCGCCGGAACGCCTGGACGGGGCGGATGCCGTTCATCGTCTCCGCGAACTTCACGATGACCGCGGCGATCGCCGTGGACCGCCCGGAGTACAGCACTCCGGCCCGCCGCTGGAAGCGCCGCACCAGCAGGTACAGCGGTACGAGGGAGAGCACGGCCGGCGCGCCCAGGCCGAAGTCCAGCCAGAGCAGCATCAGCGAGATGGAGACGAAGGACAGGACGACGACGATCAGCTCCTGGAGCCCCTCGCTGAGCAGCTCCTGCAGCGACTCCACGTCCGTGGTGGAACGGGAGATCAGCCGGCCCGAGGTGTAGCGCTCGTGGAAGTCCACGCTGAGCGCCTGCGCATGACGGAAGATCCGCCCGCGCAGATCGAGCAGCACGTCCTGGTTGATCCGGCAGGAGATCCGGATGAACGCGTACTGCATGCCCCCGGCCGCCGCCGAGCACAGCGCGTACCCCACCGCCACCGCGATCAGCGGCCCGTACCGCTCGTCCCGGAACGCGGGCACCGCGCTGTCGATGGCATACGCGACGAGCAGCGGTCCGGCCTGCACCGCGGCCTGCTGGACCAGCAGCAGCAGCGCGGCGACCACCACCCGGGCCTTGTACGGCCGCAGCAGCGACCTCAGCAGTGCCCCGGTCGCGCCGGCCGGGGTGGGCAGATCGTCCCGGTCGAACCGGTCCCCGGCGCTCTCGGTGCTCCCGGTGGGTTCGGCGGGGGCGGTGTCCGTGGCCGTCGTACTGGTCATCGGGTGAGGCCTTTCTCGGCGGGGAAGGCGTCCTCGGCGGGCGCGTCCTCGGCGCCCGACATCAGCCAGGCGTACTCGGGGCTGCTGCGCAGCAGTTCCTGATGGGTGCCGACGGCGGCGATCCGGCCCTCCGAGAGCAGCGCCACCCGGTCCGCGAGCATCACGGTGGACGGCCGGTGCGCGACCACGATCGCCGTGGTCTCCGCCAGCACCTGCCGCAGGGCGGCCTCCACCAGCGCCTCGGTGTGCACGTCCAGCGCGGAGAGCGGATCGTCCAGCACCAGGAAGCGCGGCCGGCCGACCACGGCGCGGGCCAGCGCGAGCCGCTGCCGCTGGCCGCCGGAGAGGCTGAGCCCCTGCTCGCCGACCTGGGTGCCGACGCCCTCGGGCAGCTCGTGCGCGAAGTCCGCCTGGGCGATGGCCAGCGCCCTGCGCAACTCCTCGTCCCCGGCGCCGGCATCGCCCATCAGCACGTTCTCCCCGACGCTCGCCGAGAAGAGCGTCGGCTCCTCGAACGCCACCGAGACCAGCTCGCGCAGCTGTTCCCGGGGCATGGTGGTGATGTCCGTACCGTCCAGCGTGATCCGCCCCGCGGTCGCTTCGTACAGCCGCGGGACCAGGGCGGTGAGCGTGGTCTTGCCGGAACCCGTGGCCCCGACCAGAGCCATCGTCTCGCCGGGCCGGACCCGCAGATCGATCCGGGACAGCACGGGTACGGAGCCGGGCTCCGCGTCGGGATAGCGGAACTCCACGCCCTCGAAGACCATTTCGCCCCGGGCCGAGCCGCTGCCCGTCACGGGCCCGTCCACGCCGGACGAGTCGTTCTCCTCGGCCACGTCCATCACCTCGAAGAACCGCTCGGTCGCCGTCGCCGACTCCTGGCTCATCGCCAGCAGGAAGCCGATCGACTCGACCGGCCACCGCAGCGCGAGCGCGGTGGAGAGGAAGGCGACCAGGGTGCCCGCGGAGAGTTCGCCGTCCGCGACCTGCACGGTGCCGAGCACCAGCGCCGCGCCGATGGCGAGCTCCGGGATCGCGGTGACGGCGGCCCAGATGGCCGCCAGGAGACGGGCCTTGCCCAGCTCCGTGGTGCGCAGTTGCTGCGAGAGGGCGCGGAAGGCGCGGGCCTGGCTGCGGTGCCGGCCGAAGCCCTTGATGATCCGGATGCCCAGCACGCTCTCCTCGACGACCGTCGTCAGATCGCCGACCTGGTCCTGGGCCCTGCGCGCCACGACCGAGTACTTCGTCTCGAAGGCCGAGCAGATGATCATCAGCGGCACGACCGGAATGAGCAGCACCAGCCCCAGCGTCCACTGCTGCACCAGCAAAATGACGAAGCCGACCAGCACCGTTACCCCGTTGACCAGCAGGAACGTCAGAGGGAAGGCCAGGAACTGACGCAGCAGCATCAGGTCCGTGGTCGCGCGCGAGAGCAACTGCCCCGAGGCCCAGCGGTCGTGGAAGGCCACCGGCAGCCGTTGCAGATGCCGGTACAGATCGGCCCGCATCGCGGCCTCGACCCCGGCCAGCGGCCGCGCCACCATCCACCGCCGCACCCCGAAGAGCGCGGCCTCACCGATGCCCAGCAACAGCAGATACAGCGCCCCGAGCCAGACCCCGCCGGGGTCCCGGTCCGCCACCGGACCGTCGACCATCCACTTCAGTACGAGGGGGATCACCAGGGCGATACAGGACGCGGCGACCGCCACCAGCGCGGCACCGGACAGCCGGTGCCGTACCGGCTTCACATAGGGCCACAGCCGCAGCAGGGACTGAACGGTGGACCGATCCTTGGGCTCTGCATGTTCTTCGGGCATCACAGGCGAGACTACGGTTCACCGCTGACACCGCTCATGTGGTTTTTCGGCCGACCGGCGCCGACCGGGGCACGGCCTCGCAGGTCGTAGCCCGTATCAACCGACCGGCGCCGACCGGCGCACGGCCCCGCAGGTCGTAGCCCGTATCAACCGATCGGCCGATGCCGCTTCGAGCGCGATGGACGATGGTGCGCCGGCCGCCGCGCCCCGATGCTCGTGGGCATGGCAATCATCGAAGTGGACGGGGTGCGCAAGTCCTACGCCGGGCGCCCCGTGGTCGACGGCGTGAGCTTCACCGTCGACGAGGGGGAGATCTTCGGGATCCTCGGCCCCAACGGTGCGGGAAAGACCACCACCGTCGAGTGCGTCGAGGGGCTGCGGATCCCCGACGCGGGCAAGGTCCGCGTCGCCGGTCTCGACCCCGTCGCCGACCACGACCGGGTCACCAGGCTGCTCGGCGCCCAGCTCCAGGAGAGCGAACTACAGCCCAAACTCACCGTGGCCGAGGCGCTCGAACTGTACAGCGCCTTCTACCCGGACCCCGCCGACTGGCGGGAGCTCGCCGAACGGCTCGGCCTGCACACCGTGTACGGCACCCGGTTCGCCAAACTCTCCGGCGGCCAGAAGCAGCGGCTGTCCATCGCGCTCGCCCTGGTCGGCGGACCGCGGGTGGTGGTGCTCGACGAGCTGACCACCGGCCTGGACCCGCGGGCCCGCCGGGACACCTGGAAGCTGATCGAGGACGTGCGCGACAGCGGCGTCACCGTCCTGCTGGTCACCCACTTCATGGAGGAGGCCAGGCAGCTCTGCGACCGGATCGCCGTCATCGACAAGGGGAAGGTCGTCGCCCTCGACACCCCGTCCGGCCTGATCGGCAGCTCGGGCAGCTCCACGGTCATCTCCTTCACCCCCTCGCGGCCGCTCACCGACACCGAGCTGGGCCTGCTGCCCGGCGCGGCCTCCCTGGAGCGCGAGGACGACCGGATCGTCATCAGCGGCACCGACGAGACGGTCAACGCGGTGATCTCCCTGCTGGCCCGGCACCGCATCACCGCACACCGGCTCCGCGTCTCCGAGGCGACGCTCGACGACGCCTTCCTCGACCTCACAGAACAGGCTGTCTGAGATGACCACGGCGAACCCGGCCCCGGCCCCGGCGACGGCCCCCGCGAGGGCCTCCGCCGCCTCCGCGCACCGTGCGGTGCTCCGCTCCGAGATCCGGCTCTTCCTCCGCGAACCCGGCAGCCTGTTCTGGATCATGGTCTTCCCGACCGTGCTCCTGACGATCCTCGGTCTCATCCCCTCCTTCCGGGAGCACACCGACGAACTCGCGGGACGGCGCGTCATCGACCTCTACGTGCCGGTGGCGGTGCTGCTCGGCATGATCATGGCCGGGCTCCAGGCCATGCCGCCGGTCCTCACCGGCTACCGCGAACGCGGCATCCTGCGCCGGATGTCCACCACCCCGGTACGCCCCTCCGCGCTGCTCACCGCGCAGATCGCGCTGCACGGCGCCGCCGCCCTGGGCTCCGCCGCACTGGCGATGGCCGTCGGCCGGACCGGCTTCGGCGTCGCACTGCCCGGGCAGCCGCTCGGCTACGCCGTGGCGCTGCTGCTGGCCGTGGCGAGCGTGCTGGCGCTCGGCTCGCTGCTCTGCGCCCTCGCCCGTACGGCCAAGGCGTCCGCCGCCATCAGCTCGGTCGTCTACCTCGTGATGATGTTCACCGCCGGGGTCTGGATCCCGGTGCAGAGCATGCCCGACACCCTGCGCACCATCGTCCGGTTCACCCCGTTCGGCGCCGCCTCCGAGGCGCTGGACCGGGCGGCGTCCGGTGGCTGGCCCGGCTTCGCCCAGCTCGGCGTGATGGCACTGTGGACGGCTCTGGTGACCTTCCTCGCGGCCCGTCTCTTCCGCTGGGAGTGACCGGGACGCCGGGGACGGGGAGACTGCACCCCATGAAGGCGTGGGACACGGCGACGGCACACCGGAACGACACGGTGAACGCCGAGCACGGTTGGGAACGGTTCTTCCGGTACGGGCCCTACGGGCTCCTCGGCCTGAGCACCTTCGTCTCGGCCGTGAGCGCCCCGCTCATCATGGACCGCGCGGACGTGTACGCCGCCGCGGTGCTGGTGCCCGTCGCCCTCGCCCTCCAGCTCTGGTGGGGGCGGGTCGGGCCGATGGTCGTCCCCAGGTCGCGGACGCCGCAGTGCTACTACGTCGCCCGCCTCCTGATCGCCTTCGCACTGACCTGGTGCAACCCGTTCTTCTCCGTGTACGCGATCCTCGGGTACTTCGACACCGGGCGGCTGCTCCCGGCCCGGGCCGTCCGCCCCGGGCTGCTGGCCACCGCCGTCATCATGGCGGGCGCGCAGTGCGGCAGCGGTCTGCCGCCGGTCTCCCTGATGAACTGGATCGCCTTCGCCGCCCTGTTCGGGCTGCACACAACCCTCACCATGGTCTTCGCCAGGATCGGCGACCGCGAGGCCGACCACGCCCGCACCCAGGTCGACACCATCGCCGAACTGGAGTCGGCCAACGCCCGCCTCGAACAGGCCCTGGCGGAGAACGCCGGGCTGCACGCCCAGCTCCTGGTGCAGGCCCGCGAGGCGGGCGTCGCCGACGAGCGCCGCCGGCTCGCCGCCGAGATCCACGACACCCTGGCCCAGGGGCTGACCGGCATCATCGCCCAGCTCCAGGTGGTGACCTCGATCGGCGAGACCGACCCGGCGCTGGCCCGGGTGCATCTGGACCGCGCCGCCACGCTCGCCCGGCACAGCCTCGGCGAGGCCCGCCGCTCGGTCCACGACCTGGTCCCCTCGGCGCTGGAACACGACGACCTGCCGGGCGCGCTGAAGCGCACGGTCACCGACTGGGCGGAACGCCACGAAGTCCGGGCCGAGTTCACCGTCACCGGCACCGTCGAGCCGGTCCACGACGAGATAGCCGCCACCCTCCTGCGGATCGCGCAGGAGGCCCTCGCCAACGTCGGCCGCCACGCCGGGGCCTCCCGGGCCGGGGTCACGCTGTCGTTCATGGGCGACGAACTCACCCTGGACGTACGGGACGACGGCTGCGGCTTCGACCCGGCCGCCCTGCCGCGGGCCGGCGGCGCGGGCGGATTCGGGCTCGGCGGCATGCGGGCCCGCGCCGAGCGCATCGCGGGCACGGTCGAGGTGGAGACCGAGCCGGGCCGGGGCACGGCGGTCAGTGCCCGGGTGCCCCTGGTCCGGCACGGCCGCTGACCAGTACGGTTGGCCTGCCATGGCTGAGGAACCCGCACGCGTCATCACGCTCGTAGTCGTCGACGACCATCCCGTCGTACGGGACGGTCTGCGCGGCATGTTCGATTCGGACCCGGACTTCCGGGTGCTGGGGGAGGCGTCGAACGGGGTGGAGGGGGTCGAGATGGTGGGCCGGCTGGATCCCGATGTCGTTCTGATGGACCTGCGGATGCCGGGCGGCGGCGGGGTCGCCGCCATCGCGGAGCTGGCCGGGCGCGGTGCCCGGTCCAAGGTGCTGGTGCTCACCACGTACGACACCGACTCCGACACGCTGCCCGCGATCGAGGCCGGGGCGACCGGCTACCTGCTCAAGGACGCGCCCCGCGACGAGCTGTTCACCGCCGTCCGGGCCGCCGCCGACGGCCGCACCGTGCTCTCGCCCGCCGTCGCCTCCCGGCTCATCTCACGGGTGCGCACCCCGGCGGCCGCGGGCAGCGAGGCGCTGTCGGGCCGTGAGCGCGAGGTGCTGGAACTCGTCGCGAAGGGCACGCCGAACCGGGAGATCGCCGCCGAGCTGTTCATCAGCGAGGCGACCGTGAAGACCCATCTCACCCATATCTTCGCCAAGCTGGGCGCCAAGGACCGGGCCGCCGCCGTGGCGATCGGCTACGACCGGGGCATCCTCGGCTGACCCGGCCGCCCGCACCCGCTCACTCCTCGACCCGCAGCAGCAGCACCGACCTGGGCGGCACGGTCAGCGTCCCGTCGCCCGGGTGGACGGTGCCGGGGGCCGCGGTCTGGTCCTCCCGCGAGGTGTCCAGGACCAGTTCGTAGCTCCGCGCCCACGGCGGTCCGGGGAGCCGGAAGCCGGCCGGGCGGTGGCCGGCGTGCAGGATCGCCAGGAAACTGTCGTCGGTGATCTGCTCGCCCCGCGCGTCCCGGCCGGGGATGTCGCGCCCGGAGAGGAAGAGCCCGACCGTGGCGGCCGGCGCGTACCAGTCGCCCTCGGTCATCTCCGTACCCCCGGGGGTGAACCACGCCAGGTCCCGCAGCCCGTCCGCCGCCTGCGGCAGCCCGGAGAAGAAGGCCCGGCGGCGCAGCACCGGATGGCTGCGGCGCAGCCGCAGCACCCGCGCCGTCAGCTCGGTCAGCTCCCGCCATCCGGGCTGTTCGAGCAGCGACCAGTCCAGCCAGCCGGTCTCGTTGTCCTGGCAGTACGCGTTGTTGTTGCCGCCCTGCGTACGGCCCATCTCGTCGCCCGCGACCAGCATCGGCACACCCGTCGACAGCAGCAGCGTGGTCAGCAGGTTGCGCAGCTGGCGGCGGCGCAGCGCGTTGACGGCGGGGTCCTCGCTCTCGCCCTCGGCGCCGCAGTTCCAGGCCCGGTTGTCGTTCGTGCCGTCCCGGTTGCCCTCGCCGTTGGCCTCGTTGTGCTTCTGCTGGTAGCTCACCAGGTCGCGCAGGGTGAAGCCGTCGTGCGCGGTGACGAAGTTGACCGAGGCGTACGGGCGCCGGCCGCCCCAGGCGTAGAGATCGCTGGACCCGGTCAGCCGGTAGCCGAGGTCCCGTACGTCGGGCAGCGCGCCGCGCCAGAAGTCCCGCACGGCGTCCCGGTAGCGGTCGTTCCACTCGGTCCACAGCGGCGGGAAGGCGCCCACCTGATAGCCGCCGTTGCCGACGTCCCACGGCTCGGCGATCAGCTTCACCCGGCGCAGCACCGGGTCCTGGGCGATCACTGCCAGGAACGGCGAGAGCATGTCGACGTCGTGCATGGAGCGGGCCAGGGCGGCCGCCAGGTCGAAGCGGAAGCCGTCGACGCCCATCTCCGTCACCCAGTAGCGCAGCGAGTCGGTGATCAGTCGCAGTACGTGCGGCTGGACGACGTGCAGGGTGTTGCCGCAGCCCGTGTAGTCGGCGTAGCGGCGGGCGTCGGGCTGGAGGCGGTAGTAGCCGCGGTTGTCGATGCCGCGCAGCGACAGCATCGGACCGAGCTCGCCCGCCTCCGCCGTGTGGTTGTAGACCACGTCGAGGATCACCTCGATCCCCGCGTCGTGCAGCGCCCGGACCATCCTCTTGAACTCGCCGACCTGGCCGCCCGCCGTGCCGCTCGCCGAGTAGTCGGCGTGCGGGGCGAAGTAGCCGATCGAGTTGTAGCCCCAGTAGTTGCGCAGACCGCGCCTCAGCAGATGGTCCTCGTGGGCGAACTGGTGCACCGGCAGCAGCTCCACCGCCGTCACCCCGAGCCGCAGCAGATGCCCGACGGCCGCCGGATGGGCGAGACCGGCGTACGTGCCCCGGAGCTCCTCGGGGATGCCGGGGTGCCGTTGGGTGAAGCCGCGCACATGCAGCTCGTAGATGACGGAGTCCGCCCACGGGGTCTTCGGCCGGCGGTCCTCGGCCCAGTCGTCGTCGTCATGGACCACGACCCCCTTGGGGACGTACGGAGCGGAGTCCCGCTCGTCGCGGACGGTGTCGGCGACATGCTGCTGCGGCCAGTCCCTCACATGGCCGTACACCTCCGGCGGAAGGGTGAAAGAGCCGTCGACCGCCCGCGCGTAGGGATCGAGGAGCAGCTTCGCCGGATTCCAGCGGGCCCCGGTCCAGGGATCCCAGCGGCCGTGCACCCGGTAGCCGTAGCGCTGCCCCGGCCGCACTCCCGGTACGAAGCCGTGCCTGATCTCATGGGTCAGCTCGGTCAGCGCGAGCCGGTGCTCGGTCCCGTCCGCGTCGAAGAGACACAGCTCGACGGAGTCCGAACCACCGGCCCAGAGCGCGAAGTTGGTGCCCGCGACCCCGTCGGGACCGACCCGGAACCTGGCCCCCAGCGGGGTCGGGGAGCCGGGCCACACGGCGGGCGGCCGCCCCCGTACGGCCCGGCTCCCGGCGGCCGTACCCGGCTCCCGCACCGCCTCTTGCTCGGCTGCGCTCGACACCTGCTCGCCTCCCGCGGCTCGTGGGGACCGGCACCGAAAAGGAGCGCACGGCGTCCCGGCCGCGGCTCCCCGAGTGTGGTCCTCCCCCTGTTTCTGCCCACCCGGGCGCCCGCACTCACGTTTCCCCCGACCGGCCCCCGTCGTTGGGCGGGCGTGAACCACGTAGCGAAGAGAGCGGTGGCGAGCAGGGCCACCGCGCCGACATGGACGGGACTGCTCGTCGTGCTGGCCGTACTGACCGGCTGCACCGGCACCGGATCGGTCTTCGGCGGGTCGGCGGGCCCGCCGCAGGACGCGATCCAGGTCACCCCGCGGGACGGGGCGAAGAACATCGGCCCGGACGGGCGGCTCGCGGTGAAGGTCCCCGACGGGGAACGGCTGGAGAGCGTCGAGGTGACCCGGACCGAGGACGCGCGGAGCCGGGCGGTGCCAGGCAGAATCACGCGGGACGGGCTCTCCTGGGCTCCCCGGGGGAGCGAGGGGCGGCTCAGGCTCGGCGCCGAGTACCGCGTGCACGCGGTGGCGGTGGACGGTTCGGGGAAACGCACCACCCGCCGCACCACCTTCAGCACGCTCGTGCCCGGACACCGCTTCATCGGCTACTTCAAACCGGAGAACCGCTCCACGGTGGGCACCGGGATGATCGTCTCCTTCGAGTTCAGCCGGCCGGTCACCAACCGCGCGGCCGTGCAGCGGGCCATCAGGGTGACGGCCGTACCGCCGGTCGAGGTGGTGGGGCACTGGTTCGGCGCGGACCGGCTCGACTTCCGCCCCGCCGGCTACTGGAAGCCGGGCACCGAGGTGACCGTCGAGATGGCGCTGCGCGACGTGGAGGGCGCGCCGCACGTGTACGGCTCGCAGGACAAGAAGGTCGTCTTCAGCATCGGCCGCTCGCAGTCGTCCCTGGTCGACGCGGCCGCGCACACCATGGAGGTGCGCCGCGACGGGGAACTCGTCTCCACCATTCCGATCACGGCGGGCGCCGCGGGGAAGACGACCACGTACAACGGGAAGATGGTGGTCAGCGAGATGCGCGAAGTGACCCGGATGGACGGCCGCACGGTCGGCTTCGGCGGCGAGTACGACATCAAGGACGTCCCGCACGCCATCCGGCTCACCGATTCCGGCACCTTCCTGCACGGCAACTACTGGTCGGACGAGGGCGTCTTCGGTTCGGAGAACGTCAGCCACGGCTGTGTCGGGCTGGAGGACGTGCGGGGCGGCGGCATCGACACCCCGGCCGGCCGGTTCTACGACCGCACGCTCATCGGCGACGTGGTCGAGGTCGTCAACTCCAAGGACAAAAAGGTCGCGCCGGACAACGGGCTCGGCGGCTGGAATCTCGACTGGACCCGGTGGAGGGCCGGCTCCGCCCTGCGCTGAGGCCCCGTCGGGCCGCCCCGCCCCCGGAGTCCCGTGCCACCTGGCAGAAGTCCCGGGACAACTTGGGACTGAACGGTGACATCCGGGGGGTCATTTCCACACGGCCGGTGTGATTATCTTTCGCTGAGCGTGCATATGCAGCGCGCGGGGGAGGGAGCCTTCGGGCTCCCGGGGGCCATGGCGGGGCCAGGCCGTGTGAGGGGAGACAACCACATTGAACGGGCTGCCGATATCGGGGACATCGGCCGGGGCGAACGGCGTACGGGGCGGGCGAGGCTCCACCGGACTGCTGGCTCTGGTACTGGGTGCGCTGCTGTTGCTGGTGACGGCGTGCGGCGGGGGAGACGACGCCGGCGGCAAGGGCGGCGGAGCGGGGAAGGCCGAGGACACCTCGGCCTCGCAGGCCGTGGTGACCGTCGCACCGAAGGACGGCGCGGACTCCGTCGCGACGAACGGGGCGCTGAAGGTCTCGGCCGACCAGGGGAAGCTGACCACGGTCAAGGTCTCCGACCCCAAGGGCACCGAGGTCGAGGGGAAGATCGCGGCCGACGGCGCGAGCTGGGCACCGGACCAGCATCTGGCCGCCGCGACCAAGTACAGGGTCCACGCGGTCGCCAAGGACTCCAAGGGCCGTGAGTCGGCGAAGGACACCACCTTCACCACGCTGGTTCCGCAGAACACCTTCATCGGGCAGTACACCCCGGAGGACGGTTCCACGGTCGGCGTCGGTATGCCCGTCTCGATCCACTTCACCCGCGGCATCACCGACCCGGAGGCGGTCGAGAAGGCCATCAAGGTGACGGCCGAGCCGTCCGTCCCGGTCGAGGGCCACTGGTTCGGCAACGACCGGCTCGACTTCCGCCCCGAGGACTACTGGGCCGCGGGCACCAAGGTGACCGTGAAGCTCAACCTCGACGGTGTCGAGGGACGCCCCGGTGTCTACGGCAAGCAGGCCAAGACGGTCTCCTTCACCATCGGCCGCAAGCAGGTCAGCACGGTGGACGCCGAATCGCACCGGATGAAGGTCGTCCGCGACGATCAGCAGATCAAGGACATCCCGATCTCGGCGGGCGCCCCGGCGACCACCACGTACAACGGCGAGATGGTCATCAGCGAGAAGCTCAAGGTGACCCGGATGAATGGTGACACCGTCGGCTTCGGCGGCGAGTACGACATCAAGGACGTGCCGCACGCGATGCGTCTGTCCACCTCGGGCACCTTCATCCACGGCAACTACTGGGGCGCCTCCGGCATCTTCGGCTCGACCAACACCAGCCACGGCTGCGTCGGTCTGCAGGACGAGCGCGGCGCCTGGAGCAAGACGACCTCGGCGGGCTGGTTCTTCGAGAACTCGCTCATCGGTGACGTCGTGGTCGTGAAGAACTCGCACGACAAGACGATCCAGCCGGACAACGGTCTCAACGGCTGGAACATGTCCTGGTCGGAGTGGACCAAGTAGTCCTGCGCGCAAGCGAGACGTAGTACTCCGCGCAAGCCGTACGGAGCGGGCCCGGTGCTGTGACCAACAGCACCGGGCCCGCCGTCGTTAGCGACGGTTAACCTGCCCCCATGACCGCAAACCTCGAAGTACGTGACGGCGTCGGCACGATCCTGCTTGACCGCCCGCCCATGAACGCCCTGGACGTCGCCACCCAGGACCGGCTGCGTGAACTCGCCGAGGAGGCGACCCGGCGCGACGACGTGCGCGCCGTGGTCCTCTACGGCGGCGAGAAGGTGTTCGCGGCGGGCGCGGACATCAAGGAGATGCAGGCGATGGACCACACGGCGATGGTCGTACGGTCCAAGGCGCTGCAGGACTCCTTCACCGCGGTGGCCCGGATCCCCAAGCCGGTCGTCGCCGCCGTCACCGGCTACGCGCTGGGCGGCGGCTGCGAGCTGGCGCTCTGCGCCGACTTCCGTATCGCCGGTGACAACGCCAAGCTGGGCCAGCCCGAGATCCTGCTCGGACTGATCCCGGGCGCGGGCGGCACCCAGCGCCTGGCCCGGCTGATCGGCCCGTCCCGGGCCAAGGACCTGATTTTCACCGGCCGCCACGTGCGGGCCGAAGAGGCCCTGGCGATCGGTCTGGTGGACCGGGTGGTGCCCGCCGCCGAGGTGTACGAGCAGGCGCACGCCTGGGCCGCCAAGCTGGCCAAGGGACCGGCGCTGGCGCTGCGTGCCGCCAAGGAATCCATCGACGCCGGCCTGGAGACGGACATCGACACCGGGCTCACCATCGAGCGGAACTGGTTCGCCGGACTGTTCGCCACCGAGGACCGGGAGCGCGGAATGCGCAGCTTCGTCGAAGAGGGTCCGGGCAAGGCCAAGTTCCTCTGACGGAAAGTCAGTTGGGCACAGAATGACGCGCGTTCATCCGTGCGGGCGGATTGGCCGGGCCGTGGGGCAACCTTGGGGGTCGACTTCCCGATGGCCCGGTCAACCGCCATCCGAGGGGGTGTTCATGCAGGTCAGCGGGGCTATGAAGGGTCGCATTCTGCCAGCGGCATATGCCCGACGACGCTCACGGAACGGCGTGTTCCGGGGTGCGGATTCCTCCGGAACGGCCACGGGGGACCCGTCTTGCGACCATGATGGTGTCCATGGCGGGCCTGGAGGGTGTGGAACAGCCGCGACCGCACAGTGGTGCGACAGCGGCGCGCTGGATGCCGGTCGTCGAGGACGAACAGGCGTTCAAGGTACTGGAGTTGTTCGGAAATCCGACGGAGGGTGAAGTCCGGCTGCCCTCCCGTCCGGAGTCCGCGGCCACTGCCCGACGGCTCACCTCGTGCGTGGTGCTGCGGCAGTGGGCACTCTCCCCGCAGACCGCCGAGTACGCCGTGCTGCTCGTCTCGGAGCTCGTCGGCAACGCGGTGCGCCACACCGGCGCCCGGGTCTTCGGGTTACGGATGCTGCGCCGCCGGGGCTGGATCAGGATCGAGGTGCGCGACCCCTCGCGCGGGCTGCCCTGTCTGATGCCGGTCCAGGCGATGGACGTCAGCGGGCGGGGCCTCTTCCTCGTCGACAAGCTCTCCGACCGCTGGGGCGTGGATCTGCTGCCGCGCGGCAAGACCACCTGGTTCGAGATGCGGATCTCCGACCGCTGACCCCGGCCGGCGCCCCGGACGCACAGCAGCCCCCGGTCCGCCGTGGTGAGGCGCTTCGGGGGCTGCTGTGTGGGGGCCGTGAAATGGGGGGTGTGTTCACGGCCGCTCGTGACGACCGGGCTCGGGTCATGCGGTCGTGTGACCGACTATGGCAGACGGGCGACCTCTTCGCCAAAGGTGCAAGTGGCACATTCGGCCCCATAGTGGGACATCTTCAGGGTGAATCGCAGGTGTGATGGGTCACTTGCCTGCAAAAGTGTGAGTATTTATGGGATTCGTTAAGTGATTCATTCGCTTCGCCCATATGCCTAAATTGTTATTTTCTTCTGATTTCGCCCCTACTGTGTCTGCACATGAACGCCTCCGACAGTCCGGTGCATCGCCGCAGCGCCCTGCGCGCGGGAGCAGGGGCCGCCCTCGCCGGTGTCCTCACCACCGGATGCGCGGACCATGACGCCGCCGGCCCGCCGGCCGCGGCCGTCACCGACACGGTGAGCCCGAAGAACCCCGCCGACGCGACCACCCGGCCGCCGTCCCCCGCGCCCGGACCGCACCGCTTCCCCGGACAGCCGGTCCAGATCGACCACGGCCCCCGCGACCGCGCCCGGGTCGCCCTCACCTTCCACGGCCAGGGCGACCCCGCCATCGCCCGCACCGTCCTCGCCGAGGCCGAACGGGCACACGCCAGGGTCACCGTCCTCGCCGTCGGCAGCTGGCTCGACGAACACCCCACGATGGCCCGGCGCATCCTCGACGGCGGCCACGAACTCGGCAACCACACCCAGCGCCACGTGGACATCTCCACGATGGGCGAGGCCGAGGCGTACGCGGAGATCGACGGCTGCGCCCGGCGGCTGCGCAGGCTCACCGGCTCCATCGGAACCTGGTTCCGGCCCTCACGCACCCGGTACGCCACCCCGCTCGTTCAGCGGCTGGCCGCCCGGGCGGGCTACCCGCACGTCCTCTCCTACGACGTGGACTCCCTCGACTTCACCTCTCCCGGCGCCGCGGCCGTCACCCGCAAGGTGGCCGGGGAGATCCGCAACGGATCGGTGGTGAGCCTGCACTTCGGCTACGCGGACACGGTCGCCGCCCTGCCTCTCCTCCTCACCGAAATCGACCGCCGCCGACTGCGCGCGGTGACGACCACGGAGCTGCTGACCTGATGTCTCCCTCCACCAAGCACACCGCGGCCCTGCTCGGGGGCGTCCTGCTGGCCGTACTCACCGGCTGCGGCACCTCGGCCGAGAAGGCGAACGTCCAGGCCGTCGGCAGCGAGGCCGCCGCGCCGCCCGTCAAGCCCGACCGCCTCACCCCGCCCGCGCCGCCGGGGCTCCCCGGGATGCCCCCGGTGCTCGACGCCAAGGACGTCTACTCCGCCGACCGGCCGGGAAAGCTGTCACCGGCCGTCAAGGACTTCCCGTCCCGGGTGTACGTCCCCAACACCAACTCCGACACCGTGACCGTGATCGACCCCGCGACGTACAAGGTCATCAAGACCATCAAGGTCGGCCGCCAGCCGCAGCACGTCGTGCCGTCCTGGGACCTGAAGACCCTCTGGGTCAACAACGACATCGGCGACAGCCTCACGGCCATCGACCCGGCCACCGGGAAGACCGGTCCGACGGTGCCGGTCTCCGACCCGTACAACCTCTACTTCACCCCGGACGGCAAGTACGCCGTGGTGATGGCCTCGATGGACCGTCAGCTGGTCTTCCGCGACGCCCACACCATGAAGACGGCCAAGACCGTCCCGGTCGACTGCGCGGGCGTCAACCACGCCGACTTCACCCCCGACGGCCGGTACTTCATCGTCTCCTGCGAGTTCTCCGGCGAACTCCTCAAGGTCGACACCGCGAAGATGAAGGTCGTCGCCCAGCAGAAGCTGCCGCTCAAGGGCGCGATGCCGCAGGACGTCAAACTGTCGCCGGACGGCGGGACGTTCTACATCGCGGACATGATCGCCGACGGGATCTGGGTGCTGGACGGAAGGAAGTTCACCACCCCGAAGCTGCTGCGCACCGGCAAGGGCGCCCACGGCCTCTACGTCAGCCGCGACTCCAAGGAGATGTACATCTCCAACCGCGGCGAGGGCACCATCTCCGTCTTCGACTTCGCACAGCGCAAGCTGGCGAAGAAATGGCGGCTGCCCGGCGGCGGCAGCCCCGACATGGGCGGGGTCTCCGCGGACGGCAAGGTCCTCTGGCTGAGCGGACGTTACGACGCCGAGGTGTACGCGATCGACACCGCCACCGGCAAGCAGCTCGCCCGCATCCCGGCGGGCAGCGGCCCGCACGGACTGGCCGTCTACCCGCAGCCGGGCCGGTACTCGCTCGGCCACACCGGCGTCTTCCGCTGACGGCACCGGCGTCAACACTCCGCCTGACACGCTCGCCTTCGGGTGATGCTCCCTGGCCCGGTGTCGCACCGGCGCGACAGTGACCATCATGATGATCACTTCTCGACTGCGGCGCCGGGCCGCACTTGCCGTTCTCTCCCTCTCCGCCGTGCTCGTCCCGGCCGCCGCCACACAGGCCGCCCCCGCGGCCGCTCCGACCGCCGCTGCCGCCCCCGCCGCCGCGTTCAAGCCCGGCAGCTGCCCGGTCGTCGCCGACCACCTCTTCGCCGCCGCCGACCCCGTGGACCTCGACCGGATCACCCCGCAGCCCTCGTACCGGAACGACTGCCGCCAGCTCTACCGGGCGGACGGCCGGGGCCCGGCGACCATCTTCGACGAGGGCTTCCACGCCAGGGACATCGACTACGGCCAGTACGACGTGGAGAAGTACGTTCTGGTCAACCAGTCGTCGCCGTTCGTCTCCACCACGTACGACCACGACCTGTACAAGAAGTGGAAGAGCGAGTTCAACTACTACATCGACGCCCCCGGCGGCATCGACGTGAACAAGACGATCGGCGACACCCACAAGTACGCCGACCAGGTGGAGGTCGCCTTCCCCGGCGGCGTCGACCGGAAGTTCATCGCCGGGGCGTGCCCGATCGACCGGGCGACCAAGACCGAGATCATGAACGAGTGCGTCGACAACCCGCACTACAAGCCGTGGCGCAGCTGATCCGACGGGCACTCACCCCATGACGAACAGAGCCTCCGAGCCCACCGGCCGGTAGCCCGCCGCCTGGAACGTCCGCACACTGCGGGCGTTCCCCGGCGACTGCTGGGCCCACACCGCCGCGTCCGGCACCAGCTGCCGGGCCGCCCGCGCGAGCCGTTCGCCCAGCCGCCGGCCCCGGGACTCCTCGGCCACCTCGATCGCGGTCTCCCAGCGCCCCGCGACGCCCCGGCCGAGGATCACCACACCGCCGTCGGCGGCCCAGACCCGGACCTCGTCCCGGTACTTCATCGCCCGCGCCACCCGCGGATGCTCCGGGTCCGCGATCTCCCGCAGCTCGATCTCCGGACCGCCGGGCAGCGCGGGGGCGACCGTCAGCAGGTCGACGGTGTTCATGTGCCGGCCGGTCCGGGCCAGCAGCGCGTTCAGAAAATGCGGATTCATCGTCGCGGCGAGCTCGTCGCCGGGGGTGCCGGCCAGCACGGCCCGCACCCAGTCGGGGTCCTCGTCGGTGAAGACCACCGAGTGCGCGGTGAACGCCAGCACTCCCGCGTCCCGGGCGGAGGGCTGCCGCACCACGGTCGTCGAACCGTCCGGCGGGGGAAACCGGCCGTGCGCCGAGGCCGTCAGAATCCGTGCCAGCGCGTCATCCATCAGCGTCCGCTTCCCCGTCCGGTCCGTGGTCCGCCGGGCAGCGGATCCCCCCGGCCATGATCGACCACCGGCCGCCGCGACCGCCATCCGCCGCGACCGTTAATCTGACCACCGGCAGTCAGGCATCGGCCAGGCATTGATCAGGCATGACGAAGGGGCGGAACCGTGGCGGACATAGAGTCGGCGCGCAAGGCATTCGAGCGGTTCGATCTGAACGGCGACGGGCTGATCTCGGCCGTCGAGTACAAGAGTGTGATGGCGCAGCTCGGCGACCCCTACGTCACCGAGACGGTGGCCCAGGCCGTCATCAACTCGCACGACGGCAACGACGACGGGCTGCTCACGTTCGACGAGTTCTGGGCGGCCCAGAACAAGGACTGAGTCCTAGGACCCCCGGCCTCCGGGCCGGGGGCCGCCGGTCAGGCGCTCTCGCGGTACGGCGCCCAGCCGCGCAGCTCCGCGTCGCGCGGGGCCCGCACCACGGCCGGCCTTCCGGGGCCGAAGCCCATCACCGGGCGCGAGTCGTCCCAGCCCGGCCAGCCGGGGTCGCCGGACACCGCGAACGCCACCCACGCCGCGTGCATCGCGTCGGCCAGCTCCTGCGGGGCGTCCGGACCGGCCAGCGCCACCGCGTCGGGCCGGTCCAGGGTGTCGAAGACGAAGCCGATCTCCAGTGCGTGACAGGCGCCCAGCCGCAGCACCGGGGACGGCCAGCCGAACTCGTAGACATGGGTGCTTCCCGGGCCGTCCGCGTGGGCGTCGGCCAGCCGGTTCAGCGGAACCCGCAGCAGCAGGTCGGTGGCGAGCGCGCCGAGCAGCTCGCCCGGCGTGGCGCCCGGCCGGTTCGCCCGGTACGTACGCGCCGTGGCGCCCGGCACCCTGAACTTCAGCAGCGCCAGCCTGAGCTTGAACGCGGACAGCCGCTCCGTCAGACCGCTGGGTACGAACCAGAGCCGGTACTCCTCGCTGTTCGAGCCCAGCAGCAGATCGACATCGGACGCGGCGCCGTCCAGCAGCGCTTCCAGCGGATCGCGGGGCAGCAGCTCGCCGTCCACCACGATCTGGAAGGAATTCCCGCCGGTCAGCGGAGAGCCGCCGGCCGTCACCTCGGTCTGCGCGGCCAGCAGCGCGGCCGGATCCACCGCGGCCAGCGCCCCCGCCGTCGCCGCCACCCCGAGCCGCCTGGCGATCAGCTCCGTGGTGCGCCGGGCGCCCGCGCCCGGCGGCAGCGCGGTCGGCGCACCGCTCTGCAGCACCGCCCGCCGGAACAGCCCCCGGGCCCGGGGGACGGCCAGCAGGGCGCCGATGCTGATCGCCCCCGCCGACTCGCCGCACACCGTGACCAGGTCCGGATCGCCGCCGAACGCCGCGATGTTGTCCCGCACCCAGGTCAGGGCCGCGATCTGGTCGAGCAGCCCCCGGTTGGCGGGCGCGTCCGGGAGCACCCCGAACCCCTCGATTCCGAGCCGGTAGTTGACCGACACCAGCACCACACCGTCCCGGGCGAACGCGGTCCCGTCGTACAGCGGAACCGCCGACGAGCCGTGCAGCAGCGAACCGCCGTGGATCCAGACGACGACGGGCAGCCCGGCGGCGGCCGGGGACGGGGTCCACACATTGAGGTTGAGGCAGTTGTCGCCCGGTACGTCGGGGTCGGGCAGCAGCCGGTCCAGCGGCGGGTTGTACGGCCGCTTCGGCGCGGTCGGCCCGAACGCCACCGCGTCCCGTACCCCTTCCCAGGGCTCGGGCGGCCCGGGCGCCCCGAAGCGCAGGGCGCCGACCGGCGCGGCGGCGTACGGGATGCCGCGGAACACGGCGACGCCCTGCTCCAATGTGCCGCGCACCGCCCCGTGGACCGTGCTGACCCGGGGCGACGTCCCGGGTATCGGGGTGGGTACGGCAGACATGAGGTCCAGCCCTTCTGCGGTGCGGTCGCCGACGGCGCCGGGGCGGACGGCGGCCACCGGTGCCGGTGCTTCGATACATGCCCGGTCCGGGGGCGCGTCGACCCGGACCGGCCCTGTCGGGTGAACGGCGGACGCCGGTGGGATCAGGCGGAGCCCGCCGCCAGGGCCCGCTTGAGGACCTTGCCGGTCGGTCCCAGCGGCAGCGTCTCGGTGAACCGCACGATCCGCGGGTACTTGTGCCGCCCGAGCCGCTCCTTGGACCAGTCGATCAGCTCCTGCTCGGTCACCGTCTCCGTACCGCCCCGCAGCACGACGACCGCGCAGATCTCCTCGCCGCGCGTCTCGTCGGGCACCCCGATCACCGCGACCTCGGAGATTGCCGGGTGGCGGACCAGCACCTCCTCGACCTCACGCGGATAGATGTTGAAGCCGCCCCGGATGACCAGGTCCTTCTTCCGGTCGACGATGCTCAGGAAGCCGTCCTCGTCCCGGACCCCGAGATCCCCGGTGCGGAACCAGCCGTCGACCACCGCCGCCGCCGTCGCCTCCGGATCGTTGAGATACCCGGCGAACACGTTGTGGCCGCGCACCACGACCTCGCCGACCTCGCCGTCCGCGAGCAGCACCACGCTGTCCTCCACCGCCGCGTCCGCCACCCCGATCTCCACGCCCCACACCGGATGGCCGACCGTGCCGGGGCGCAGGCCGAACTCCGGCTGGTTGAAGGTGGCGACCGGGGACGTCTCGGTCAGCCCGTAGCCCTCCAGGACCCGGGTCGTGAAGGTGGCCTCGAAACGTTCGAGCACGGCCACGGGGAGGGCCGCGCCGCCGGAGACGGCCGCGCGCAGGGTCGGACGGCTCGCCGGGTCGCTCTGCGCCGCCGCCTCGACCAGGGCGTGGTACATCGTCGGCACGCCCATGAAGATGCTCACGCCTTCGGCGGTCAGCAGCTCCAGCGCGCCCGCGCCGCTGAAGCGCGGCATGAGGACGAGCGTCGCCCCGGCCCGCAGCGTCGCGTTCATTGCACAGGTCTGCCCGTAGCTGTGGAACAGCGGCAGACAGCCGAGGACCACGTCGTCGCAGTCCAGCCGGAGCAGGTCGTGGGCGGAGACGGAGGCGTTCAGCACGATGTTGAGATGGGTGAGCAGCGCGCCCTTGGGCCGCCCGGTCGTGCCGCTGGTGTAAAGGATCACCGCGACGTCCTCGGGGGCCGCGGGCTCCGGCGCGGTCAGCGGTTCGCCGCCCTCCGGCAGGCCGCACACGGCCCGGACACCCGCGGCGCGCGCACCCTCCTCGGCGACCGGCCACATCGGACCGCCGCTGATCAGCGCGACGGACCCGCTGTGCCGCAGCACGTACGCCACCTCCTCGGCCACCAGCAGCCCGTGCACCGGCACCACCGACGCCCCGGCGGCGAGCGCGCCGTAGTACACATAGAGGAAGTCCGCCGAATTGGGCAGCAGCACCGCGACCCGGTCACCCGGCCGGACCCCGGACGCCCGCAGCGCGCCCGCGCAGCGCAGCGCCCCCGCCCACAGCTCGCGGTAGCTGATCCGGTTGCCCGAATCGATCACGGCCACCCGGTCGGGGTGCTTGCGGGCCGACTCACCCAGGACGGTCGCGACGCTGAGAAACATGACGGGCTCCAGGAAACACGGTGTTCACACGGCTGGACCTGCCCAGAATCGGCCGTGTCCCCGGCTTCGCACAATGTGCGGTTGCCCACCATGTGCGCTCCTCACCTGGGCAGCGGCCACGCGGAGCGGTACGCGGCGGGGCATCCGCCTAAGACCGGCGTTAACCTTCGGTCATGGCGCAGAACCCGGGTGCCCGGACCCCGCACGCCGAAGGCCCCCGTCCCGAAGGCGGCGACGACGGCGAGCTGCGGCGGTCCCTGGCCGTCGCCCTGCTCCCAGGGATCGAGGAACTGACCCGGCGGGTCGTGGACGACATCCACGCGCACAGCAACACGTACGCCTCCGGTTCACCGGTCAGCCGGGACGACCTGTGGGGGATCTGCCGCGACAACCTGTTGCGCGCGCTGGAGGACTTCGGCGGGCTGTCGTCCGGCGGGGACGCCGGGCAGGCGGCGCGCGAGACGGGGCGGCGGCGCGCGGAGCAGGGCGTACCGATGGACACCGTGCTCCAGGCCTACCGGCGCGGTGGCCGGGTGATGTGGCAGGTGATGGTCGAGCATCTGCGGGCCACGCGCGGGACGCAGGAGACCCATGGGGCGGCGGGCGACCGGGACACCGAACTGGACATGGCGGGCGCGGTCTGGGAGACCATCGACCGCTACTCGGTGGTGATGGCCGAGTCGTACCGGATGACCCAGCTGGAGATGCAGGGCCGGCAGGAAACCCGCCGCGTCGCCCTCTTCGAGGCCCTGCTCGACGGTCGCGGCGACGATCCGGCGGTCGCGGCGGCCGCCTCCGCCGCGCTGGGTGTGCCGGTCCAGGACCGGTACGTCGTCGTCGCCGCCGCCCAGGACCCGGCCGCGCCGCCCAACCCGGCACCCGTCCTCGCCGAGCACGGCATCTGGTCCTTCTGGCGGCCCCGGTCGGGCCGGTACGCGGGCATCGTGCGGCTGGCCGCGGGGGAGTCCGGCGTACTGCTCGGCCTGCTGCGCCACCGCACCGGCGCCACCGCGGGCGTCTCACCGGAGTTCGACCGGCTGGCCCGGGCGGGCCGGGCGCTGCGGCTCGCCGAGCAGGCGCTGCGCACGCTGCCCGCCCAGAGCGGTGAGGTGGCGGCCTTCGACGACCGGCTCGCGGAGGTGCTGCTGGTCGGCCGGCCGGAGATCGCCGAACGCATCGTCGGCACGCGGCTGGGCGGCGTACTGGACGTGGCGGCCGAACGCGAGGTGCTGCTCGGTACGCTGCGGGTCTGGCTCGACAGCGGCTGCTCGGCGGCGCGGGCGGCCGAACTGCTCTACTGCCACCGCAACACGGTACTCAACCGGATCGGCCGGATCGCCGAACTCACCGGCTGCAACGCGGAGTCGGGCGAGGTGCGGCTGGGATGGGCGCTGGCCCTGCGGGCGCTGCCGCTGCTGGCCGGTGACGGCGAAGGGGCGCCGGGGCCCTGAGGGCCGTGCAGCGGCGCGTCCGGCGCGGGACCGGAGGCCGTTGCCGGGCCTCCGGTCGCGGCTTTCGCGCCGTGCCGACAGTGGGTCAGGCGGCGAAGTGCTCCGACATGGAGTCCCGCTCGTCGACCTCGACGAGATCGGGACGGGTGTAGCGCTCCGCGCGGGCGTGGTAGTCGAAGTCGCCCCGGACCAGCCCCCGGTAGTCCTGTACGCACCGCTCCAGGGCGGCCCGGGTGGGGCCCTGGATGCCGGCCGCCTCGATCTCCTCGACCAGCTCCTTCTCGGCGCGCTGCACCCGCTGCGCGACCTGTGCGAGCTGCGCCCCGGCCTCGTCGACGGCCTCCTGGAGCGTGCAGTCGCGATCGCGCTGGATGAGGCGCACCGCATTGTGCTCGTATCCCAGCAGCGCCTCCTTCTCGAAGGAGCAGATGTCGTTGCAGAGCCCCGAATGATCGGTCACCGCATTGCGCAGCGCGATGTACGCGGGCAGGCTGCGGGCGGATTCCGGAAGATCGATTCCGGCGGTGATCTCATGGAGATCCAGGAAGGGCTGCATGGCCACCGAGTCCCGGCGGTGCTTCACGAATTCGCTCCGGGTCGGCGCCTGCCCGGCGGCCCGCTCCACGGCCTCGGCGTAGTAGGTCCACAGCCAGGCGACCGTGTCCCGCCGGAACTGCCGGATCCAGCGCGCCGACCGGTCCCGGTAGGTGCGGGTGCGCAGGCCCACGAGCGCGCGTTCCATGGCGCCGCGCGGCGGGCCGCCGTCGAGCACGGTGACCAGCCGGTCGATCGCCGCCTCGCACATGCGGGGATCGCGCCCGGCGGGCCCGTCGTCGAACTCGTCGTCGACGAGGAAGGCCCAGAAGAGCCACTGGCAGAAGAGATCGAGATGCTGCTGCGAAGCAGTGGGGAATATGAGGGATATCCAGAGTTCGGGCCGGGTCCGGATCATCTTCTTCCGGGCCACCGGGGAGAGCCCCAGGTCATTGGATTCGGCCCATTCCCACGCGGCCTTCCGGGTCTCCTCGATGCCGGGATTGCATCCGGTGCTCTGGAACGGCATATGAAACGCTGGCAGCGCAATCTGGCTCATTGGTGCCCCTCGTCGAGACGATTCGGATGAACGATACGAACGGGTAACCGGCCGGACCCGCGTCTCGCGGCCGGGTACGCATCGGGGGACGGGCCGCCCGCACCCACCGACCCTGGCCAGAGGCTCACCGTGCGAGACGAGGCAGTCATTCCTGCTCACTCTCCTCCGCCGGGGGTGGGGCATCGGGGCCGGGCCCGTGGGCCCGCGGTGGCAATCGCCCTCGGCTCAGGACGGTGGCATCACCATGTGTAACGCCCAGTCAACCCCCTGTTGAGGAAAGAGGGAAGCTGTTTGTGACCGAAACTGCTTGATCATCAGAAACGAATGACCATCTCTGGGCAACAGGTGACCAGCTGCGCTTGCCGACGGTCGGCGGCGCGGACGCCGGCACGGGCGGTCGCGCAGACGATTTTACGCCGCCCCGCCGTGCCTCGCCTTGTCCCGCCGCCTTGCCAAAACGGCCCGCATGCTGTCGCGCCCGCCGTCCCGTACCGCTCAGGCGCCCTTCAGATGCCGCATCAGCCGCTCGAAGTCCTGCCAGCCGGACAGGTCCGACGGGTCGCCCGGCAGCGGGTAGTACAACGCCGGACGGGACCTCGGGCCGAGCTGGACCGGCGGCTCGGAGAGCGGCGTGCGCCGGGCCCGGTCGCCGGGCATCTCGCGCACCTCCTCCGCGCCGAGCACGAACGCCACCGGCACGCCGGGCCCCTCGAAGCGCGGCGGCACCGCCAGGTCGCGGCGGGCCCTGCGGAGCTGGACCAGCATCGACTGCAGGTGATGACGGGTGGCGAGCACCTCCGCCACCCGGGGCAGGGCGTCCAGCGGGGGTTCCTCGCCGGACCCGTAGCCGAACGCCAGCGTGACGTCCTCCTCCACACCCGCCTTCGTACGGCTGACGCGGACCGTGGCCAGGCCCGGCCGGTCCGGGCTGCCGACCACCACGAGCCAGGTCGGCTCGGGCGCCCGCTCGAAGGCGACATCCGTCAGCCGGCGCAGCGACCACGGCAGGTTGGCGGGCTCGGCGGTGCCCCACCCGGCCGGCGGCTGCCCCGTCAGCTCCTGCCACACAGACTCCAGGGCCCCGCCCAGCACCAGCCGGTCGTCCGCCGGGTGGACCGTGCGGAACGAGATCGCCAGCTGACGGTCACCGGTGTCCGTGACCTCCTGATAGGCGGCGGCCACCGGGGTGCGCGGGTCCTCGGGGGTGGCGTCGGCCGACTCGACCGTCGCGAACATGCCCTGCTGCCAGCGCAGTACGGCACCGGACAGACCGTCGTAGTAGCCGTCCTTCCCGTCCTGCACCACCCAGCGCGACGGCCAGCCGCTGAGGCTGTTGCGCACCGCGGGGGAGAGGGTCGCACCCGGCGAGGTGACGATCTGGAGCCCCAGCTCGGCGTTGGCCGCCGCCCGGAACGCGTCCGAGAGCCAGGCCGTCATCGCGACCACCGGACGGTCCTGGATGATGACGGCCACCTTGTCGGTGAGCGCGTCCACGGCGGGCTGCGCGGCGGCGGGCGTCGGCGCGACGCTCACCCCCTCGCTCTTCACCACCGCGAGGGAACGTGCGGCCTCCGGCGGCCAGGCGGAGCCCCCGGCCAGCGTGGCGATCCGGGCCGCGAAGGTGCCCGCGAGCAGCTCGGCCTCCTCGACCCCGGTGGTGGCACGGGCCTCCGTCCACCAGAACGGAACCGGCGGCGCGGTGGCCCCGAGCAGCCGCTCGGCCTCGCCCGCGACCTGCACCAGCAGCGGCGCCTCGATGGAGACCAGCGGCCGGCCCTGATCGTCGCAGAGCTGCACGACGGCATCCTCGCCCGTGGTCCCCACCAGCTTGTCCGGGCCGCCCGCGAGCAGACCCGCGAGCACGGTCAGCGGGTCGGGCATGCGCGGGGTGAGGGCGATGACGTCCTTGGTCATGTGGTCGGCCGTTCCTTCTTCGTCCGGGTGCGGATGTGCGGTGGGGGCGCGGCCCGCGGAATCGGGACCGCGCCCCGGCGGGTCACTCCGCGGTGTACACGGTCTGGACCAGGCGGTTGGGCTGGCCCCTGCGGATGAACACCCCGCGGCCCGGCGGCTGCTGGGCGGCGTACACACCGGGGAACAGCTGGCCCTCGCTGCGGTCGCCCGACATCAGGAGCGCCGAGGCCCCCGACTCGCGCAGACCCAGCACCAGCGGGTCGTACATGCCGCGCGAGGCGCCCGCCACCCGGCGGGTCAGCACGAAGTGCAGACCGATGTCGACGGCGGACGGGATGTACGGCAGGAACGGGTCGAGCGGGGACTGACCTGCGGTGGTCAGCACGTCGTAGTCGTCGACCAGGATCACGATCCGCGGACCGCTGCCCCAGCTGCCGGGCTCCAGGTCTTCGTTGTCCGCCCGGTCGTCCGGCAGCCGCTTCTCCAGCTCGGTGGCGATACCGGCGGCCAGACCCGCGCACATCTTGGGGTTGTACGCGTACCCGCCGCGGAACTCCTCCGGGATCGCGCCGCGCAGCCCGCGCCGCGGGTCCATGACGGCGAAGACCAGCTCGTCCTCGCCGTAGCGCTCGATCAGCCCGCCGGCGACGGTCTTCAGCAGGTTCGTCTTGCCGCACTCGCTGTCGCCCAGGACCAGCAGGTGCTGGTCGTGGTGGAACAGGTCGAGCACGGCGGGCGCCAGCGCCGTCTGGTCCAGGCCGATCGGCACCCGCTTGGGCTCGGCGACCGGGCCCGGCAGCAGATGCGGCTCCAGGACGTGCGGCAGGATCCGGACCGGCTGGGCGACCTCACCGCTCCAGGTGGCGCGGACCGTACGGGCCGTGTGCTCCAGGACCGCGCCCAGCTCCGAGACGTCCGCGAGACCGTCCGTACGGGGCAGCGCGACCTGGGCGAACAGCTTGCCGTCGGTGAGGATGCGGCCCGGCTCGTCGGCCGACAGGGTCTGCGCGAGCTTGCGGTCGATGCTGGACTCGCTCGGGTCGTTCAGCCGCAGCTCGACCCGGGTACCGAAGTTCGACTGGGTGGCGATGCGTACGTCGTTCCAGCGGAGCATGCCCGCGACGACGTGGATGCCGTAGCCGCCACCGCGCTTGAGGATGTCCACGACCGCGTCGTCCAGCTCGTCGAAGTCGTCGCGCAGCGCACCGAAACCGTCGATGATCAGCACGATCTCGGCCGAGGCCAGCCGGGGCAGCCGGCCCGCCGCGTGCAGCGAACGCAACTGCTCCACGGAGTCGACGGCGTGCTCGCGGAACAGGTCCTCGCGGACCGCGAGCATGCCCCGCACCTCCTCGACGGTGCGCCCCGCGCGCTCCCGGTCCGCCCGCCCGGCGACACCGCCGACGTGCGGCAGCCCCGACACGGCCTGGAGACCGCCGCCGACCAGGTCGAGGCCGTAGACGCCGACCTCCTGCGGGGTGTGGGTCAGCGAGATCGCCAGCGCGAGCGTCCGCAGCAGCGTCGTCTTGCCGGTCTGCGGACCACCGATGACCGCGGCGTGCCCGCCCGCCACCGTGAGGTCCAGGTACCACTGGCCCTGCCACTGCTTGGTCGGGTCGTCGAGCAGGCCGAGCGGCACCTGGAGCGGACCGCGCCGCTTGGCCAGCTGCATCCCGCGCGGGCCCACGTCCAGCGGCCCCGCGACCTTGTCCAGGGCGATCGCGCCGGGCAGCGGCGGCAGCCAGATCCGGCGCACCGGACCGGCCGCCTCCCGCAGCTGGTCGACGACGACACCCATCTCGGTCGGCCCGGTCTCCCGGCGCCGCACCTTCGGCTCCTCGCCCGAACTCTCCGGCTCGGCAAGGGTGTTGAACGCCTCGTACTCCAGGGCCAGCGGCCCGCTGTCCTGCTCCTCGTCGCGCTGCACCGGCCCCCGGTACGCGCCCGAGACATAGCTCGCCTTGAAGCGCTCGTAATGGCTGGTGTCGACCTTCAGATAGCCGAAGCCGGGCAGCGGCGGCAGATGGAAGGCGTCCGTGGTGTCCAGGACCGTACGCGACTCGTCGGCGGAGAAGGTGCGCAGGCCGAGCCGGTACGAGAGATAGGTGTCCAGGCCCTTGAGCTTGCCGCCCTCGATGCGCTGGCTGGACAGCAGCAGATGCACACCGATGGAGCGGCCGATCCGGCCGATGGACAGGAACAGGTCGATGAAGTCCGGCTTCGCGGTGAGGAGTTCACCGAACTCGTCGATCACCACGAACAGATGCGGCAGCGGGTCCAGATCGGGCCGCCGGTCCGCGCGCAGCGCCGCGTAGTCACCGATGTCGGCGACATTGCCCGCGTCCTTGAGCACCTGCTGACGGCGCTTGACCTCACCGGCGAGCGAGGCGTGCACCCGCTCGACCAGGCCCGCCTGGTTCTCCAGGTTGGTGATGACCCCGGCCACGTGCGGCAGCTCCGCGAACGGGGCGAAGGTCGCACCGCCCTTGTAGTCGACCAGGACCAGCGCGAGGTCCTCCGGCGGATGCGTGGCCACCAGGGCGAGCACCAGGGTGCGCAGCAGCTCCGACTTGCCGGAACCGGTGGCCCCGACACACAGCCCGTGCGGGCCCATGCCCAGCTCGGAGGACTCCTTCAGGTCCAGGAGTACCGGCTGATGGGAGTCGCTGATGCCGATCGGCACGCGCAGGAAGGCACGTTCGCCGCGTGGCGCCCACATCCGCGACAGGTCCAGCTGCGCCACGTCGTCGATGCCGAGCAGGTCGGCGAAGTCGACGGGGCCCGACAGCGGGGCGTCCACGAGCGATTCGGCGGACAGCCGCATCGGCGCCAGCATCCGGGCCAGTCCCTCGGCGAACGGGATGCCGACCTCGTCCACGGTGCCGTGGGCGCTGATCGCTTCCTGCTCGCGCAGGTCCTCGATG
Source organism: Streptomyces sp. NPDC007164 (assembly GCF_040634135.1). Taxonomy (NCBI): domain Bacteria; kingdom Bacillati; phylum Actinomycetota; class Actinomycetes; order Kitasatosporales; family Streptomycetaceae; genus Streptomyces; species Streptomyces sp. NPDC007164. Next base: position 122,922 of record NZ_JBEYFB010000023.1, read on the forward strand.
ACGACCGAGTCGCCGTCGACGGTGATCCGTACGCTGACGTGTCCCGGCTCCTGGACCCGGTGCTCCAGCAGGTGCAGCACGCTGACGCCCATCTCGCGCAGGCCGACCGCGTCGTCCGGGCGCGGCAGGTCGACGGCGTCCTCGCCGTGCCCGTCGGTGACGACGAGCAGCCGGGACGTCATGGACAGCGCGTCCTTGCCGGACAGACCGCGCCGTACCTCGGCCGCGTACGAGGCGCGGCGGCGCAGCTCCGGACCGATCTGACGGGAGAGCTGGGGCGCGGACGGGGCGATCCGGCGGGCCGCGACCGGACCGTCGAACTGCTCGGTGTCGAGCAGATGCGGCATCCACTTGGCCCACTCCCAGTCGGCCAGCCGCTCACCGGGCACGGCGAGCGCCATCGCGACGTCGTCGGGGGCGTGCGTGGCGGCGGTCTGGACGAGCAGGGCGCGCGCGATGCGCAGGCAGTCCTCGCGGGGGCCGATGACACTGACGTTGCCGACCCGGTCGAGCGGCACGGTCAGCGGGAGTTCGGTGCCGGTACGGAAGCGGTCCATCAGCGCCGACGCCTCGTTGAGCATGAAGGTGTCGGGCGGCGACAGGACGGACGAGCCCTGCTGGGCGACCGTCAGATCGCGCACCGGCATCTCACCCGTGCCGACGCGCACCCGCAGGAAGTCGCCGTCGAGACGGCGCCGCTCCCAGACCCGGGCCGGGTCGCGCACTATGTCGTACAGGGCGTGCGGCGGCGGATTGAGGACATCGGCCCGCTCGGCCCGCCGGCGCTCCTCGACGGAGAGTTCCTCGCGCAGGTCCTCCAGATACGCGAGGTAGGCCTCGCGCTGGGTACGGCGGGTGCGCTGGGCCTTGCCGCGCTGCGAGAAGACCAGCGCCACCGAACCGATGACGGTGACGACGAGGATGATCGCGCCGAGACCGGCGAACTGACTGTTGCGTACGACCGTCATCATCACGACGGAGGACATCACACCGGCGACGGGCAACAGCGACATCGCGATGTTGCCGGACTTGCCCTCGGGCAGGTTCGGCGGTGCCTCGATGGTGCGCGCCTCGGAGGCGGCCGGCGGCCGGGTGGTCCTGGCCGGGCGGTGGATCAGTCGGGTACTCATCGTCGTCCGTCACTCGGGGTCGGGTCAGGTCGGCATCGGGACCGGTGGTGCTGCCGATCGGTGATCAGTGGTGCTGCTGGGAGAGCCGGAACACATCGGCGGCGAGCCGGGTGGCGGCCTCCCGCGTCGCGTGCGCCAGGAGTTCGGTACGGATCTCGCCGCCGGCCGCCAGATGACGGTCGTACGGCAGCACCTGGACGCTCGCCCCGGTGGCTTCGATCTTCTTCGTCGCCTCGTCGAGATCGAGCCCGGGATGCGGCACCAGTTCGCTGAGCACGACGACCGTGCCGGCGATCACCTGCCGGGGCAGCGACTGCATCCACTGGAGCACCGCGTACGTGCTGGTGATGCCCTCCAGCGTGGCGGGGGCGGCCAGCACCCGGGCCTGGGCGGCGGACAGCGCGACCCGGGCGACCTCGGCGGGCAGCGTCTCGCAGTCGACGACGGTGACGCCGAAGTAGCGGCGCAGCGAGACCATGACCCGCTCGTACGCCCTGCTGTCCAGCATCGCGCCGATCTGGCCCTGGCTGCCGGGCAGCAGCCAGGCGTTGCCGGGGAGCTGGACGAGATAGCCGGTGATGTCCAGCAGCGACATCTGCGGCTCGATGATGTCCGCCAGGTCACCGGTGGTCCACCGCAGCGACTCGGCGCCGAGCCGCAGCGGCAGCGAGCCGAGCGACGGGTCGGCCTCGACGAGGAGGACCGGGTCCTGGCGGTAGTGCGCGTACGTGGTGCCGAGCAGCGCCGCGACGGTCGACTTGCCCGCCCCGCCCCGGATGGAGGTGACGGCGATCTGCCGACCGGTCGTCACCGGCTGCTGGAGCGTCTCGGCGGTGGCGGTGGTACGGGCGACCTCGCGCGCGGCCGACGAGGACACGCTCACCCGCAGGGCGCGCGCGGCCCGCGCGGTGAACGGCTCACCGCGCCGCGCCTTGCGCCCGAGGGCGGCCAGCCCCCGGTCCACCACGGGCCGGGAGTCGGGCGCGTGATGGGGCCGGGTGCCCGGGGTGTACGGGGCCTGAGTCCGAGGCCGGTCCTGCTGCGGGTGCTGTTGCTGTTGCGGCTGCGCGACGGGGCGGGCGGCCATACCCGGGTGTCCCTGATAGCCGGGGTGCTGCTGGGGCGGCTGTTGCTGCTGCTGCTGTTGCTGCTGGTCCTGGAAAACGGCGTGCGGCTGGTGCTGGTGCTGTTCCTGGTGACCGGCGTGCGGCTGCTGAGCCTGCTGCTGGTGCTGCTGTTCCTGATGACCGAGGTACTGCTGCTGTGGCGGCGGCTGCTGAGCCTGCTGCTGGTGCTGCTGCTCCTGATAGCCGGGGTACTGCTGCTGGGCGGCCTGCGGCTGTTCCTGCTGGTAGCCGGCGTACTGCTGGGGCTGCTGGGGCTGGCCGGGGTGCTGCTGGGGCGTCCCGTAGGCATGGGCGTCCTGCGCGGGGACGCCGGGCCCCGGTGCGGCGGCACCGTACGGCCGACCGCCCTGACCCTGCGCGGGGGCGCCGTAGTCCTGGCCCTCGGGGCGCCGGCCGTCGGGGTCCTGCGCGCTCTGCCGGGCGCCGCCGCCCCTCATGGCGCGCAGCACATCGCCCTGCCAGTTGTCTTCGTTCGGCATGTCTGCCCTTCTTTTTCGCCCTGCTGCCCCGCCCGGAGCACCTGCGCGTCGACTCAGAACTTGTTGAGCAGCTGTCCGTACACGCCGAACACACCGACGGCGAGCGGGAAGAGCCCCACCACGCCGATGGATTCGACCAGATCGGCCATGCGCCGCAGCCGGACCCGCACATGCTCGGGCGGCTGCACCGCCAGGACGAGCAGCGGCAGCACCGCGGCCGCGCAGAGCAGGGCGAGCGGTCCGGCGCCCCCGGCGTGGCCCATCCACAGCACGACGAGACGCACGAGGAGGACCGCGGCGGCGGCGAACAGCGCCACCACCTCCGCGACCAGCGGGAAGGCCCGCGCCCGGGAGAGCAGCACCAGCGCCACCAGCGAGGGGAGCGCCACGGTCCACACGGACGGCTTGCCGGCCAGGGTGAGCAGCCAGCCGCCGGCCGCCGCGGAGACCGCCGTGACCACCGTCGCCAGGGCGAGACCGCGGTGGGTGGCCGCCAGCGCGTTGCCCACCTGGTGGCGGCTGACCGAGGTGCCGGCGGAGCGGCGGTCGTCCAGTGCGGTGAGCCCGGAGGCAGCCAGCGCCAGCCGGGGCAGCAGGCCGAGCAGCACGACCGAGAAGACCGCCATGACGGCGCCGAGCCGAGCCAGGTCGTCCTGGACGGCGGCGACGGCCTCCCACACCACGGTGATCGCGGTGGTGGCGACGGCACCAATGAGCCCGCCGCGGCCGAGCGGCGAGAAGTAGCCGAGGAGCACCAGCGTCAGGACCAGCGCGGCGGCGACGGCGGCGAGCCGCGCGTTCCCCGACCAGTCGTACGCGTCCGCGGCGGTCCAGGCGGTGAGGATGCCGAGGCTGCCGGAAGCGAGCAGGAGCGCGGTCGCCAGACCCCGGTTGCCCTGCCCGATCTTCGCGATCAGCGCACCGGCCGCCATCAGGACGAGCGTGGCCGCCGTGAGGGCGACGGTCAGCGCCTCCAGGCCGAACTCACGCCGGGCCAGCAGCGCGGAGACCACCGCGAAGACCACCGAGGCCACACCCGCACTCGTACGACGGGCGGAGGGGCGCCAGCGCCAGGCCTGAAGATCGAGATCGTCGGCCACCAGATCGGTGACGTCGTGCACGACCGGGGCAGGGGGCGCGGAGTGGGCCCGGACCAGCCGGAGCACCGCACCGTCCGCGATCCCGGCCGAGGACAGCGTGCTGTCGTGCGGGAGAGCGGAGCCGTCCGAGGTGATCAACTGCCGGGTCATCGGGCGGGAGGCCGCCCGGTCGTCCAGCAATTGCAGGATGTCCGGCAGCAGTTGCCCGATCGGCGTGTCGGACGGCAGGACGATATCGGCCCGGCGTCGCTCACCGACCAGAGTCACCCGGCTGAGCTGCGCTCGGGAAGTCGTTGCTGTGCTCACCACTTTACGGGAACCTATCATCGCGACGTTTTGAGGAGTCGGGCAGTTGAGGGCTGCCCATGCTACTGGCGCCTTCTCAGCCCCCTTTGCGGGGAACTCTTTCTGAATTCACCGGAGTTACTGAGCTATTGCGGATTTTTCGCCGAATCCCCGGATTTCTCCGGTTGCGCCGTTTTGGCCGGCTGCTGGTACTGCTGTTCCTGGCGCTGCTGCTTCTGCTGCTCGGCCTTCTGCTTCTCCAGCATGTTCTGGACAAAGGACCATCCCACGCATCCCGCGCACAGCACGGCGGCAATGGCGATCCCCGCGAACACCTTCCCGAGCCGCTCGTCCGCCGTACGCCGCGCCCGCTGCGCGCCGAACAGCAGTGCGTCACGCATCCTGCGCCGGCGTACCGCCACCGACTCCAGCAGCTGGCTGTCGTAATCCCGTGCCATTCGTCCTGTCGTCCGTTGCCTCAGTCGTACGTTGCGTAGGTCATGGTCGCTGGGTTCGCGATCGCCGGGTCATCGCCCGCCGGCGCGAGGAACGGCGGCCGGGACCGGGTCACTCCCGCGCACTCCGGGGGAGCGGCATATTCCGAACCGGCCGACGGGCACCGCAGGGAATCCCCCGATTCACTCCTGCAACATAAGGCATGGGCGAGCGGGCAGTACAGCCCGGCCCGTACCACCAGCGGGCACGGCGAACCGGTATTTCGTATCCGTCAGGGAACGCCGTGCGGGCCGCCGGCGTCGGCCTCGTACCAGACACACAACGACTCGGCCACGGCGTCGAGAAGTCCTTCCCCCGCAGCCTGCGCGATCGTCCCGTCGCAGAACCGTTCCCCGCGTACCACGGCCGTGGCCGCGCGCACCGCGTCGGCCGGACCCAGCCGACCGTCGGCGGGCACGGCAGGCGGTGGATTGTCCTGCCACAGGTACGCGGGCGTCACCGCGCCGACGGCGGCCAGCGCACCCACCAGGCGCCGAAGCCGCTCGCTGTGGACCGGGTGGCCCATCAGCCAGGTGCCGTCGGGCTGCTGCCCGCTCTCGGACCACCGTACGGCTCGGTCCTCGTCCGTGAGCGCGGCGAGCGCCTCCCTCAACTCGCGCCACGCGTCGGCGTTCCCGCGGTCGAGATGAGCCAGCAGGCGCCGGTCGTCGGCCTCGGTGACGACATGGGCCAGCTCCATGAGCGCGGCCAGGGACGGGGCCTCGGCCAGGGAACCCGGAACGACATGGCTGACGCACCTCGGGTCCGAGCCCCGGGCCAGCCTGGCGAGTGCGGCAGTGGGCGCGAGCCCGCGCGCCTTGGCGGCGCTCAGCTTCGCGGACCACTCGATCCCCTCGTTGATCCCGGCCCGGTCCCCGGCGGGCCGCAGGCACCAACCGGCGGCGTCGTCCTCGTCGTTGGCCCACAGGTAGCCCATCGCCTCGCCACGGGCATTGGCGACGGTGAGGTGATGGACCGGGCCGTCGGTCTCGGCGCGGTAGCGCGGTACGGCGGGTTTGCGCGTCATGGTCAGCTCGCGGCGGCGAGACCCCTGACCACATCGACGTTCGGCGCCTCGGTCAGAGAGCCGGGTACGACATGGCTGCTCTTCGAAGGGTCCGATTCCTTGATCATCTCTGCCAGGGCGGCCGTCGGGGCGATACCCCGGGCCTTCGCGTCGTGGAGCCTCCGGGCCCACCTCGCACCCTTGTTGAACGCTTCGTCGCCACCCGCCTTGCGGACCAGCCACCCGGCGGCGTCGTCCTCGTCGTTCGCCCATACGTACCCGATCGCCTCGCCGTCCCTGTCTGCCACCGTCAGGTACTGGACCGGCTTGTGGGACTGGGAGCTGTAGCGCGGCGGCCCGTCGGGCGCCTCGTTGAACAACAGATCCTCGTTCAGCCGCGGATTGGGCCGCTGCTCGCTGCTCATTCGTGTACCACTCCCTTATTCGGCGGCAGGACTTCCCCGTAGACCTGGACCTGGCCATTCTCCATAAAGACGCGGGTCACCTTGAACTCGGAACCGCGGGCCAGGAGCAGCTCCCGCTCCGATACGTCGAACTTGGAGACCTTCTCCAGCCAGAGGGCGGGCGTCCCCTTCGGTACGCGGAGGTGCAGGATCGCCTCCTTTCCGGCGAAGCCGGACACCGGGTGGTTGCCGAGGGACGTGGAGGTGTAGCCCTTGTCCGGGTACGTCTTGCCCAGCATGTCGAGCGGGGAGTCCAGCTTGAGGTGGCCCAGACCCGTACCCCGGACGACCATGATGTCGTCGGGCACGGGACGCGTCGACATGACCCTGTCCATCTCGGCGATGTCGTGCAGCACCTCCGGCTTCGGACCGAATCCTGGAGTGCCGCGCAGATGACCGTTCATGTCGTGATACGACGGGAACGTCTCACCGGTGTAGTCCCAGAGGGCCTGCTTCGCGGACGGGTCCAGATTGTCCACGTAGTCGTTCCAGTAGTCCTGGCCGTACTTGATCGCCGCCGTGTCGTCGGCGAACGGGACCGTCCCATCGGTGAGTTCGGCGGCGGCGACCTGATGCTTCTCGGCCGCCGTGAGGTCGTCGAAGTCGTCGGCGGAGACGTGGGGGGTGTACTTGAAACCGTCACCCGGACCGCCGTTACCCACCCCGTCCCCACCGGGATGGCCGGGCGTCGTCGCGTCGTCCCCGCCGTGCGCCAGGTCGTCGGCGGTGCCGTGCGGGTCGACATGGCTGCCGTGGTCGCCATGGTCACCGGCGTGCGCCGCGTCATCGGCGTGCGCGGCCGCGTCGTCCGCGTGCCCGCCGTGCGAGGTGTCGTGGCCGCCACCGTGCGAACCGTCGGGCCCGTGCGGGCCCGGTCCGTCATGGCCCGGGGTGTGCGGGGCGTCCGGACCATGGGGCGTGTGCGGGGCGTCAGGAGTGGACGGGGTGTGCGGATTGCCACCGGGGATGTCGTGGCCCGCGCCCGCGGGGAAGTGGTCGGTGGGAACGTGAGCGCCGACGTTGCCCGGGACGTGGCCGGGTGCTCCGCCCGGCAGGTGGCTCGCCGGGTCGAAGTGCGCCGGGGCGGGGCCGAACGATCCGTTCGGTACGTGGCCGGGCACTCCGCCCGGCACATGGCCGCCCGCACCGGGCGGCACGTTGTCGAAGCCGCCACCGGGCGTGTGCGCCGCCATGTCAGGGAGGCCGCTTCCCGCGTGGACGCCCACCGGCACCGGCTGCTGTACCTGCCAGGACGACGGCAGCCCCGAGGTGCCGGGGACCGTGTCGTGCGGGATCGGGGTCGTTTCGACCACGCCGTTCGGGGCGACCAGGTTCCCGTTGGGCTCCAGGAAGCGACCGTCGGGCAACTGCACCGTACCGTCGGGGAGTTTGGGGATGTCGATGTTGCTGATGCCCTTGAGGCCCTTGGTGATGTCGCCGATCTTGGAGAGGCCGGCGCCTGCGCCCTTGGCG
>NZ_JBEYFB010000024.1:0-124049 GCF_040634135.1 Streptomyces sp. NPDC007164
CATCGGACCGTCCTGGAGGAGTTCCAGCACCCGGATGCGTACCGGGTGCCCGAGCATCCGGAAGAACTCGGCCTTGGCCTGGTACAGCGGAACCGCGGGCTTCACCGCTCGCTCACCCCTTCTCCGGTCGGCGTGCTGGTGCTGTGGCGAACACGTCCATTCTCGCTCCCGTACCGGCACGGCTGCCGCACACCCGTCAGCGCTCCACGACGACCGGCGCATCGGCCGCCGCCCGCTCCCGCACCGGCGCTCCCAGGTCGCCCGGGAGCGCCGCCGCTTCCCGCAGTGCGGCACCCGCGCCGTCCGGGCCCCGGCCGTCGAGGAGCAGTGCGCCGTCCGCCTCCACGGGCGCTGGAGCGAGACATCATGAACAAGCCATGGCGTGCTCAGGCAGAGCCGGCGGCACCATTCGGACGGCGCGCCGCGGGGTGCCCGAGGCACCAGCCCTCCCACGCGGAGACGACCATCTCGCGGGCGTCGTGCCGGGCGGACCAGCCCAGCTCGGCACGGATCCGGTCGGCCGAGGCGACCACCCTGGCCGGGTCGCCCGCCCTGCGCGGTGCCGAGACCGGGGCCGCCTCGGCCCCGTACCCCGTCACCTCACCGATCAGTTCGATCATCTCGCGCACCGAGACGCCCTCGCCCCGGCCGATGTTGACGGTCAGGTCGGTGCCCGGCTCCCGGTGGAGGAGGGCTCGCGCCGCGGCGAGATGTGCCGAGGCGATGTCGTCGACGTGGATGAAGTCGCGTACGCAGGTGCCGTCCGCGGTGTCGTAGTCGTCGCCGAAGACCACCGGGGCCGCCCCCTGCGTCAGCTTCTCGAAGACCATGGGCACCAGGTTGAAGACGCCCGTGTCCGCGAGGGCCGGGGCGGATGCGCCGGCCACGTTGAAGTACCGCATCGAGGCGGTGGCGATGCCGTGCGCCTTCCCGGCGGCGCGCACCATCCACTCGCCCGTCAGCTTGGTCTCGCCGTAGGGGTTGATCGGGGCGCAGGGGGTCGATTCCGTGACGAGCGGTACGTCGGGCATGCCGTAGACGGCCGCCGACGACGAGAAGAGGAACGCCCGCACTGCGTTGTCGGCGGCGGCCTCCAGCAGGGTCTGCAGGCCCTGCACGTTCTCCCGGTAGTAGAACAGCGGGCGCTCGACGGACTCCGCCACCTGCTTCTTCGCGGCGAGGTGGACCACCCCACGCACCGGGAACTCCGTGAAGGCGTGCCGCAGGCGGTCCGCGTCGAGCGTCGAGCCCTGGATGAACGGGACGTCCGCGGGCAGGCGCGAGCGGTCGCCCGTGGAGAGGTCGTCGTACACGGCGACCGATTCGCCGGCCTCGCGCATGGCGCGGACGACATGCGCCCCGATGAATCCCGCCCCGCCCGTGATCAACCAAGTCATGAACGAATAGTAATTCGAGCCGCACAGATCATGATTCCTGGGGCCAAAACATCCATTCGCACGATCCTCTGTTCTACAGTGCACGCTCAGCCATGCACGCACGGACCGGCCACACCTCCCACCCGAGTCCCACGCGCTCCACGGCCCGCCTCGGGCCACGAGATTTGAGGTCTCGACCACGATGAGCCACGACGGCATGTCACAGGGCACCCACGAGGATCGTCCGGCCTCCCGCAGCGGCGGACGGAGGCGGCGGGAAGGTCCTCGCAAGCGCCGCCGCGGCCTCAGGATCACCCTCGGCGTCCTGCTCGTCCTGCTGCTCGCCGGCGGTGGCACCGTCTACTGGCTCTACAGCCGGCTCGACGGGAACATCCGGGGCGTGGACATCGACAAGGCGCTCGGTGAGGACCGCCCCGAGAAGCTGCCGACCAGCGGCCAGAACCTGCTGGTGCTCGGTTCCGACTCGCGGGCCGGTGCCGAGAACAAGGAGCTGGGCGGCGGCGGTGACGTCAGCGGCGCCCGGTCCGACACCGCGATGGTGGTGCACATTCCCGAGGGCCGCTCCAGGGCGGTCGCCGTCTCCATACCCCGCGACACCCTGGTCACCCGGCCCGAGTGCACCGGGGCGGACGGCTCGACGGTGCCGTCGGCGAACCGCGTGATGTTCAACTCCGTCTACTCGCAGGTCGGTCCGGCCTGTGTGGTCAAGACTGTCGAGAAGCTGTCCGGGGTCCGGATCGACCACTACCTGGAGATCAACTTCGCCGGGTTCAAGGATCTGGTGGACGCCATCGGGGGCGTCACCGTGGATGTCCCGCAGGACATCCACGACAGGGCCTCCGGCCTCGACCTCACCAAGGGCCGGCACAGGCTCGACGGCACCGAGTCCCTCGCCTACGTCCGTACGCGCCACGGCATCGGGGACGGCAGCGACCTCGGCCGGATCGGGCTCCAGCAGCAGTTCCTGCTCGCCCTGCTGAGCGAGATCAAGTCGCAGAACCTGCTGAGCAGTCCGGCCAGGTCGTACCGGATCGCCGGCTCGGCCACCAGGTCGCTGACCACCGACGCGGGGCTCGCCTCGCTCAAGTCCCTCGCGGAGTTCGGGCGTTCGATGAACGGCGTGGACCCGGGCAACATGGAAACGATCATGCTTCCGGTGGCGTACGACACTCGGGACCGCAATCGGGTGGTGGCGGCCGAGCCGCAGGCCGGCGATCTCTGGAAGGCCATCCGCGAGGACGGCGCGATCCCGGAGTCCGCGAAGAAGTCCCCCGCCACCGGCGGCTGACGACGGGGGACGGCCGGTGCGCCCTACACCCCGTCGCGCACCGGCCTGGCTACGACCGGCGGCCTACAGGGTCGTTGATCCGGCTGTGCCCGCGTCCGTAGACGAAGTAGACGACCACGCCGATGACCATCCAGATGCCGAACCGCAGCCAGGTCTCCGCAGGCAGATTGAGCATCAGCCACACCGACGCGGCCACCGAAAGGAGGGGGATCAGTGGTACCCACGGGGTACGGAAGGCGCGGTGGAGGTCGGGGCGGGTGCGGCGCAGCACCATCACACCCAGGGCCACGACGACGAACGCGAAGAGCGTGCCGATGTTCACCAGCGTCGCCAGTTCGTTGATGCTGGTGAATCCCGCGACGATCGCGATGATCACGCCGAGCAGGATGGTCGGGCGGTACGGGGTGCCGAACTTCGGGTGGGTCTTGGAGAAGAACCTCGGGAGCAGCCCGTCGCGGCTCATCGCGAAGAAGACCCGGGTCTGTCCCAGCAGCAGGATCAGACAGACCGTGGTGAGGCCGATCGCGGCACCGAAGCTGATCAGCCCGGCGTAGACGGGATGGCCGACGGCCTTGAAGGCGTCCGCCAGCGGGGCCTCCACCGACAGTTCGGTGTAGTGCTCCATGCCCGTGACCACCAGTGACACGGCGACGTAGAGCATGGTGCAGATGAAGAGCGAAGCCAGGATGCCACGTGGCATGTCACGTTGCGGAAGCTTGGTCTCCTCGGCGGCGGTGGCCACCACGTCGAAGCCGATGAAGGCGAAGAAGACGACGGACGCGGCGGTGAAGACGCCCATGACGCCGAAGTTGGTCGGTGCGTAACCGAACATCAGCTGGACCAGCGGTGCGGTCAGCCCGGAACCCGAGGTCTGCGGCTGTGCCTCGGGGATGAACGGCGAGTAGTTGGCGGCCTTCACGAAGAACAGCCCCGCGATGATCACGATCAGGACCACCACGAGCTTGATGGCGACGACGACGGTGGTGACCCGGGCGGACAGCTTCATGCCGAGCACCAGCACCACGGTCAGGACCAGCACCAGGGCGAAGGCCAGGATGTCGAAGCCGAATCCTTTTGCCACGTCCGTTCCGGAGAGCGCGTCGGGCATGCTCCCGCCGAAGTTGTCCATCAGTGAGCGGACGTAGCCGGACCAGCCGACCGCCACCACCGCTGTGCCCAGCGCGAATTCCAGCACCAGGTCCCAGCCGATGATCCAGGCGACCAGTTCGCCGAGCGAGGCGTACGAGAACGTGTAGGCGGAGCCGGCGACCGGGACGGTGGAGGCGAACTCGGCGTAGCAGAGCGCCGCCAGCGCGCAGACGACACCGGCGACGACGAAGGCGAGTGCGGTGGCGGGCCCCGCCGTCTCCTTGGCCACCTTGCCGGTGAGGACGAAGATGCCGGTGCCGATGATGACACCCACTCCGAAGACCGTGAGGTCCAGGGCGGAGAGTGACTTCCGCAGCGCGTGCTCCGGCTCCTCGGTGTCGCGGATGGACTGCTCGACCGTCTTGGTCCGGAACAGTCCTTCACTGCTGGGTGGTGTGTCCTGCTGGGCAGTCACCGGCGTACCTCCACGCACTCGTCGTGTACGCCATGATTGGGACCGCACCGGCGGCACACCGCTCGGCACCGGGCGATTTCACGCGAATGGGCCGGTCGGACCACCCGTACAGGGTGACCCGACCGGCCCATCGGCCGTACCGGTGTCCGCTCGCGTCAGTCGCGGGCGGGCTCGATCAGGGAGCGGCTGTCGGCGCCGCTCTCGAAGCGGCCGTCCAGCTTGGCGACCAGGCCGGTGACCTGGCGGGCGATGTCCGGCGCGGTCAGCCCGATCTCGGCCATGACCTCCTTGCGGGAGGCGTGGTCGAGGAAGCGCGGCGGGATGCCGAAGTCGCGCAGCGGTACGTCGACCCCGGCGTCGCGCAGTGCCTGGGCCACGGCGGAGCCGACGCCGCCGGCCCGGCTGTTGTCCTCGACGGTGACGACGACCCGGTGCTGCTCGGCGAGCGGGGCCATGGCCTCGTCGACCGGCTTGACCCAGCGGGGGTCGACGACGGTCGTCGAGATGCCCTGGGCCTCCAGCAGGTCGGCGATCTCCAGGCACATCGGGGCGAGCGCGCCGACGGAGACCAGCAGTACGTCCGGACGGGTGGTGCCGGGCTCGCGCAGCACGTCCATGCCACCGACCCTGCCGACGGCCTTGACCGCCGGGCCGACCGCGCCCTTGGAGAAGCGGACAACGGTCGGTGCGTCGTCGACGTCGACGGCCTCGCGGAGCTGGGCGCGGACCTGGTCGGCGTCGCGCGGGGCGGCGATCCGGAGGGTGGGCACGCACTGCAGGATCGACATGTCCCACATGCCGTTGTGCGAGGCGCCGTCGGTGCCGGTGACTCCGGCACGGTCCAGGACGAAGGTCACACCGCACTTGTGCAGCGCGACGTCCATCAGGACCTGGTCGAAGGCGCGGTTGAGGAAGGTGGCGTACACCGCGAAGACGGGGTGCAGTCCGCCGGTGGCGAGGCCGGCGGCGGAGACCGCGCCGTGCTGCTCGGCGATGCCGACGTCGTAGATCCGGTCCGGGAACGCCTTCTCGAACTTGGTCAGGCCGACCGGCTGGAGCATGGCCGCGGTGATCGCGACGATGTCCTCGCGCTCCTTGCCGAGCTTGACCATCTCCTCGCCGAAGACGGAGGTCCAGTCGAGGCCGGAGGTGGCGACCGGGAGGCCGGTGTCGGGGTGGATCTTGCCGACGGCGTGGAAGCGGTCCGCCTCGTCGAGCAGGGCGGGGGTGTAGCCGCGGCCCTTCTCGGTGAGGCAGTGCACGATGACGGGTCCGCCGAAGCGCTTGGCGCGCTGGAGCGCGGACTCCAGGGCCTCGATGTCGTGGCCGTCGATCGGGCCGACGTACTTCAGGCCGAGGTCCTCGAACATGCCCTGCGGGGCGATGAAGTCCTTCAGCCCCTTCTTGGCGCCGTGCAGCGTCTCGTACAGCGGCTTCCCGACGACGGGGGTGCGCTCCAAGAGGTCCTTGCCGCGGGCCAGGAAACGCTCGTAGCCGTCGGTGGTGCGCAGCGTCGCGAGGTGGTTGGCGAGGCCGCCGATGGTCGGCGCGTAGGAGCGCTCGTTGTCGTTGACGACGATGACGAGCGGGCGGTCCTTGGCGGCGGCGATGTTGTTCAGCGCCTCCCAGGCCATGCCGCCGGTGAGTGCGCCGTCACCGATGACCGCGACGACGTGGTCGTCCTTGCCCAGCACCTGGTTGGCCTTGGCGAGACCGTCGGCCCAGCCGAGGACCGTGGAGGCGTGCGAGTTCTCGATGACGTCGTGCTCGGACTCGGCACGGGAGGGGTAGCCGGAGAGGCCGCCCTTGCTCTTGAGCTTCGAGAAGTCCTGCCTGCCGGTGAGGAGCTTGTGCACATAGCTCTGGTGGCCGGTGTCCCAGAGGACCTTGTCCTTCGGCGATTCGAAGACCCGGTGCAGGGCGATGGTCAGCTCGACCACACCCAGGTTGGGGCCGAGGTGGCCGCCGGTCTTCGATACGGCGTCGACCAGGAAGGTCCGGATCTCTTCGGCGAGCTGGTCCAGCTGCTCGGGAGTGAGCCGGTCCAGGTCACGCGGTCCACCGATGCGGGTCAGCAGAGCCACCCGTGCCTCCTTGCGTATTGAGCTGGTCGAGCATGCCGATCCGATGAGTCTAATGTTCCGTCCGCCGTGGCGGGCATCGGGCGGGGAGAGTACAGGGAGAGTGCTGTCACACCTCGTGCCCCGCACCGGACAGTGCCCGGCACCCCGTCGGGGGCGCCGGGCACTGGACCGTGCAGGTGTGATATTGCGGTGTGATATTGCGGTGTGATGTCCAGGGTTGCGCGCGGTACTTCCTACGCGCGGCCCGCGGTCTTCTGCGTGCGGCGGGAAACCGAGTCGATGACCACGGCGGCCAGCAGCACCGCGCCGGTTATCATGTACTGGATGGCGTTGGCCATCCCGATCATGTTCAGGCCCTGCTGGATCGACTGGATCACGATCATGCCGAGCAGCGCGGACCAGACCTTGCCCCGGCCGCCGAAGAGGCTGGTGCCGCCGATGACGGCGGCCGCGATGACCAGCATCAGGGTGTTGCCGCCGCCGACGCTCTTGGTGGCGCCGCCGGAGAGGCTGGCGATGAACAGGCCGCCGAAGGCGCCCAGCATTCCGGAGAGCGCGAAGACGATGATCCGGATCCGGTCGACGCTGATGCCGGCGCGGCGTGCCGCCTCCGGGTTGCCGCCGACCGCGAAGACCTGACGGCCGAAGGTGGTCCGGCGGGCCACGAAGTCCGCGACGACCAGCACGGCGAGGAAGATCACCAGGGCCAGCGGCAGGCCGCGGGCGCCGGAGGGCTCGTTCAGGACGTACGCGACGGCGAAGCAGAGGATCGCGACGATGCCCGTGCGGAGCAGGACCTCGGTGGTGGGACGGGCGGGCAGCCCCGCGGCCCTGCGGCGCCGGCTGTCCATCAGGAGCGAGGCGGCGTAGGCGAGGACGGCGACCAGGGCGACACCGTACGCGACGGCCTTGTCCTCGAAGAAGTAGTTGGTGAGGTTCTCGACGATGCTGCCGGACGGCGTGTTGATCGAGCCCTCACCGCCCATCATCCACTCCTGCAGACCGCTCCAGCCGAGGAATCCGGCCAGGGTGACGACGAAGGCCGGCACCCCGATCTTGGCGAAGAAGAAGCCGTGCAGCGCGCCGAGCACCATGCCGGAGAGCACTGCGACGAGCACCGCCGACCAGTCGTTCCAGCCGTGGTTCACGCTGAGCACGGCCCAGACGGCCGCACCGACACCGGCGACCGAACCGACCGACAGGTCGATCTCGCCGAGCAGCAGCACGAAGACGATGCCGACCGCCATGATGCCGAGGCCGGAGCTGTAGACGGCGACGTTGGCGATGGAGCTGGCGGAGAGGAAGTTGCTGTTCTGGAACTGGAAGACGACCGCGATGACGATCAGGCCGACCAGGACCGGCAGGGAACCGAGCTCGCCGCCGCGCACCTTGCGGATGAACTCGGACCAGTAGCCCTTGAAGCCCTCATCGCGGACGAGCAGGCGCGGGTCGACCGCGGGCAGCGGGGCCGCCGACGGCTCGGCCTCCGGTACCGCCGCGGCGGACTTCTCGGTGGCGGGCTTCTCGGTGGCGGGCTTCTCGGTGGAGGCCCCGGGGGTCTTGGCGAGGTCGCTCACTTCGCGTCCTCCTTCGTGACTGTGCGTGCCTGGCGGCGCGTGACGGCATTGTCGGTGGCACCGGTGATCGCGGAGATGATCTCCTCGTGGGACGTGGTCGCCACGTCGAAGACTCCGTTGTTGCGGCCCAGCCGCAGTACCGCCACCTTGTCGGCGACGGCGCGCACGTCGGCCATGTTGTGGCTGATGAGGATGACGCCGTGGCCGCGCTCGCGCAGTCGCTCGACAAGGTCGAGGACCTGGGCCGTCTGCTCGACACCGAGGGCGGCGGTCGGCTCGTCGAGGATGACGACCTTGGGGTCACCGATCAGGGCGCGGGCGATCGCCACGACCTGGCGCTGACCGCCGGAGAGCGAGGCGACCGGGATGCGGACGCTGGGTATCCGGATGGACAGCGTGTCGAGCAGTTCCTTGGCGCGCTTCTCCATCCCGATCTCGTCGAGGACGGAGGCCTTGCGCAGTTCGTTGCCGAGGAAGAGGTTGGCGACCACATCGAGGTTGTCGCAGAGCGCCAAGTCCTGGTAGACGGTGGCGACTCCGAGCTCCTGGGCGTCGTTCGGCCGGTTGATGCGGACCGGTGCGCCCTCCCACTCGATGGCGCCTTCGTCGATCGGGTGGACACCCGAAATGGTCTTGACGAGGGTCGACTTGCCGGCGCCGTTGTCGCCGACCAGGGCGACCACTTCGCCGGAACGAATCTCCAGGTCCACATCGGTGAGCGCCTGGACGGCGCCGAACCGCTTGGAGATTCCGCGCAACGCCAGCACGGGCGTAGCGGACACGTGAATCATCTCCTTCGCCGCCTGACCGGCGGGGATGGTGCTGCTGAGCACAGGGGCAGTGCCGGTCGCCGGACCACCGGGGCCGGGACGGCTCAGGGGGGCTGTCCCGGCGAACGCCGTCGACGGGGACGGCCGCGCGCCGAGGACCGGAGCCGATGGGAAGGTCCGGAACCGGCATGAGGTCGGGACCGGCATGAGGTCGGGACCGGCGATCGGTCCGGAACCGGCATGAGGTCGGGACCGGCATGAGGTCGGGACCGCTGAGAGCCCCGGGACCTTTGAGTGGCCCGGGACCGGTGGGCGGTCCGGAACCGGTGAGAAGTCCGGCGCCCGCCCCTGCTTGCGGGGCATTGGACGGGGCGGGCGACGGACCGGACCGGGGGTGACGCCGGCCGGCGGTGGCTTACTTGATGCCGGCGGCGTCACAGGCCGCCTTGTACTGGGCGGTGCAGATCTCCTCGGCCTTGTAGACCTTGTCGGCGACGATCGTGGAGGCGATGTTCTCCTTGGTCACGACGGAGGCGTCGTACAGCTTGGACGGGGTGCCCTTGAACTCGCCCGAGATGCTGTCGACCTTGAGCGGTGCCAGGTCGTCGATCTTCTCGCCCTTGAGCAGCCGGACGGCGATCTCGGCGGTGGTCTCCGCCTCCGGCTTGATCTGCTTGTAGATCGAGAAGGACTGCTCGCCCGCGAGGATGCGCTGCAGACCGGCGAGTTCGGAGTCCTGACCGCCGACCGGAATCTTCACGCCCTGCTTCTTCAGGGCCGTGATGATGCCGCCGGCCATGCCGTCGTTGGCGGAGTAGACGCCCTGGAAGCCGTCCTTGCCCAGGGAGTCGATGGCCGCGCCCATCTTCTTGTTGGCCTCGTCCGCCGACCAGTCCGGGATGTCCTGCTCGTAGACGACCTTCTTGACCTGCTTGTCGAGGACGCTGTGCGCGCCCCGCTTGAAGAAGGGGGCGTTCGGGTCGGTCGGCGAGCCGTTGATCATGACAACGTTGCTGTCCTTGGCCTTGGCGCCCATCGCCTTGACCAGCGCCTCGCCCTGGAGCTGGCCGATCTTCTCGTTGTCGTACGACACGTAGGCGGAGATCGGGCCCTCGGCGAGCCGGTCGTACGCGACGACCTTGACGTCCTTCTTCGCGGCCTGCTGGACCCAGGACTTCGCGGCCTTGTAGTCGACGGTGTCCAGGATGATGACCTTCACACCCTGCGTGACGAGCGCGTCGAACTGCTTCTTCTGGGTCTCGCTGTCCTGCGCGGCGTTGTTGTACTTGACCTCGCAGTCGGAGCACAGCGCCTTGATCTTCGCCTCCATGATGGGGCGGTCGAACGTCTCGTAACGCGTGGTCTTGTTCTCCGGAAGGAGCAGGCCGATGGTCTTGCCGTCGCCGCCGCTGCCGGAGTCCTTGTCGTCACCGGCCTTGCCACACGCCGCGAGGGAGACGGCCATGGAGAGTGCGGCCGTGCCTATGACGATGCGTCGCGTCGTTGCGTTCATTTCGGTTGCCTCCCTGACGAGGCCGCAACGTTGCGGCCGAGGTGGCTGGCAGTCAACTCGGCTGCAACGTCAGCGTCAAGGAGTAAATCCTTAACGAGATGACAACGGTGCCATTCGTTATCTAAGTGAAGGCAGGAGTGGCTTTCGGCAGGGTGCTTTCCAAAAGGGTTGAATCACCCATCTCGCTGAGCACCAGGGCCAGGGCGCCCAGCACCTCGGCCCGGCCGCCCAGTGCGCCGGGCAGCACCGAGAGCTGCCGGGCGGCGCTCGGAATGGCATAGCGCGAGACCGAGTCACGGATCGGCGCGAGCACCAACTCGCCCGCCTCGGCGAGCGATCCGCCGAGGACCACCCGGCTGGGGTTGAGCAGATTGCAGAGGTTGGCCACCCCGCTGCCGATGTGCCGCCCGACGTCGCCGATCACCCGGCGGCAGCCCGGATCGCCCTCGCGGGCCAGCTGGACCACCCGTTCCATGGTGAGATCGGGCCCGTGGCTGGGCTGGAGCAGCGGCAGGACGTACCGGGCGGCCGTGAAGGTCTCCAGGCAGCCGCGGTTGCCGCAGCGGCAGACCGGGCCCGATTCGTCGAGTGTGATGTGCCCGATCTCGCCGGCCGTGCCGCCCGGACCCCGGTAGATGCGCCCGTCGATCACCAGACCGGCGCCGACCCCGCTGGCCACCTTGATGTACGCGAGGTCCTTGACCCCCCGGCCGCTCCCCCACACCAGCTCGCCGAGCGCCCCGAGATTGGCGTCGTTGTCGACGTACACCGGCACACCGAGCCGGCCCTCCAGCTCCTTGCTGGGGTTGATGCCCGTCCAGCCCGGCAGGATCGACGTGGAGCCCAGCGTGCCGGACTCCACGTCGATCGGGCCGGGTACACCGAGGCCCACCCCGATCACCTTGTCCGGACCGATCCCGGTCGTCTCGATCAGCCGCCTGACCAGCTGTTCCGCCCGTCCGAACCCCTGCGCGGACGAGGCGTCGACGTCCAGCGGCTCGGCCTCCTCGGCGAGCACCTGGTGGGCGAGGTTGCCGACCGCCACCCGCAGGTGCGTATGGCCGAAGTCGACGCCGATCACGATGCCCGCGTCACCGCTGAGCGAGACGCTGCGGGCCCGGCGGCCGCCCGCCGAGGTGGGGGTGACCTCGACCGTGCCTCCATCCTTCAGTTCACGAACGATGTTGGAGACGGTGGCCGCTGACAGGCCGGTGCTCCGTGCGATCTCCGCCTGGGTGAGCGAACCGGCCATGCGTACCGCTCGCACGACCCGCTCAAGGTTGGCGCGATGCAGAGATGTCTGCGACCCCGGAGTCTCCATCGACTCTCTCACTCCTACCGTTTTCTCTAACATGTGAACTCTAAGCTGAGCGTTTTGCGGCACTCCCCGTCAAGACCTTGAGCAAGCGAAGCCTCGGATGAGCACTGTGGGACGGCCCCGCGCACGCGCGAAACCGCCCGCCGGCGTGTGGCCGACGGGCGGTTCGGGTGTACGGGGACGGTGCCGGGACGTTACTTCACCGCGCCTGCGGTGAGCCCGGCGACGACCTGGCGCTGGAAGATGATGTAGGCCGCGAGGACCGGCAGCATCGCCATCACCAGACCGGCGAAGAGACCGGACCAGTCGCCCTTGTACCCCTGGCTGGTGGCCAGTTCGACGAGTCCCTGGGAGAGCACCCGGTACTTCGGCTCGGTGTTGAGCACCGTCGGCAGCATGTACTGGTTCCACTGCCCGAGGAAGTTGAAGATACCGACGCTGATCAGGCCGGGCTTCGCCATCGGCAGCATCACCTGGAAGAACGTCCGGGTGTGCGAGGCGCCGTCGAGCATCGCGGCTTCCGCCACCGAGCTCGGCAGTGTGCGGAAGAACGAGGTGAGGAAGAAGACGGTGAACGGCAGCGAGTACGCGATGTAGACCGCGATCAGTCCGTGCCGCGTGTTCAGCAGGTCCATGTTGTTCATGACGAAGAACAGCGGGACCAGCGCCAGGATGATCGGGAAGCTCATCCCGCCGATGAACAGGTAGTAGATGAAGCGGTTGCCGGGGAAGTCGAACCGCGCCAGTACGTACGCCGCCATCGAGCCGAGCAGCAGGGTGCCGACGAGCGAGCAGCCCACCACCACGACGGTGTTGAAGAAGTAGTCGCTCATGTGCGCCTGGCTCCAGGCGCGCGACCAGTTCTCGAAGTGCAGCTTGTCGGGCAGCGCCCACGGCGTCGAGAGGATCGAGTCGTCCGTCTTGAACGACGCCATCACCGCCCAGAGCAGCGGCAGGACGACCAGGATCGCCCAGATGATCAGCACACCGTGCGAGAACACATTGAGGACCTGGCCCTCGCCGCTCTTCTCCTTGGCGGCGGGCGCGGGCGCCTTGGTCACCGGGGCCGGGTCCGAGGCCGGGGCGGCGGGAGCGGTGTCAGTCGTCTTCACGTGTACTCACCTCGTACTGTCGAGCCGGACACGGAGGCCGACCTGTGGTGCCTGCTGGGGGTCCGGGGAAGGTCTCCCGGGAATCGCAGCATCAGAACTCCAGCCGATCGCGCCGGCCCAGTCGCATCACGATGGCGGCGAAGGCCATGGTGACGATGAGCAGTCCGACACCGATCGTCGTCGCGTAGCCGGCCTGCCCGTCACGGAAGGCCGTCTGGTACACGTACAGCGGCAGGACGGTGGTCGAGTAGTCGGGGCCACCGGGGCCCACGGTCATGACCTGCACGGCGGTGAACGCCTCGACGCCCAGGGCCAGGATCCCCATGTAGACCCAGCCCGACTGCACCGTGTCCCAGAGCAGCGGCAGGGTGATCTTGAAGAACGTGGTGAAGCGGTTGGCGCCGTCGAGGAGCGCCGCCTCGTAGAAGTCCTTCGGAATGGACGCCATTCCGGCCGAGAAGAGCACGACGAAGAATCCGACCGTCGACCAGATCAGCACCGACATGACGCAGACCAGCGCGAGGCTCGGGTCGCCCAGCCAGTCCGGCTGGATGGAGCCCAGACCGATCGTCTTCAGTGTCGAATTCAGCATCCCGCTGGTGGGATTGAACGCGAACTGGAAGAGCAGGGCCACGATGACGATCGAGAGCACCTGCGGGAAGAAATAGGCGATCTTGTAGAAACTTGAGCCGCGCACGCCGGAGACCGCGGCGTTCTTGCGCCGCCGGCCCCCGACATTGAGCATGAAGGCGAAGAAGAGCGCCAGGCCCAGCGTCACCAGCGGCAGCAGCAGCACAAGCAACACGCTGTGCTGCAACGACTTCCAGAAGATGTCGTCCTTCAGCATCCTCGTGTAGTTGCTGAACCCGACCATCTTGAAGTCCGGGCTCAGGCCGGTCCAGTCCGTGAACGAGTAGTAGATGGACTGGATGAACGGCCAAATGACGAAGACCGCGTACAACGCGAGTGGGAGTACCAAGAATCCCACGATGAAACGGTACTTGCCATGCTGCATCGTTTACCGACCCCGATCTTTCCGCGGGTGCCGCCGCTGGTGACGGTTGCTCACTGGTGCTTGTAGTGCTTGATGGACTGGTCCTTGGCCGCCGCGTCCGCGAAGGCCTGGATCTTCTTGATGGCTTCCGCCGGGGTCGCGCGGCCGGCCATCATCTCGCCGATGCCGGCGACACCGATCTGCTCCTTCTGGAGCTTCACGTACCAGTCCTGCAGACGCGGGTTCACCACGTTGTCGCCGGCCTTCTTCAGCGAGTCGACGCCGGACTGCATGGCGCTCGACAGGGTCAGACCGTCGGTGCCGCCGTTGAAGGCGCTGAGCGACTTGACCTGCTTGGTGAAGTTCTTCGAGGACTCCTCGGAGAGCATGATGCGCAGCTGCTCCATGCCGCCCTGGGGGTTCTTCGCGTTGGCCGGGACGACGAAGGGCTCGCCGCCGGAGGCCCAGATGGTGCCGAACGGCATCTTGTCGGACGAGTCCAGGCTGGACGGCGCCGCGACCATCATCTTGAAGTCCTTGGGCGTGGTGGGCGCGGCCTCGTTCTCCACCCACGAACCGTTCGGGAGGAAGAGCGCCTTGCCCTTGGTCCACTCGGTCTGCGACTGGATGTGGGTCAGACCGGGGGTGCCCTTGAGGATGTACCCCTTCTTGTACAGCTCGTAGTACGCCTCGAACGCCGCCTTGACCGCGGGGTCCTTCCAGGCGTTCGGCTCCAGGTTGTCGATCTTGTCGAGAACCTCCCGGCCACCGATCTTGCCGATGAACGGGTAGAGCGAGAACGGCAGGTAGTACGGGTACTTACCGGCGTACGTCCAGCCCGCGATGCCCTGCTTCTTCGCCTTCGCGCAGAGGGCGAGCATGGCGTCCCAGTCCTCCGGGTACTCCGCGTCGAGCTTCTCCAGCGCGGTCTGCGAGTACCAGACGCCGTACACGGTGTACGCGTAGTACATGATCCAGACCGGGTCGCCGTCGAACTGACCCATCTCCAGGACACCGGGGCGCAGCGTGTCGCGGACCTTCTTGCTCGGGTCGTCGATGGACGGGGCGTCCATCAGCGGCGTCAGGTCGAGCAGCTGCTTCTTGCCGACCAGGACACCCATGTCCATCTGCTCGGCGCCGGAGTTGTCGATCAGGTCCGGCGGGGTGCCGCCGTTGAAGCGGGGCTGAAGCTGCGACTGGATCTTCTGCGTCGCGACGTGCTTGACCTTGGGGGCCTTCGGGAACGCCGCGTTGTACTTCTTCTCCGCGTCGATCGCGTACTGCTGGCCGAAGCCGCCGTCGAAGATGACCACCTCAAGCGGGGCCGTCTCGTTGACGCCGAGCGGGTTGGCCTTGGTGACCTTGCCCTTCTCGACCTTCTTGTCGCTGCTGCTGTCGCCGCTGGCGCACGCCGACAGGAAGCCCATCGCCGGAACGCTGATCAGGCCGAGTGCGGCCGATCGCTTGATCACATCGCGACGGCCAAGGCCCTCATTCTTGTGGGCGGAGGTGGATCCCATGCTCAAGTCCTCGCCTTCTCCAGGACTCAGGCGGTGTGTACCGGTCGCCCGTAGAAATTCGCCTCAGGCGAAGGGCCCCGCCACCGCGGTCAGTTGCGCTTGGGTGGTGCTGATTTCAGGCTAGCCATGTGCAGTGGGGGGTCGGGGAGACCGGACATCGGATGCACCCGTCGTGCTGTCCTCGGCCCTTCCCCCGTGTCCCCCTTGTCCGCGTCGCCGGAAAAGCTGTGCGGACGCCGACAGGTATAGTCCACTTCCGGTCGACTGAGCAAGATCGAATGCGAGTTTGAGCAGCAGTCTTTCCCGAGTTGAGACCTCGCGGATACATGGCCCCCGCACGCTCTTGGCCCGGGTGTAACGATTTCCGCATTCCGGTCGATTCGGCTTGCGCTTCCCGCCCAACACCCTTGACACATCCCGGCACTTGGCTCCCTACTGGACCTTGCGCATCTCTCTGACAACGTTGTCCAGATGCACTCCTCGGGAGGAATGGCTCGGCATGCAGCCCCGACATGGTTCTCGCACGAGACAAAGCCGTACGGCCGCACTGATCGCGGCTTCACTCGTTCTGGTCGTGACCGCCCCCTCCGTCGCCGCCGCACAGTCGGCCGGCGCGCACGAAAAGGGCCGGCCGCCTTCGGGAGACCGGACATTCAACTCGTCCTTCGAAGCGGACGAAAAGCAGCCGGACTGGCGCAACACCGTAGAAGAGGGTCCGGACGGAAAGAAGCGGTCATCAGGTGTCGATGGCGGCTTCTCCGCAGGAATACCGGGCAATGTCACCGACAAGGTGACAGACGTCCGCGCCAGTGGTGAGAACACCGGCGGCGGAGAGGTCAAGGAAAACCTGATCGACGGGGAGTCCGGCACCAAATGGCTGGCCTTCGAGCCCACCGGCTGGGTCGAATTCGATCTGGCCGAACCGGTCGAGGTCGTGACATACGCGCTGACTTCGGCCAATGACCACGACGAGCGCGACCCGAAGGACTGGACCCTCCAGGGCTCCGCCGACGGCAAGGACTGGCGGGACCTCGACTCCCGGACCGGCCAGACGTTCACCGAGCGGTTCCAGACGAAGTCGTACGATTTCACATCTGACACCGCATACCAGCACTTCCGTCTGCGGATCACGAAGAACAACGGCGCCTCGGACGCCACCCAGCTCGCCGATGTCCAGTTCTCCGACGGCGACACCTCCACCCCGGCCCCGGACGAGATGCGCAGCCAGGCCGACCGCGGCCCCTCCGGATCCCCCACCGCCAAGGCGGGCGCGGGCTTCACCGGGAAGCGGGCCCTGCGGTACGCCGGTACGCACAAGGCGGACGGCCGGGCGTACTCGTACAACAAGGTCTTCGACGTGAACACGGCTGTCACCCGTGACACCTCACTGTCGTATCTGGTCTATCCCCAGATGGGCGAGACCGACCTCTCGTACCCGGCGACCCATGTCTCGGTGGACCTGGCGTTCACGGACGGCACGCATCTGAGCGATCTGCGGGCCACCGACAGCAACGGCGGGCTGCTGACCCCGCAGGGCCAGGCCGACGCCAAGCGGCTGTACGTCAACCAGTGGAACAAGGTCGAGTCGACGATCGGCACGGTCGCGGCGGGCAGGACCGTCGACCGGATCCTGGTGGCGTACGACTCCCCCAAGGGCACGGCGAAGTTCCAGGGCTGGATCGACGACATCGAGATCGCCCCGAAGGCGCCCGAGAAGCGCCGCTCCCACCTCTCCGACTACGCGTCGACGGTCCGCGGCACCAACTCCAGCGGAGCCTTCTCCCGGGGCAACAACTTCCCCGCCACCGCGGTCCCGAACGGCTTCAACTTCTGGACACCGGTCACCAACGCCGGCTCGACGAGCTGGCTGTACGACTACGCACGGGGCAACAACGAGGACAACCTGCCCACCCTCCAGGCCTTCAGCGCCAGCCACGAACCGAGCCCCTGGATGGGCGACCGGCAGACCTTCCAGCTGATGCCCTCGGCGGTCGCCGGCACCCCGGACGCCTCCCGCAAGGCGCGTGCGCTGCCGTTCCACCACGAGAACGAGACGGCGAGGCCGCACTACTACGGTGTGACATTCGACAACGGTCTCAAGGCCGAGATGACACCGTCCGACCATGCGGCCCGGATGCGGTTCACCTACCCCGGTGACGACGCGAGCATCGTCTTCGACAACGTCTCCAACGACGGCGGCCTCACCCTCGACCCGGCCACCAGCTCCTTCACCGGCTTCTCCGACGTGAAGAGCGGCGGCTCGACCGGCGCCACCCGGCTCTTCGTGTACGGCGTCTTCGACGCCCCGGTCGCCGCGAGCGGCAAGCTGTCCGGCGGCGGTGGCGACGATGTCACGGGCTACCTCCGCTTCGACGCGGGCAAGGACCGCACGGTCGGGCTGCGCCTGGCGACCTCGCTCATCAGCATCGACCAGGCGAGGCAGAACCTGGCCGCCGAGATCCCCGCCTCGCGCTCCTTCGGCCGGGTCGAGGACCGGGCGCAGCGGGCCTGGGACGACATCCTGGGCAAGGTGGAGGTCGAGGGTGCCACGGCCGATCAGCTGACCACCCTCTACTCCAGCCTGTACCGGCTGTACCTGTACCCGAACTCGGGCTTCGAGAAGGTCGGCGGCAAGGACAAGTACGCCAGCCCGTTCTCCCCGCAGGTCGGCTCCGACACTCCGACGCACACCGGGGCGAAGATCGTCGACGGCAAGGTGTACGTCAACAACGGCTTCTGGGACACCTACCGCACGACGTGGCCCGCGTACTCCCTGCTCAGCCCGGACCGGGCCGGCGAGATGGTGGACGGCTTCGTCCAGCAGTACAAGGACGGCGGCTGGATCTCCCGCTGGTCCTCCCCCGGCTACTCCGACCTGATGACCGGCACCTCCTCGGACGTCGCGTTCGCGGACGCCTACGTCAAGGGCGTGAAGTTCGACGCGGAGGCGGCGTACGACGCGGCGCTGAAGAACGCCACGGTGGTCCCGCCGTCCTCCGGTGTCGGACGCAAGGGCATGGTGACGTCACCGTTCACCGGTTACGCGAACACCGACACCCACGAGGGCCTGTCCTGGTCGCTGGAGGGCTACCTCAACGACTACGGCATCGCGCGGATGGGCGAGGCTCTCTACAAGAAGACGAAGAAGCAGCGCTACAAGGAAGAGTCCGAGTACTTCCTCAACCGCGCCCGCAACTACGTCCGGCTCTTCGACGACAGGGCCGGGTTCTTCCAGGGCAAGGACGCCAAGGGTGGCTGGCGGCTCCCCTCGGACCGGTACGACCCCCGGGTCTGGGGCTACGACTACACGGAGACCAACGGCTGGGGCTACGCCTTCACCGCCCCGCAGGACAGCCGGGGCCTGGCGAACCTGTACGGCGGCCGGGGCGGCCTGGCCAAGAAGCTCGACACGTACTTCTCCACTCCCGAGACGGCGGGCCCAGAGTTCGTCGGCTCGTACGGCGGTGTCATCCACGAGATGACCGAGGCGCGTGATGTGCGGATGGGGCAGTACGGCCACAGCAACCAGGTCGCGCACCATGTCACATACATGTACGACGCGGCCTCGCAGCCCTGGAAGACGCAGGAGAAGGTCCGCGAGGTCCTGGGCCGGCTCTACACGGGCAGCGACATCGGGCAGGGCTACCACGGCGACGAGGACAACGGTGAGCAGTCGGCCTGGTTCCTCTTCTCCTCGCTCGGCTTCTACCCGCTGGTCATGGGCAGCGGCGAGTACGCGATCGGCTCCCCGCTCTTCAAGAAGACCACCGTCCATCTGGAGAACGACCGCGACCTGGTCGTCAGGGCACCGAAGAACAGCGCGCGGAACATCTATGTGCAGGGCCTGCGGGTCAACGGCAAGAAGTGGACCTCCACTTCACTGCCGCACGAGCTGCTGGCCAAGGGCGGCGTGCTGGACTTCGACATGGGCCCGAGGCCGTCGTCGTGGGGCACCGGCAAGGCCGCGGCGCCGACCTCGATCACCACGGACGACAAGGTGGCGTCGCCGCAGGCGGACGTGCTGAAGGGCGACGGCGCCCTGTTCGACGACACGTCGGCCACCTCGGCGAAGGTCACCTCGGTGGACCTGCCGGTCCCCTCGGCCACCGACGCGGTCCGCTACACGCTGACGTCGGACAAGGCGGCCGACGCCCCGTCCGGCTGGGTCCTCCAGGGCTCGTCGGACGGCATGACGTGGCAGGACCTCGACAAGCGCTCGGCCGAGTCCTTCGCCTGGGACAGGCAGACGCGGGTGTTCTCGGTGAGCGATCCGGGCTCGTACGCGCACTACCGCCTGGTGTTCGCCGGTGAGGGCACGCTGGCGGAACTGGAGCTGCTCTCCTGATCCGACGCCCCCGTCACCACGGCCGGCGGCCGGTACCCCGAGGCGGGGTGCCGGCCGCCGGTGCGTGCGGGCAGGCACGGCTCCCGCTCAGTCCCGCTCAGTCCCGTTCAGTCCCGCTCCGGACTCTCCGGCACTGCCCGGGGGAACAGGCTCTCCGGCAATGTCACATTCCACGCTGTGATGACCGGCTTCCCGTGCTCGGTGCCGAGCCGGGAGACGGCGCCCGTGGCGAGCTGGAACAGCGTCCCCTCGGCCGGGGTCAGACCGAGATAGCGAGCGGTGAGCACCCGCAGGAAGTGGGAGTGGGCAACGAGCGCGATGTCCTCGTCCGCATCCCGCCCCGCCACCTCCACCGCTTCCGCCAGCACCCGGTCGGCACGCGCCCCGACCTCGGCCGGGGTCTCACCGGGATGCGCCTCGGGTCCGGGCGCGACGCCGTCCGTCCAGAGGTTCCAGTCCGGACGGGTCCGGCGGATCTCGTCGGTGGTCACCCCTTCGTAGCCGCCGTAGTCCCACTCCCGCAGCTCGGGCGTGATGCGGGGCGCGGCCAGCCCGGCGAGCTCGGCGGTGCGCCGGGCGCGTACGGCGGGACTGACGAGGGTGAGCGCGATCCGCCGGTCGGTGAGCAGCGGCGCCAGGGCTCGGGCCTGCCGTTCCCCGAAGGCGGTCAGGGGCAGGTCGGTGTGGCTCGTGTGCTGCCCGGACCGCGACCACTCCGTCTCGCCGTGCCGGATCAGGATCAGCTCGCCCATGATGTTTCCGCTCTTTCCGTGCCGATGCCGATGCCGTCGGCGCTGCCACTGTCGCTGTGTGAACCTGCGGCCCCACGATCGCATTCCACCGGGCCGACGGCAGGGTGGCTCGCCCTCGTGCGTCCGGACGGCACGGGCCACCTACGGGTGACACATTCCGGCTTTCCGGGTGCGGTACGTCCACGTGCCACTACATTGCGGCGCATGCCGCTGCCCAAGGATCTCGACCCGTACGCCGACGCCCGCTCGTTCTACGGATCCGAACTACGCCGCCTGCGGGAGGCCGCCGGGATGTCCCAGACCCAGCTGGGCGACCGAGCATTCTGCTCGGGCACGTACATCGGGCTGTTCGAGATGGGGGAACGGAATCCGCAGGAGGACATGTCCCGTGTCTTCGACGAAGTGCTGGGCAGCGGCGAGCACCTTCAGCGGCTGTGCCGACTGGCGCGGAAGTCGAAGGTGGCGGGGTTCTTCGCGGATGCGGCGGAACTGGAGAAGCGGGCCAGGTCCATCCAGGAGTACGCGCCGATGCTGGTGCCGGGTGTGCTCCAGACACGTGCCTACGCCACGGCGTTGACCAGAGGCACGATGCGGCGGGCGTCCGACGAAGAGGTGGAACAGACGGTCAGCGCTCGCATGGAGCGTGCTCAACTTCTCAGCTGCGAAAACGGGCCGGACTTCTGGGCAATCATTCACGAGGCCGCACTGCGCGTTCCGATCGGCGACCCGCGCACCATGAGGGAGCAGCTCACCCACCTCGTCGAGACGGCTCGGGCTCATCCGCAGGCGATCGTGCAGGTCCTGCCTTTCTCCGCCGGCTTCCATCCATTTCTCAACGCCATGTCCTCGCTGATGCAGTTCGCCGATGCGCCGCCCGTTGTGTACACGGAGAGCGCCTACACGGGTCAACTCATCGAGGAGGCAGCCCTGGTGGAGCAGTATCGATCGGCATACGATCTGGCCAGGGCCGTCGCGCTGTCGCCGGAGGCGTCCCTGGCACTGATCGCCTCGGCGGCGAAGGACTACGACCGATGAACAGCACACCCGATCTCAGCCGTGCCGCCTGGCGGACCTCGTCCTACAGCAACGGATCCGGCGGAAGCTGCGTCGAGGTCGCCGACAACGTCCCCGGCTTCGTCCCCGTACGCGACACCAAGCTGGCCGACAGCCCGGTCCTGGCCCTGCGCACCGCAAGTTGGACGGCCTTCGTGCAGCGCATCAAGCAGTAGGCATCGGCGCGGAAGACACGCGAAGGGCCGCACCCCGGAATTCCGGAGTGCGGCCCTTCGGCTCTGCTGCCTGCCTCGCGACTACTTGCGGATCAGGCTGCGGAGCACGTACTGCATGATGCCGCCGTTGCGGTAGTAGTCCGCCTCACCGGGGGTGTCGATGCGGACGACCGCGTCGAACTCCACACCGGTGTCGGTGGTCACCTTGACCGTGCGCGGCGTGGTGCCGTTGTTGAGCTCGGTGACGCCGGTGAAGGAGAAGGTCTCCTCGCCGGTGAGGCCGAGGGCCTCGGCGGTCGCGCCCTCCGGGAACTGGAGCGGGAGGACGCCCATGCCGATGAGGTTCGAGCGGTGGATGCGCTCGTAGGACTCGGCGATGACGGCCTTGACGCCGAGGAGCGCGGTGCCCTTGGCGGCCCAGTCGCGGGACGAGCCGGAGCCGTACTCCTTGCCCGCCAGGATGACCAGCGGGGTGCCGGCGGCCTGGTAGTTCTGCGAGGCGTCGTAGATGAACGACACGGGAGCATCGGCCTGGGTGAAGTCGCGGGTGAAGCCACCCTCGGTGCCCGGGGCGATCTGGTTGCGCAGGCGGATGTTCGCGAAGGTGCCGCGAATCATGACCTCGTGGTTGCCGCGGCGCGAGCCGTACGAGTTGAAGTCGCGGCGCTCGACGCCGTGCTCCGTCAGGTACTTGCCGGCCGGGGTGTCGGCCTTGATCGCACCGGCCGGGGAGATGTGGTCGGTGGTGACCGAGTCGCCCAGCTTGGCGAGCACGCGGGCGCCGGTGATGTCGGCGACCGGGGTCGTCTCCATCGTCATGCCCTCGAAGTACGGGGGCTTGCGCACGTAGGTGGACTTCGCGTCCCACTCGAAGGTGTTGCCGGTGGGGATCGACAGCGCCTGCCACTGGGCGTCGCCCGCGAAGACGTCCTGGTAGGACTTGTTGAACATGTCCTCGCCGATGGAGTTGGCGACGACGTCGTTCACCTCGGCCTCGGAGGGCCAGATGTCCGCGAGGTAGACCGGCTTGCCGTCCTGGTCGATGCCCAGGGCGTCCTTGGTGATGTCCACCTTCATCGAACCGGCGATGGCGTACGCGACGACCAGCGGCGGGGACGCCAGGTAGTTCATCTTGACGTCGGGGTTGATCCGGCCCTCGAAGTTGCGGTTGCCGGAGAGCACCGAGGTCACGGCCAGGTCGTGCTCGTTGACCGCCTTGGAGACCTCCTCCGGCAGCGGGCCGGAGTTGCCGATGCAGGTGGTGCAACCGTAGCCGACGAGGTTGAAGCCGACCTTGTCGAGGTACGGGGTGAGGCCCGCCTTGTCGAAGTAGTCGGTGACGACCTTCGAGCCCGGGGCGAGGGTGGTCTTGACCCACGGCTTGCGGGTCAGGCCCTTCTCGACCGCCTTCTTCGCCACGAGCGCGGCGGCGACCATGACGTACGGGTTCGAGGTGTTGGTGCAGGAGGTGATCGCGGCGACGGTGACGGCGCCGTGGTCGATCTCGTACGTGGTGCCGTCGGGGGCGGTCACGGTGACCGGGTTGGACGGGACGCCGTTGTGCGCGGCCGGGGAGTCGGAGGCCGGGAAGGACTCCTTGCCCGCCTCCTCGTCGTCCGCGACGTAGTTGCGCACGTCCTGGGCGAACTGCGCCTTGGCGTTCGCGAGGACGATGCGGTCCTGCGGGCGCTTCGGGCCGGCGATCGACGGGACGACCGTCGACAGGTCCAGCTCCAGCTTCTCGGAGAAGTCCGGCTCGGCGGCCGGGTCGAGCCAGAGGCCCTGCTCCTTGGCGTACGCCTCGACGAGCGCGACCTGCTGCTCGTCACGGCCGGTCAGGCGCAGGTACTTCAGCGTCTCGTCGTCGATCGGGAAGATCGCGGCGGTGGAGCCGAACTCCGGCGACATGTTGCCGATGGTGGCGCGGTTGGCGAGCGAGGTGGCGGCGACGCCCTCACCGTAGAACTCGACGAACTTGCCGACGACACCGTGCTTGCGGAGCATCTCGGTGATGGTCAGCACCAGGTCGGTGGCGGTGGTGCCGGCCGGGAGCTCGCCGGTCAGCTTGAAGCCGACGACGCGCGGGATGAGCATGGAGACCGGCTGGCCGAGCATCGCGGCCTCGGCCTCGATGCCGCCGACGCCCCAGCCCAGCACGCCGAGGCCGTTGACCATGGTGGTGTGCGAGTCGGTGCCGACGAGGGTGTCGGGGTACGCCTGGCCGCCCCGGACCATGACCGTACGGGCCAGGTGCTCGATGTTTACCTGGTGGACGATGCCGGTGCCCGGGGGGACGACCTTGAACTCGTCGAAGGCGGTCTGGCCCCAGCGCAGGAACTGGTAGCGCTCCTTGTTGCGGCCGTACTCCAGCTCGACGTTCTGGCCGAATGCCTCCTTCGTACCGAACTTGTCGGCGATGACGGAGTGGTCGATGACCAGCTCGGCCGGGGCGAGCGGGTTGATCTTGGCCGGGTCGCCGCCCAGCTCCTTGACGGCCTCACGCATGGTGGCGAGGTCCACGACACACGGCACACCGGTGAAGTCCTGCATGATCACGCGCGCCGGCGTGAACTGGATCTCCTGGCTGGGCTGAGCCTGGGAGTCCCAGCCGCCGAGGGCCCGGATGTGGTCGGCGGTGATGTTCGCGCCGTCCTCGGTGCGGAGCAGGTTCTCCAGCAGCACCTTCAGGCTGTAGGGGAGGCGCGCGGAGCCCTCGACCTTGTCCAGCTTGAAGATCTCGTACGACTCGTCGCCCACGCGCAGCGTGCTGCGGGCGTCGAAGCTGTTCGCCGACACGACAGTCTCCTTCATCAATGTGCGCGTACTCCGCGCCGCGCCTCATTACGGCGGGCGCCGCGTGGTGCCGCCTACGGCTCCTCGACCATCCGCTAAGGTAAGGCTTAGTTAGGTAACCCTTACTGACTGGCGGACTGCGGTGCGCCTTCGGCATATATCTCGATGTCGAGATAACTCTAGTACATCACCGTCGCACGGTCATGCGGGGGCGCCGGTGTCCTGTCTCAGTGGGGCTGGGGCAGCCTCGGTCCTTTGTGGCATCGGTGGCCGCGCCTCAGTCTCTCTCGGGCAAGTAGCGCCATGCCTCACCCCCTGAGGCTCCGCTGCCGCGCCTTCCCTGCGGCCGCCGTACCGCGTCGGTGCTTGGTCGTGGGGGCTTGGATGGATGCAGCGCACTTCCGAGTGCGGCCGGTCGGGCCGGATGACCGGATCGGCGAGCGCGACGCGGTGAAGTTCGCCGGAACCAGGGATGCGTGCGCTCTGGTCGCCTGGGGGTACGAGCGGGACGGAACAGTCAACTCGTTCCTCGCACGGCTGGCCGCAGCCAACCACGTGAACGCCGAGGAACTCCGAGCGCTTCTCAGCTTCCGCATACGGAAGCAGACCCCGTCACGGCGTTGCGAGAACCGCTCGCCACCGCTTCCGGCTACACCGAGCACCAACCAACCCTGGCCTGCCTGAGTTCATCACGGTGACAAACACCGACACCCATGACCGCGATGCCTGTCTCCGCCACGCTCTGGATAGGTGACGGCTGCCGAAACCCGGATGACCAGGTCGACATCTCCCCACTAGCCGCCACCGTTCCGGCCCATCGGCAGCGCCGCAACCTCGTCGCGCGCCACGGGCGGCGCTGGGCCAACCTCGCCTCCCACGACGCGAAGAGGATCTTCCTCACCTGGAAGGAGCGCTACGAGTTCCGCCCGGAGGAAGCCATCGTCCGGCACCTGACCGCCCCGACCTGCCCCTCCGGGAAATCCGTGGCCGACCAGGCGGGCGGACAGAGCCACAAGCCTCTTGCTATTGCAAGTAACATGCAACAAGCTATTCCAGTCCTTACCGCTGACCTGGATGCGGAGCCATTCGTGCCCCAACTGCTGCCGGATACCGGACCGCAACGCGTCTTAGCCGCATCGAACTTCGTCTACACCATCGGCAGCGGCCTCTATCTGACGGCAGGCGTCCTCTACTTCACCCAGGCTGCCCACTTGCCTGCCGGCCAGGTGGGCCTCGGACTCGGTATCGCGGGATTCATCTCGCTGGCCCTGGGGATCGCCATTGGCCACCTCGCGGACAGGCATGGAGCCCGCGGCGTCTATGCGACCACCCTGATCGTCCAGGCTCTGGCCACAGCCGGCTTCGTGTTGGCGGACAGCTTCTGGCCGTTCGTCCTCGTGGTCTGCGCAGCCTCCGGGGCGAAGGCAGCCGGAATAGCCGCCCGCTCCCCGCTCATCAGGCACTATGGAGGGGACCGACCGCAGGAGTTCCGCGCCTATCTCCGCGCGGTCACCAACGTCGGCATCTCCCTAGGCGCCGTGGGAGCAGGATGGGTCGTGCAAGTGGGCACCGTCACCGCCTACCAGCTCATGGTCATCGGCAATGCGATCGCCTTCGTCGTCTCCGCGGCGCTCCTGGTCTCCCTCCCGTCGGTCAAGCCCCTCCCCAGAACCGACGGCCCTCGCTGGATCGCCCTGCAAGACCACCCCTACCTACTACTCACCACCCTCGACGGCATCATGGCCATCCAGTTCAAGGTGCTCACCGTCGCCATCCCACTCTGGATCGTCGGCGCCACCACCGCCCCACACTGGCTCATCTCGGGCACCATGCTCACCGGAACCGTCATCGTCGTCGCATTCCAAGTCAGGGCCAGCCGCAACATCGATTCCCCCACCGCTGGTGGAAACGCCTACCGCCGAGCAGGAATCGCCTTCCTCATCGCGTGCTTGATGATCTCGATGTCAGGAGGGATACCGGCGTGGGCTGCCGCAACGCTGCTCATCGGCGCAGTGGTGATCCACACAGTCGGCGAGCTATGGCACTCCGCCGCCGGATTCGAGGTCTCCTTCGCCCTCGCTCCACCGCACGCCACCGGTCAGTACCTGGGCGTGTTCGGCCTCGGCGCCGGACTGGCCGAGGCCCTCGGGCCCGGACTGCTCATCTGGCTCTGCATCACATGGGGCCGCCCCGGGTGGTATGTCGTGGGAGCCATGTTCGCGCTGACGGGCCTGGCAGCACCACTCGCGGTCCGCTGGGCGCAAAGCCACCAGAACGCGCAGCAGGCCCAATCGCGAGTCGGCGGAAATGCCTCCATGGCCTGAATCGGACGCCCGCTGCCTCACGACGTCATCGATCTCGCTCAACTTGATCTCTCACCATTGCCTCAGATCGATTGAGACGACTCCGGCACCAACGTCTCGATCAATCTGATGCACCCCTGGCCAGGCCGAGTGTGATGGCTCAGATCGGCTGGGACAGGACACTTGTGTTCTCTCGCGACGAAGGCCGCGCGTTCTCACCAACCCCTGGTGGACGGGCTTCCTCCTCACCGGAGGCTGGCGCGCTGGCCGGAGCGCGGTCCTCGGACGGGTGAGGTGGCCGGCGCGCGGGGCGGACGCGCCTGCCGCCCTGTTCAGCCCTGCTCGGACTCCACCGGGAGCCACAGTTCGGCGTCGGCCCCGGTCTTCTCCGGCGACGGGCGGATACGCAGGATCTCGGGGCCGGTGCGGGTGCGGTACGGGTTCGACGGGAACCACTCGGTGAACACGTCCCGCCACAGCTCCTGGATGGCCTGCGGCGCGGGCCCGGAGGTGGTGAAGACCGCCCAGGTGCCGGCCGGGACGGACAGCGCGGTGGTGCCCTCGGGAGCGGCTGCGGAGGTGACTACGCCGTGGTGGTAGTCGAGATCGGTGCCCTCGGCACGGCTGGGGTCCAGGCCGTCGCAGACCGCGACGATGCCGTGCGGCTCCTGGTCCGACAGTTTCTCCACGCGCTCCAGGGCCCGCGGGTCGATCCCGCGGACGAAGTCCATGATCGCCCGGTTCGGCCCCGCATGCACCAGCGGCACCCGGGCCTTGAAGCCGACGACGGTGAAGTCCGCCTTGTCCACGAGGCGGTATCGCATATTGCTGCTCCCCTCGACGGTGAGGCGGAAGGCCATCCGCGACTGGGAGCTGAGCGCGGCACCGGTACGCCGGGCCTCGCCCGGTCCGATGCCGTGCATGGCACGGAACGCCCGCGCGAACGCCTCGCCGGATCCGTAGCCGTAACGCACCGCGATCTCCAGCAGCGTGTCACGCCCCGCGAGCACTTCGGCGCCGGCGAGGGTGAGCCGACGGCGCCGGATGTACTCCGACAGCGGCATGCCCGCGAGCGCGGAGAACATCCGGCGCAGGTGGTACTCCGAGGTGGCCGCGATGCGTGCCAGCTCCGCCACCTCGACAGCCTGGTCGAGATGGCGCTCGATGTGCTCCATGGCCTGGTTCAGCCGCTCCAGCACGCCCGGTCTCCCTCCTCCTGGCGACCACGGCGCCGGGCAGCGTCCCTGTCTACCCGGCGCTGCCGCCGGTGCCGTCCCCGCCCCCGTCCGGACCGGGCGTGTCCTGCCCCAGGCCCCGACGGATCGCGATCTCCACGGGAGAGTACGCGCCGTCGGCCCGTTCCGGTTCGTACGGTGCGGCCGGCATCAGCGGCGGCTGGGCCATGAAGCGCGGCCGCGTCCCGTGGTGCGGTTGTGCCGAGTGCACCAGGAACGGATGGCACAGGAAGACATCGCCCGGGGACCCGGTGGCGAGGGCGAGTGGCCGGTGGTCGGAGGCCGCCACCAGGTCGGGCGCGAGGGTCAGCCCGCTCGCCCCGTCGTCCCCGTACTTCTCCAGCACCTTCGGCACGTCGAGGTGTGAGCCGACCCGGATCCGGGTCGGGGCGTCCTCCTCGCCGACCTCGCTGAACAGGAACAGCATCAGCAGCGCCCGGCCCCGGGAGCGCAGATTCGTGAAGTACCAGCTCTCGCCCTCAGGCAGATAGCTCCCCTCGATGTGCCAGCCCGCGTCGTCCGGCTCCTCCGCGTGCGGGAAGCGCAACGGGAACGTGCCCAGCGAGTAGCGCGGTTCCCAGCGTCCCGCACCGACGAGAAGGTCGTAGGCGCGGTGCAGGGAAGGGGAGTTGGGTGCGGCGGCGAACGGTCCCTGCGCCATGCCGGGCACCCGGTGCACGGGCTGCGTCCACGTCGCCGGGTCCTCCGGGTCGCAGCCCGTCTCCCGCCACAGCAGACGCGCGCAGTCCGCGGCCACACGTGGTGCGACGGCGCCCTCCAGCTTCACGAAGCCGTCGCGGAGGAAGCGGGATACCAAGGTCGTATCGTCCATGCGCCCATCGTGCGGCGGCAACGGCCCCGGCCACCCGACATTGTCCGCACCGCTTCTGTCGGGTGTTCACCGAGCCCATCCCCGCTCCTCCGACTCGGCCACGCCCGGTGCTCCGCAGGGGCCGGCGCGGCCGCGGGGAGCCGATCGGCGTCGCGTCGGGGGCCGGCGGCACACGCCGGCGGCACTCAGAATCCGTGGTCGATCTCCTTCTCCCGCATCAACTCCCCCAGCTCCGTGTCCGACAACGGGTGCAGAGTGTCCAGGAGATGACGCAGCCCGGATTCGCCGACGCTCTGACCGGCGACCGAGACCTCCGCCTTCCCGTGCCGGCGGACGAGGGTGACCTCGCGGGTGCCGTCGGGAAAACCGCGGACCATGACCATCTCCCCGTGCGCGTCCACCGCGCAGGTGACGGACTTGCCCACGGGCTCGGGGCACCGGGGTTCCGGCGTGTCCGAGAAGCGCACGACGAGGCCCGCGTACCCCGTCTCGTACCCCTCCCGCACGGGGCGGTAGTCGACGACGAAGGTGGCGGGGCCCAGCTCCGCACGGGACACGTGCATGCCCGGCGGCGCAGCGCCCAGGTACAGCAGCTCGGCCTTCTCCCGGTACCGCGCGACCTCCGCCTCGTGCTGACGTTCCCGCGACTGCGCCGGACCGACGAAACCCCCGTAGACCACCCCGGCCGCCAGCACCACCAGCGCCCCCGCCCGCACCCACCGGCCCGGCACGAAGAACGCCGCGGCCACGGTGTACGGCACCCCTGTCAGCGCGATCCGGGTACCGGCGCTCCCCAGGCCGACGTCCCCGCCGTAGGCGGCCAGACCCGACAGGACGCCCAGCGTGCCGAGGACGAAGACCAGCACCGCCCAGCCCAACCGCCGCGGCACGGATCCGCACTGCGGCACCACGTCCTTCACGGGCAGGCCCGCCACGGCCAGCAGGCCCACCAACAGCGGCGCGGCCAGTGCCAGGACCGGCACCGTCGCGCCGGCGCCGCCGCCCCAGGCCGCCACCACCAGCCCGAAGCCGAGCGCCGGCACCGCGGTCGCCGTCATCGCCCAGACCAGAAAGAGATGCAGGGCCGTGAGCGCCCCTCTGCCACTCGTCGTGCCTCTGCCACTCGTCATACCGCGGAGCCTGTCAACCGGCTTCCGGGCACACATGAGTACCCGTACTCAGCGGACGGCTCCACGGCCCGGCCGGAAGGCAAGTCAGCCCGTCCCGCGCGGCAGTTGGTCGTCCAGTTGGTCCGCGCTGAATCCGAACCGTTCGCCGAGGGCCCGGTAGCGGTCGCGCCGGGTGTCGTGGACGGGGACGTCGTACGTGAAGAGGATCTGGAGGAGGAGACGGAAGCCCAGGTCCGGGTCCACGGTGGCGACCACGTCCTCCAGTACGCGCGCCACGTCCCGCACCTCGGCCGCTTCGGCGCCCGCCGCCTCGCGGACCTCTCGCAGCACGGCCTCGGCCAGATCGGTCCGGGCGGGCGACAGGTACGGCACATGGACGGGGTCGACCTCCCTCAGCCGTTCCCGGCACGCCTGAGCCACCCGTTCCAGCCAGGCCCGTACGTCGGCGTCGAACCCCTCGTCGGCGTCGAACGCCGCGTCGACGTACAACCGCCGCGAGGCGGTCCGCCACAGTGCGGTGACCGCCTCGTCGGACAGCGCGGAGTCCAGCAGCCGCCGTACGTCCTCCAGCAGCACCGCCGCGTAGGAGCCCGGAGCGGACACCGCGTCATCGCCGACGAGGCTGCGGATGTTCTCCGCCACGGTGCCCTGGTACTTCCAGTCCGTCCCGTGGAACACGCCCGCGAGCAGCGGCAGCCCGAAGCGGCCCAGGTCGAAGTCGCGCCGGCCGGGGTCGACGGGGCGCCAGCGCACGTTCAGTTCGTCGTGGACGGCGGACAGGGGGTGGGCCAACAGCTCGCCGATCCCCAGCAGCCGGTCGTACGCCTCGTTGCCGATCGGTACGGAGTACGCCTTCGCGGCCCGCAGGAACAGGCGGAACCCGAGGTCGGCGTCCGCCTCGCGCACGACCCGCAACAGCGCCGGGACGATGTCCGGGACCGCGACGGCGCGTCGGAGCGCGGCCGCGGCCGACTCGATCTCCGCCGCCACGGTCCCGCGCAGCTCCTCCTCCGGCACCGTCGGCCGCACCCGGTCGAGGAACTCCGCCTCGGCCCGTTCCCGCTCCCGTGTGCACGGCGGGCAGACCTCCGCGACCCGGCGCAACCAGCCCCGGATGTCCGGGCCCTCCTCGGCCGGGTCGAAGCACCGCCGCACGGCGGCCAGCCATACGGCGTGGAGCACCTCGTCCGGCAGTGGCGACTCCAGCAACAGCCGGACGTCCCTGCCGAGCTGGTCGTCCTCGTCGTCCGCCTACGCCCCGGCGAGGGCGAGCACCACGGGTACGTCAATGCGGAGCGTCGCACGCGAGCACAGCGTGCCGGCGAAGCCGCTGAGCCCGAAGTCCTGCCCGTGGTCGAAGTAGTACAGCTTACGCATCCGCACCGTCGCCAACTCCGGCCGCCCTTCCCCGTGTCGGCGACACCAAGCCCTCCGGGCGCCGAAATGACCCGCGCGCACTGCGGATCGGACCGGACCCGCCGCGCGCGGCACCCACCTTAGACACCGTGGTCGCGAACGGGGCAGGGCTCAGGAGTGCCGAGCGGCACAGCTCATGGCCGGAGCAGGTCCTGGGGGCGATGTCAGATGCCGGATCTATGGTTCCGTCATGGCAGTCCCCGAGATCATCCCCATCGCCCACGAGCCGGACTACCGGACCGACACCATCGGGCGGTACGCAGACGGACAGTTCCTGGCCTCGGTCACCTACGCCTTCCCGGACGGGTACACGGTCGGCGACGACTGGGAGGAGCACAAGCGGCTCTATGCCGTTCTGCACCGGTTCGACCACGAGGGCCGGCACATCGATTCGGACATCTGGTACGCGGGAACGCAGGCCGAGCAGCAGCGGCACCCCGGCGGCGACGACTCCGTCATGGCGCGTGCGGAGGCGCGGATGGCGGCGCTCCTCGACGGTCTTCCCGAGCGCGAGTACGGAGACATCGCGATCCGGCCCTTCCGGCTGACGGTCGACGGCGTGCTCTTCGGGCTGGTCGTCGAGCACCACGACCGGGAGAGCGGGGACGGGGACGGGGAAGACGGCGAGGACGACTGGGCCGAGCTCCACCCCGACCAGCTCGGCTTCTACGCTCCCTGGGACGGCCAGTACGACACCTGACGTGTGGGCCCGGACGACGGAGGAACATGAAAGACATCAGTGAGTTCGAGGGCATCTCCCCGACCACCCTCGCCGATCTCCTGGGGCGCGGGCAGGTCATGGACATCGGTGTCCGCCCGCTGTGGCCCTCGGTCCCCAAGGTCGCCGGACCGGCGTTCACCGTGCGGTGCCCTCCGGGCGACAACCTCATGCTCCACGCGGCCATCCACCGCGCGGAGCCCGGCGCCGTCATCGTCGTCGAGTCGGGTGACGTGGACTACGCGCTGGCCGGCGGGAACGTCTGCGCCGTCGCCCAACGCCGGGGAATCGCGGCGTTCGTGACCGACGGCGTGATCCGCGATCTCGCCGAGGTGCGCGAGATGGGATTCCCCGTCTTCGCCAGGGGCGTGATCCCCATCCCCGGCACCAAGAAGGCGGTCGGGCCGCTCAATGGCCCCGTGCGGTGCGGCGGGGTGGACGTGGACGCCGGTGACATCGTCGTGGCGGACGAGGAGGGCGTCGTCGTCGTACCCCGCGCCCGGCACGAACAGGTGCTCCTGGACGCGCGGGCGAAGGCGGCCAAGGAGGCGGGCGAGTCCCTGGACGCGTGGGAGGCCGCGCATCGCACCCGTATCGACAGCATCCTGCGCGACAACGGTTTCGAGGACTGACCGCCGGACGACGACCACCGGACGACGACCGCCAGTCTCCGAAGGCCCCGGAGACCGGCTTCCCCATGTCCGGGTCGCCCCGTCCCCCGTACGGACGCGCTCCGCACGCGGTCGCGGCGATCCGGGCGGACCATTGAACGCACGGCGCGCACCGGGTCCGCGCATTTCATACGCTCCCGACCTGCAACTGCCGCGCCGACACGCCCGGGCGTCACCCGAACGCCACACCCCGGCGCAGGTCCCATCTCATATCTGAGATAGCCTTTCGCCATGTCAGACGATTACCTCGTACGCATCGGCAAGCTCATCCGTGACGCCCGTCAGCATCGGGGCTGGACACAGAGTCAGCTCGCCGAGGCGCTCGCCACCAGCCAGAGCGCCGTGAACCGCATCGAGCGCGGCAATCAAAACATCAGCCTTGAGATGATCGCGCGCATCGGTGAGGCACTCGACAGCGAGATCGTGTCGCTCGGCTACGCCGGGCCCATGCACCTGCGGGTGGTCGGCGGCCGTCGGCTCTCGGGCTCCATCGACGTCAAGACGAGCAAGAACGCGTGTGTGGCACTCCTCTGCGCCACGCTGCTCAACAAGGGCCGTACGGTGCTGCGCCGGGTGGCACGGATCGAGGAGGTCTACCGTCTCCTGGAGGTGCTGAACTCCATAGGTGTGCGGACCCGGTGGATCAACGAGGGAACGGATCTGGAGATCGTCCCGCCCGCCCGGCTCGACATGGACGCCATCGACGCGGACGCCGCCCGCCGGACCCGTTCCATCATCATGTTCCTCGGTCCGCTGCTGCACCGCATGGACCGGTTCAAACTCCCGTACGCCGGAGGCTGCGACCTCGGTACGCGGACCATCGAGCCGCACATGATCGCGCTGCGCCGCTTCGGTCTGGAGATCGCCGCGACCGAGGGGATCTACCACGCCCAGGTCGACCACTCGGTGACCCCCGGCCGCCCCATCGTGCTGACCGAGCGCGGTGACACCGTGACCGAGAACGCGCTGCTGGCCGCCGCCCGGCACGACGGCACGACCGTCATCCGCAACGCCTCGTCCAACTACATGGTCCAGGACCTCTGCTTCTTCCTGGAGGCGCTCGGCATACGCGTGGACGGCATCGGCACGACCACGCTGACCGTGCACGGAGTACCGCACATCGACGTGGACGTCGACTACTCCCCGTCCGAGGACCCGGTCGAGGCGATGAGCCTTCTCGCCGCCGCCGTGGTGACGGAGTCCGAACTGACGATCCGCCGGGTACCGATCGAGTTCCTGGAGATCGAACTCGCGGTGCTGGAGGAGATGGGCGTCGACTGCGACCGTACGACGGAGTACGTCGCCGACAACGGCCGTACCCGCCTCGTCGACCTCACGGTCCGGCCCTCCAAGCTGGAGGCGCCGATCGACAAGATCCACCCCATGCCGTTCCCGGGCCTCAACATCGACAACGTGCCCTTCTTCGCGGCGATCGCCGCCTCGGCCCACGGCCAGACCCTCATCCACGACTGGGTCTACGACAACCGGGCCATCTACCTCACCGACCTGAACCGCCTCGGCGGCAGGCTGCAACTCCTGGACCCGCACCGGGTACTGGTCGAGGGCCCGACCCGCTGGCGCGCCGCCGAAATGATGTGCCCGCCGGCCCTGCGCCCCGCCGTGGTGGTACTGCTCGCCATGATGGCCGCGGAAGGCACCTCCGTACTGCGCAACGTGTATGTCATCAACCGCGGTTACGAGGAGCTGGCGGAGCGGCTCAACTCCGTGGGCGCGCAGATCGAGATCTTCCGGGATATCTGACAGTCCTGAGGAACGACGCCGGCAAACCCCTCCTGACCTGCCTATCTGCAAGCCAGGAGGGGTTTCTGCGGAGGCTGTGAGCTTGCTCTTTATGGTCTGAGTCGGTTTCGTTCGGTGATGCTCTCGGGTCGTTTCACGGTCTTGCCCACGTCATAGCGGGTGGCGGACCGCCGGTTCTTCGAGCCAAGTGGCCTGCCTGGTCCGGGCGTTGAGGGTTTCGGTGCACGGGTCGGGCAGGTGATGTGGGCGGAGGTTTCTGAACCCCCGGCGGACTCGGGCCGGGGTGAGCCGGCCGGGCTCGGCGGGCTTCTCCCACGGCCGCCGCAAGTCGGCGGCGGCCCCGCGCAGAAGGCGAATCTGGGTGTGCGCGGCGATGATCAGCCAGGTCCAGCACTCGCCGGCCTCGGGGGTGCGAAGCTTCGGCCGCGTCCACCCGAGGGTCTGTTTCATCAGCCTGAAGAGGTGCTC
The DNA here is from genome assembly GCF_040634135.1 of Streptomyces sp. NPDC007164. Classification (NCBI taxonomy): domain Bacteria; kingdom Bacillati; phylum Actinomycetota; class Actinomycetes; order Kitasatosporales; family Streptomycetaceae; genus Streptomyces; species Streptomyces sp. NPDC007164. The sequence continues at coordinate 34,791 of NZ_JBEYFB010000024.1, forward strand.
GATGTCGAACCTTCTCAGGAACGCCTGCCAGCGCACGTCGATGTCCTCGCCGTTCAGGCCAGTGGCGGAGGACCAGAGCCAGAGCGGGAGAGGGCCGCCTCCGCCGGGCAGGCGGTCGACCTGGAGGCGGATCAGCGTGCCTTCCATGATGGGGAGTTCGCCGGTGTGGTCGATCCATGCGGAACGAATAATCAGGCGGGGGTGAATGCGGTCCCAGGCCATCGCGTGGGCGATGCCGTACCGGTCGGTGACCTGTGTCGTGGCCGCGTCCGACTCGCCCCAGGTGTCCGACTTGGCGAAGCGGAACTCCTTGCCGTGCTTCGGCGGTCGCCCGCCCTGGGGGTAGGCCAGGGCGTACTCCTTGAGCGTGGGTGTCGGCCGTCGCATGACTCGGTCGGAGCGCATCCGTCCCAGCACCTCGACCGGGAGGCCGTCGAGGAGGTGGGCCATGCGCGGGTGTCGTAGCCGGCGTCGAAGACGATGAGGATGTCGCGGTCGTCGGCGTGCCAGCGGCCCATCTCGATCAGGTCCTCGACCACGCGGCGGAGCTGGGTGGCGGTGACCTCGGCGACGTCGTCCTCGGGTCCGAGACGGACGGCGTCCAGGAGCTGGCACCAGGATGTGCGGCCCGATTCGAGGGCGGCGACGAAGGAGTACGGCCAGCCGGGGATGAACTGGTCCGAGGAGCGTCCGCTGCGGCCGTAGACGTGGCAGAACAGGCGGTCCGCGCTGGTCGGCGCGTCGGGGCGGAGCCAGTTGCTGACGTCGACCGCCAGGACCAGGCGCCCGTCGGCGGCCCGCGGCATCGGCAGACCGGCCAGCACCTGCCGCAGCCGGGGCACGTCCACACTCCCGTGGTTCAGCGCCTCGTACATCGCGCCGTGCCCGCGCCGGTGCTCGGCCACCAGCGTCAGGCACTGGCGAGGTCACCGGCCCGTCCGCGCACAGCAACGCGTCGACGAGGTCGAACAGTTCGTCCCCGCGCGCGGTCAGACAGTCGAATAAGAGGCCACGCGGATAGGCGCGGTTGGGGACACCGGCAGCAGAACGGGCGCAAGCCCCGGTGATCATGGAGTTGCGACGCTCTGTGATCACTGAGGAGACCTGTGCCCGTGCTGCCGTCGTGGCTCACCGAACCGCTCTGGGACCAGTTCGCGGTCCTGCTGCCCGTGCGGCCGGAGTACCACCAGGACCATCCGCTGGGCTGCCACCGCAGGCGCATCAGCGACCGGATCGTCTTCGACAAGCTGCTGCAACTGCTGCGCTTCGGCTGCTCCTACGAGGCGACCGCCGACACGATCCGCAGCCGTCGTGACGAGTGGATCGGCCTGGGCATCTTCAGCCGGTTCAAGCAGGTCGCCCTGGACGCCTACGACCGCATCGCCGGCCTCGTCCTCGATCAGATCGCCGTGGACGGCTCCATCACCAAGGCTCCCGGCGGCGGTGAGGCGGCCGGGCGTTCCCCGGTCGACCGCGGCAAACAGGGCCTGAAACGTTCCGGCATGACGGACAGATACGGCATTCCACTGGGCCGTGTCCTGGCCGGAGCCAATCGCCACGATTCCCCGCTGCTCGCCCCGAGCCTGGACCTCCTGGAGGGCCTCGGGCCACTGCCCGACGACGTGACCGTCCACCTGGACGCCGGCTACGACTCCGACAAGACCCGCGCCCTGCTCGCCGAACGCGGCCTGCACGGCCGGATCGCGCACAAGGGCGAGAAGGCGCCGTTCCAGGCAGGTCAGAGGTGGCACGTGGAGCGTACCCACGCCTGGCAGAACGCCTTCCAGCGCCTGGCCCGCTGCTACGAGCGCCGGGCCGTCGTCATCGACGCGTTCTTCGACCTCGCCGACACCATCATCACCGTCCGCAGTCTGATCCGCCAGGCATGGACGAACCACCGCTGGGACGAACGCCCGCACCGCCGCCCATGACTGCACACCGACGGCGGCATGCGGGGCGCGCTCATTACCCAACAGCCCCGCAAAACGCATTCCACCGCCTTGCCCACCGCCACGAGCGCCAACGCGTTCCTCGCCGACGGCTGCGACGACTCCGACAGCATCGACCTGGACCAGGTTCTGGTGGCACGTACGTCGGCGACCAGCCGCCCTGGCCTGCACTCCTGTCGCCCCAAGCCGCAGACACTGCAAGGGAGTGCCCGACCACGCCCGCGCGATGCTCACGAACGGCCATGTCGCTGACCAGGGCACACCGCGAAGCCGATTCTCACTCGTCGAAGAGGATCATGCCCTCACCTTTTGTCGCAGCGTCGGCGAAGAAGCGGGTGAGTTCCTCGTAGAACGACTTGTCGTAGTCCTTGCGCCGCCCCCGGTCAGGCACCAGGGCCACACCCGCCGCGGCCATCTCCTCCGGATCGGCCTGGGCGACGAGCTCGTCGAACGGGCGCTGCCCCAGGGCCGCCGCGATCGCCGCCACCTCGGCGGGAGTCACGAGGTTCGGCTCGAACGGCATGTCGCCGAACTCGGACTGCAGCCAGGGCTCGACGTCGTCCGGCTGCGGAATGAATCCTTCGCTGCTCTGCAACTCGACCGTTGTCCCCCCGTTCTTGAGCAGGAATTCGAACAACTTCAGGGACTTCCCCGGTATGGCGAGGCCGTAGTCGCCGCCCTCTTCCTGGTACCACTGGACCAGCGCGTACCAGTCGTCGGTGTACCGGGTCAGCTGCTCAGGGGAGAAATTGGCGTAACTCATCAGTGAGGTCATGCCCGTAGGTTAATTGCCGCTACTGACAGAGAGCTCCGGCCCGCGGCCTCACCGTGCGACCGGCAGGTATGGCCGTGCGCAGCAGGGCGGCTTGACCGCCAGGGCGTGGCCCTGGGCGGTCAGTTGTTCGCGCAGGTCGCCGGTGCCGTAGGCAGAATCGCCGAGCACGGTCAGCGTCTCGCCCTCGTTCCGGTCTTCGTCGCTCACTAGTCACAGAGCGTCGCAACTCCACACTATCGACGTTGGCACGCCCCCGGTGGCGTCGGTCACGTGGCAGCCCCCAGGGGTTTGCCGTGCGGGACGCGGTCAGCGGGGGCCAGCACTATGGGCGATGGTGGACGCGACCGGGCCCCTTGGTGGCGAACAAGCCCGGCCCTATCCGGTCGGCGGGTGCGGATCGTGGTGGCAGAGCACGTGCTGTCGGCTATCGCCTGGTAGGAACAGCCGAACCGCAGCAGCTGCAGCAACTTGTCGAAGACAACCCGGTCACTGATGCGTGGCCGGTGACAGCCCAGCGGATGAGCCGGATCGTAGACCGGCCTCTCGGGCAGTAATGCCGCGAACTGCTCCCACAACGGCTCGGTCAGCCAGGACGGCAGGACAGGCACAAAACACCCCTCAGTAATCACGGAACGTCACCGCACCGTGATCACCAAGATGGTGCCCCACCGCCCCTGCCGGGTGTCTCCAACGCGCCTATCCGTGTGAACTCTAAAGTCTTCCCGGAAGCGTGATGCTTGCGCGAACGCTTCCCCGGGACCGGTGTCAGGCAGCAGACTCGCCCTCACGGCCTTCGTCTCGATCGGTGCACCTTGGTCGGAGCACATGATCAGACGAAGGCCGCCCCAGCGTCCCTGTGAACACCCAGGTGAGTGGCCTAGTTCGAGGCCCAATTCGACCTCAGGCCATGAAGAACAAGCTCAGAAGCGGGACTTGCTCACCGGAACGAGGACGGAGCGACAACGGACGCCTCAACAACTGCACGGGCTCTCGGAACACCCCGAGCATGCCCACCGATCACGTCGGCGCACCGGGAAACTCCAAGATCCCCGACAGAATCAACCTCAGACGGTGGCATCCTGCTGTTCCAGCCATTTTGAAATCACTTGGTTTGTTTCTTCGGGCATTTCCTCCTGGATCCAGTGACCGCAGTCCAGGCCGACCACTTCCACATTGGGCACGAACTCTGTCAGGTTTTCGGACCTCGGGATCGCCCAGTCCCGGTCGCCGTAGATCATGAGGGCGGGCTGTTGGATGATCGGGTCCACGTCCGCCAGCAAGCGCCAGTTGCGGTCGAGGTTCCTGTACCAGTTGATGCTGCCCGTGAATCCCGATGATTCGAACGCGGAGACGTAGACGGCCAGTTCGCTGTCGCTCATGACGGGCTCGCCGAGTGGTGTTTCCGCTCTGGCGAGATTGATCACTGCCATGCCCGGCTCAGGGGGCGCGGGGGGCACGTTCTTCCGGTAAAGGTTGCGGAGGAACTGGAATGCGTTCTCATCGAACACGGCGTCCGCAACGCCCGGCTGTCGATTGAAGTGGACGAAGTAGAAGTCGCCGCCGAGGAATTCTTCCATGACCTCGATCCACGGCTTTTCTCCGCGCACCTGGTAAGGCAAGCTCAGGTTGATCACCTTGTTCACACGGCTGGGGTGCAACAGGGTCATTCCCCAGACGACGAACGCACCCCAGTCATGGCCGACGAATGTGGCGTCTTCGTATCCGTAGTGGTCGAGGAGCGCGACGAGGTCACCCGACAGGTGCTCGATGTCGTAGTCCGTCACTTCGGTCGGGCGGGATGAGTTGCCGTAACCTCGCTGGTTCGGTGCGATGACATGGTAGCCGGCTGCGGCGAGGGTGGGCATCAGGTGACGCCAGGAGAAGGCGTGCTCCGGCCAGCCGTGGCAGAGCACGATGGGCTTTCCCTCGTTTTCTCGACCTGCTTCGAAGACTTCGAGTTCCACACCGTTGACCGGAATAATGGTGGGCTTGGGAAAATCGGTTGGATTGAGCATCACGTTTCCTCATTGTCTTTTCGGGGTGATTAGGCTTGGGCGAAGGTTCCCGAAGATAGTTCGGGCTGTCGAATCACGAACTCTTCTCACGGAGGGGACCCCGTTCGGAATGAAGCCTGACACGGAGATCACCGATATGCGACGGGATGGTTACACTTCGTAACCTCAGCTATTGAAGCTCTCTATAGGCCTCCGCGGGCCTTGATGTCCTTGATCTGCGCGTTGGCCGAGCGGTTGATCATGATGGCCGCTCGGGCCTCGCCATCGCCGCCAGCATCCGCTCCAGGCGGCCCAGCCGGGTCTTCTCGGTGCGGGCGGTGACCAGGCGGAGGTATAGGGCGAACTGGTCGGACTTGCTGAGCGTCTCGTAGAACGCCCGCGCGGCCGGGTTCGCGTCGAGCGCCTCGACGAGATCCGGCGGTGCGGTGGCATTCTTCTGCGAGGCGTATGCCGTCTCCCAGCGGCCGTCCGCCCGCGCCGCCTCGATCTCGGCGAGGCCGCGGGGGCGCATCCAGCCTGCCGCGATCAGGGCCTCGGCCTTGTCGACGTTCACCTGCGACCAGGCGGAGCGGGGGCTGCGGGGTGTCGTGCGCTGCAGGAAGTACGTGTCGTCAAAGCCGCGCCGCAGACCGTCGATCCAGCCGAAGCAGAGCACCGTGTCGACCATCTCTTCCCAGGTGAGCGACGGGATGCCGGTGTGCTTCTTGGCGATCTTCACCCAGAGCGCGGTCCGTTCCCCGTGATGCGTGTCGAGCCAGGCCTCAAGCTCGGCCGGGCTCGCGGGGACAAGGATCTCGACGCCGTCCTCGTATTTCTGCATAAACCGCAGGCTAGAGACCCTATAGGACAGATACTGACCTACTCGAGCGCACCGCTCAGGTGACCTGCTCAAGCGGCCTACTCAGGCGACCTGACCGGCTCACTACTTGGCGAGCTTCGCCCTGCTGCCACAGGCCACCCGTCGAGTCGATGAACTGCTTGAGCTGACGGCCGACGTCGAGGTCGCGTACTCGGATGTGCCCGATCTCCCCGCTGTGGCCGCCTGAAGGAACCCGACGAACCGGGCGGCGCGGTCAGCAGGTTGACGCAGGTTGCGGTACAGGTGCACGGGCCGTAGTAGGGCAGGTCAGCCACCACCTCGGCCAGCGGTTCACCCTTAGCACGCAGCAGTTCACGATCTCGGTAGCAAGTGCTGGGAACGCATCCGCCAGTCGTGGGTACAGCCCATCTGTCGCCACGGGACCGTACATGTCGCAGGCCATGAGAAGCACCAGAGGTTAAAGAACAAGGTGAGACTTCGGGCCGGGAGCGAGTTGTGTCTGGGCGGAGTGCGGCGGACTCATGTCCAGAGCTGTTCGCCGAACGTCCCGTCGGGTGCGGTGCCGGGCAGGACGTAGGCCACTGCCGAGGCGCGGTGCTGGAGGAAGGGGGCGAGGGCGTCGAGGGCGGCCAGACGGTTCTGGACTCGGGTGAACCGGGAGGGTTCGCGCATGAAGGCGCAGAAGAGAAGGCCGCGGTCGGTCGGGCCGTCGTCGTAGCTGTAGCTGCGGCGGAGCATACGGGCGCCGCCGTCGAAGCGGGGGCTGGCAAGACGCACGTGTGCGGTGGCCGGGATGACGTAGGAACCGTCGGGGTTCTTGGCGTAGATGTCCGGCTCGTCATGCTCGGCGGTGCCGCCGAGGGGGACGCCGTCGCGGTCGCGGCGGCCTATCACGCGGTCGCGCCGGCTCTCGGGAAGGCCCGCGAACCCGGTGACGTCCATGCGGATCCTGCGGTAGACCAGCACGGTGCCGTTCTCGTGAGCTCCGGGTGGGCCCCAGACCCACCGCTCGGCCGCCTCGTGATCGGGATTGGCGATGCCGTCCTTGGAGCCGAACAAGTTGCGCGGGGTGGTGCCCGGTGCCGTGTGGGGCAGGAAGCCGGTCTGGGTCCAGCGCGGTACGGCACCGGCGGCGAGCGCGGCCCTGTCGACGAGTTCGGCGACGACGGCGAGGGTCCAGCGGTCGGCTGCGCAGAGCTGGACCAGGATGTCGCCCTTGCTGCGGTGCGGGTCGAGACGGTCGCCGGGGAAGGTTGGCAACTCACCCAGGGAGTCGGGGACGTTGAGGCCGAGGCGGGTGGCGAGGGAAGGGCCGATGCCGACGAGGGAGGTCAGCCGGGTCTCGCCGCCGCCCCGGAGTCTCGGGTCCGGCGGGGAGTCGGAGGCCGCGGTGGCGAGCGTGCGGGCCAGCGCGCCGAGGACACTGCGCAGGGTCTTCCGGCCGGTGGCGGCGGAGGGCTGCGGGAGGTCGAAGGAGAGCAGGTGCGTCGCCGGCTGCTGGGACACCGTGACACCCGCCTGCCGGGCGCCGTGGAAGGGAATCGCGGCCTGGGCGGATGGGGCGCCGGTGGTGGCACGGCCGGTCGTCCGGCCGTCTCTCACCGGTTCGTCGGCCACCGCGCCGACGCCGGCGGCAAGCACCGCTCCGCCGGCCAGCAGTGCCCGGCGCCGCCCGAAACGGGTTGCCGCGGGTCGGGTTGAGTCCTGCGCATTTCCCTGTTCGGTGGGCATAAGCCCATTGGAGACGATAAAACAGCTGCCATGCAAATCCTGTCTGGAGAAGGCCTGTTGAGGCGTTGGGCGGTCCCGGTGACGGCGGTCCGGGCGGCGCTGCGTCTGTCGGTGCTGGTCGTCTCGGCCGCGATGGCGGCCACCGGATGCTCCGGTACCGGGTCGACGTCCGCCGATGCTCGGCATCCGGCGGGAAGTGTGCTGCGCGTCCCGCAGGACTTCCCCTCGGTGCAGCAGGCGGTGGACGCCGCTCGTGCGGGCGAGACGGTGCTGATCGGACCGGGTGTGTACCGGGAGAGCGTGCGCGTCACCAAGCCCCGCGTGGTGCTGCGTGGAGCGGACCGCAACAAGGTGGTCTTCGACGGCGGTGTGCGTATGGCCAACGGCATCACCGTGACCGGCGCCGGCTCGGTGGTCGAGAACCTCACCGTGCACGGATACCTCGCCAACGGCGTGCTGTTCACCGGCGTCACCGACGAGCGGTTGCAGCAGCGCGGCGCCGGCGGCTCCGCCTACGACCCGCTGGACACCGCCCGGTTCCCTGCTGTCCGGGGCTTCCGCGCGACCCGGGTGACGGCGTACAACAACGGCCTGTACGGCATCTACGCCTTTGACGCGCGCGACGGGGTGATCGAGGACTCCTACGCCTCCGGGCACGCCGACTCCGGCATCTATGTCGGCCAGTGCAAGCCCTGCGGCACCGTCGTCCGTGGCAACACCGTGGAGCGCAACGCGGTCGGCATCGAACTGACCAATGCCTCGGACAACCTGTCGGTGCTGGGCAACCTCGTCGCCGGAAACCGGGTCGGTGTCACGGTCAACTCCAATGACCTGGAGGCCCTCGCCCCCCAGCACGGCGCGGTGATCGCGGGCAACGTGGTCGCGGACAACAACGCCGCCGACACGCCCGAGCAGGCGGACGGAGGCTTCGGCATCGGCATCGGCATCGGCGGTGGCACCGGGAACCGCGTCCAGCGCAACCTGGTCCGGGGCAACCGGGCGGCCGGGGTGGTCGTCACCGACCCCCCGGGGCATCCGGCGAGCGGCAATCGCGTCGAGGGCAACCGCGCCACCGGCAACGGCACCGACCTCGTGCTGGCCTCGGCCGACCCCGGCAACTGTTTCGCGGACAACCGGCCCGCCACCCAGAGCCCGGCCGGGCTGGAGGCCCGCGCGGGCTGCGGCGCCCGCGGTCGGGGCACGCTGCCGGGCGGCCGGACGGCGCCGGTGCAGGCGCCGCCCGGCGTCCCGTTCAGCCAGGTGCCGGCCCCGCCCGCCCAGCCGTCCATGCCGGACCCGACGGTGCCGGGCAGCCCGGCGACCGGCCTGCCCGGGGCCGTCGACACGGCCGCGTACCCGCTTCCGAAGGAGGCGGACGCCGTGCCGCGCTCGCGCTGAGCACGGTGCTCCGGCGGACTGGGCCCCGTTCACCGTGCCGCTCGGGAGGGTGAGTCGGGGAGGACCATGGGCAACCGCCGTGTGCGGGCACGGAGATGTCAGCCGGTGAGCCACGGTGCCTCGGGAAGTTTCGCGCGTCCGTCGCGTCCGGAGAACTCCAGGGTGGCCGGAGTCCCCAGGCCCGGCATCCGCATCGTCACCCGCCGCAGGCCACCGTCACCGTCGATCCAGTACGTCAGCGGCGACCGCCCGCCGTCGGGCCCCGCACCGGTCGTGGCGCCCTGGGCGCGCGGTCCGGCGAACCGGTCGTAGCCGCGGCCGTCGACGCGGTCGCGGCCCAGCCAGCGGGCTCCGGACTGTGCGAGCAGCAGCGGGTTGTCGGGGCGGTCGGCGCCGAGCCCGATCAGCAACTGCAGCCCGGCGTCCAGGGGGTCGGTGGTGTAGGAGCGCGCGGACCAGCCCGAGCGCGGGATGTGTTCGGCCTGCTGCCAGGTCGGGCTGTTGTCGCCCTCCGGCATGGGGGCGAGGCCGAGGCCGCCGGTGTCCCAGACGATCAGACCGTGGTCGAGTGGCCCGGCGAGGGGCCCGGCGGATCCGGAGGGACTGGAGGATCCGGAGGGACTGGAGGATCCGGAGGCTCCGGTGACCTCGTAACTCCCCACGGCCCGATGGGTTCGGTAGTCCACGACCCCCTTGACCCGCACCACCACCCCGCCGCCCTCGGTGGCGGTGAGGGTCACCGTCACGGGACTTGCCTGGTACAGATTCAGCCGCGACAGCGCCAGCCTGGACGCCTCCTCCATCGTCACCGACCGCTCCGTGGTCCCGTCGGAGGGTGCCCGGTGGACGGCCAGGCCGGTGCCGCACACCGCGATCGTGATCACGATCAGTGATATGTACCAGAGGGTCCGCCGCGGCGTACGGCGGCTCATCCTCAACTTCCGAGCCATGCGGTCGCTTTCTCTCGTCGGCTGGTCACACAGTCGGGCGGGTTCGCGAACCACTGGTGCGCGAACCCGCCCGATCCGGCCCGGAGGGTCACCGGGGCCGGCTGCCCTGCCAGGGGGCTAGCAGCGCAGCGCCCTTCGCCTGCGCATCAGCACGAACAGCGCCGTGCCGAGGGTGGTGAGCGCGGCGGCGCCGGCCAGGGCCGTCAGGACCGCCTGGCTCACGCCCGTGCCCGCCAGGTGCGAGCCGGGGTCGGGGCCCGGTGCGGGCGGTGGCGGTGTGTCCGGCGCCCCCGGTGCCGGCGACGTCGGTTTCGGTGTCGGTGTTGGTGTGGGGGTGGGCAACCGCCGGTTGACCGCTGTCACCGAGACCCCGGCGTCGAGGTTGTCGGAGGTCAGCACCAGTGGCCCGAACACCGTCTCGTCCGGTACCGCGTACCCCTCCGGTGGGCTGACTTCCTGCCAGTAGTACGTCCCCGGCAGGCCGCTGCCCCGGCAGATGCCGTCGGCCTTGGTCGTACAGGCCTTGCCGACCTTCGTATCCGGCGTCGCCCCGGTGGTCTGCGCGCCCTCGGAGCCGTTCGTCTCCTTCCACAGCTGGAACTCCGCCCCAGCCAGCGGCTTTCCGTTCTGGTCGTGTTTCACCAGGCGCAGCACACCCTCCTGTTGTCGGAAGCCGAAGTCGTAGGTGTGGTCGTTCTCTCCCGGCCCGCCGGTGGTCAGCGCCCGTTCCGGGTACTTCGCGCCGGACGGGACGATGCCCTTGGAGTCGACGAAATGGTTGTCGCCGACATCGGCGTCGGTGGGCACCCACTGGTGGAGCGGGCCGCCCTCGGCGTAGTCGGCCGGGTTGTCGAGCCGGATGGTGTACTTGGTCGCCGGTTCGAGGCCGCCGGTGACGTTGGAGTCGTCGAAGTAGTACTCACCACGCTCCGACGTCCTGGCCGTACCGACCTGCTTGCCCGACTCGTCGTAGAGGTGGACGGTCGCACCCACGACCGGGCGCTGGCCCGGCTCCTGGGTGCCCTTGCGCTCGGGGTCGTACCAGACCCGGTTGCCGATCTGCAGCGGGGCCTGGTCGCAGAGCACCTCCAGGTCACCCATCGAGGCGCCCTTGCCGAACGGGGCCACCGTCCCGGGCGGGTTGAGGCGCAGGCCGCCCTTCGGGTCCTGCTTGCCGTCGCGCTGGACGAAGGCGGTGCCGTACCCGAAGGCGGTGCTGTTGGGGTCGAAGCCGGAGGTCGCGATGGTGTTCTCGGCCTTGGAGAGCGCCATGCCCGCGAAGGACGCGTTGTGGTGGGAGCCCATCCGGCTGTTGTCGAAGAAGCGCGTTCCCCGGGGGGAGAGCCCGCAGCCGTTGTTGGTGTCCATCACGTACACCCCGCCCGCCAGGCATGCCTTGTCCAGGTCACCGCCCGACAGGACGTTGCCGGGTGTGTTGGGTGTCGGACCGGCCGGGGCGCGGTCGCCGAAGCGGTCGCGGAAGGCCAGCAGCATGGAGCCGTCGGCCTCGAAGCCGATCTCTCCCAACTCCGGTTCGGGTTGGGCCAGATAGTTCTGGCAGGCCTGTCCGTTCTGGGAGGTCGGGAAGGTGTCGGTCCAGGGGAACCAGCCCGCGCCGTCGCACGGGCCACCGCCGACCGTGGACTGTCGCGGGTAGTCCAGCGGCTGGTCCAGCACCGCCTTGCGGAACGCTCCGGTGGCGAGGTCGAAGGGCATGACCACCGCGCGCAGGTCCGAGGGCTTCCCGGTGGACTCGCCTGAGCACACGCCGCCGAGGTAGCCGACGCCGTCCTGCAGGCCGAGGCCGAAGGGGCGCCAGTCCCCGGCCGCCGGGCAGCCCGGGTCCGGGATGGCGTAGACGGCCTTCGGTGCCGAAGCGGTCGCCTTCGTGGCGTCGTAGCGGTAGAGCTTGCGGTTGCCGAGGTTGACGGCGAACAGGTTCTTGCCGTCATCGGTGACCTTGATGCCGCCCAGGCTCTCCTTGCCCGGCACGGCGAGGAAGGCGTCGTCGGTACCCGAACCGTGCGCCGTCGTCCCCGCGTCCGGGACGACGGTGAACAGTGCGGTTTTCTTCTGCGCGGGGTCGGTCACGTAGATCCCCCCGGCGCCACCCGGACCGTAGTCCGTGGAGCGCTTGGCCACTGCCGAGGAGAACACCCGCTTGTCGGCCTTGTTCCACGCGATGCCGAACAGTGTGCCGGTGTCGGCTTCGGTGGCGATGTCCGTGACATCGACGTCGACGCCGTCCTGGCCGCGTGCGTCGTACGGGAAGGAGACCAGCGTGCGCTGGGCCCCGCCCTCGCGGGCGGCGGGCTGACAGGTCGTCATCAGCGGTGCGTTCTTCTGGCAGTAGTCACCCGGATTCCACAGCCCGGTGGTGTACGCCACGTTCTTCCCGCCGGAGAGGTCGACGAATTCCTCATTGCTGCTCAACCGGTCGGGCGCACCGTCCAGTCCCTGGCCCGAGGCGAAGGCCGGGAACAGCACACCCGGCCTCGGATTCACCACCTGCACCCGGTACTTGCCGCTGCTGGTCTCACCCGCCGCCGGAGTCAGTTTCACGGTGCCGTCGGCCGCCGTGACCCCCTCGATGCCCGCCCCGGCTTCGCCGGTGAGAGTCACCTTGACGCCCGCGATGCCCGGTTCCAACGCGGGCTTCCACACTCCACTGGTGTCCACGGCCCGGATCACCCGGACCGTCACCGACCCATCGTCCGCCTGCGAGTACGCCGCAGGCGCCGTGGCTAACGAGCCACTGCCGATTCCCAAGGCGAGCACGGCCACACAGCCAACGGTGCGGCGACCGGGCAGGCCCGGCCGCCGTCGACCCGACTCGGGCGCGGCTCCCTTCGCTTGTTCATTTGTAGGTGTCATCCCCTGCTCTCAGCGTTCAGAAGGGCCTGATGCCCCTGCTCATGAGGGAGTACATAGAGATGCGGAGAACCGCCTTACCCGGGATCTTAAAAGTGATTTGGGCAAGATCGTGGCGGAATGGAGAACTCGCACTCCACCGGATCCTCGCGCGACGGCCTCTGAACGCACCGCGGGTGGGGCGGCGGGGGCGGGGCGGCGGCGGTGGGGCCGGAGGGAACGGTTGTCGGCAGTGGGAGAGAGGGCCGTGCGGCGGAGCCCGCGGGTGCGTCAGAGCCCCATCGCCAGCATCACGATCAGTACGACCACGAGCAGCGCGACGTACGCGACGGAGTGGACGCGGTCCGGGACGCGGCCGGTGAGGCGTCTGGCCACGGCGATGGTGGGGAGCGAGCCGATGAGCAGGGCGGCGCCCGCGGTGAGGTCGACGTAGCCGAGTTGGCCCGGGCCGGCGGCAGCGGTGGTGGGGGCGAGGGCGTAGACCACGGTGCCGGCCACGGCGACCGGGACGCTCAGGGGGTTGGCCATGGCGGTCGCCTCGGCCATCGGAAGGCCCCTGCGCCGCAGGAGCGGGACGGTCATGACGCTGCCGCCCACCCCCAGACCGGCGGCCACGAGGCCGATGCCGACGCCGCCGAAGGTGACGGTTCGCCGTTCCAGGGGCTGCGGGCGGGCCCGCTGCGTCACGGAGAGGAAGCCCTTCCTGAGCAGGCTGTCGGCGATCGTGACCAGCAGGTAGGCGGCGAACAGCAGGCGCAGCGCCGTGCCGCCGATCAGGGTGGTCGCGAACGATCCGGCGACGGCGCCCGCCGCGATGAAGGCCGCCAGCGGCCAGACGTACTCGCGGCGCAGCCGGCCCTGGCGCCACTGGGCCAGGGCCGCCGCCGAGGCGTTGACGACCATGACGGCCGCCGAGGTCGCCACGGCCACGTGCATGGCGTCCGCGTCCGCTCCGGGGCGCGCCGTCATGGTCAGGACGCCGTAGACGACGGGCACCGTGATGAAACCGCCGCCGAAGCCGAAGAGCACGGTCGTGACGCCGGTCAGGCAGCCGAGGGACAGGAGGGTGAGGAAGGAGGTCAGCACTGGTCCGACACTAGGGAGGGCCGGGCTTGGCGGGCAATCGATGAATTGCCCACTGTCTACGCGCAGCAGACACCACGGGTGGTCCCGGGTAGCCTCGCGGCATGCGGAACATTCCGGTCGCGGAGGTGGACGGGCTCGATCGTGCGGTGCTGGCCATCGGCACCGACTACCCCCCTGACCACCTGCTCGTCTGGCACGAGCACCGCCGCGCCCAGGTCCTGTACGCGGCCACCGGTGTCATGCGGGTCGAGACGGCGGACGGCAGCTGGACGATCCCCACCGCCCGCGCCGTACTGATCCCGTCCACGACCAGGCACCAGGTCGCGATGACGGGCGTCAGCACCCGCAGCCTCTACATCGAGCCCGCCGCCGTGCCGTGGTTCCCGTCCCGCTGCCAGGCCGTCGACGTCTCCGCCCTGCTCCGGGAACTGATCCTGGAAGCCGTCGAGATGGAGCCGGACTACGCCGAGCACAGCCGCGACGCGGCGGTCGTCGCACTCGTCCTCCACGAGCTCAGGAACCTCACTCCGCTCCCCCTCGATGTGCCGCTGCCGTCCGATCCCCGGCTGCGCGGCCTGTGCGAGGCGTTCCTCCAGCAGCCGGACATCCACGATCCGCCCGCCCGCTGGTGCGCGGCGCTCAGCATCAGCGAACGCACCCTCGCCCGCCTGTTTCTGCGCGGCACCGGACTGACCTTCTCGCAGTGGCGTCAGCGCGCCTGTGTCCTGCACTCCCTCCAGCACCTCACGGCGGGTACGCCCGTCACACGCATCGCGACCGGGCTCGGCTACGACAACCCGGCCGCCTACACGGCCGCGTTCAAGAAGCTCCTGGGCCGGCCGCCGACGGCGTACCGGAGCCCCGACGCCACCGGCGTCCGGAGCCGGGAGGAGTGAGCGACGGGCCGACCGGTCCGCTTACGGGCCCGTGGGGCGCTGATGGCCGACGTCGCGGGCCAGGTCCAGGCCGAGGACGCGGTCGAGGTGGGCGAAGGTCTCGAACTTGGCGCCCGGCGGCACGTCGGGCCGTTCCGCCACGTCGGCCAGCAGTGTCAGGACGGCGGTGACGTCCAGATCCTCGGCAAGCGCCGCGTGCGACCGCCGCAGCAGGTCGGCGGGGATCGGCCTGGACGGCTCCTGCGCCCAGTCGGCCACCGACCGGCGCCAGTCGCGCAGTGTCCGCCTGGCCTCGGCGAGCGCGGCGCCGGTGACGGTGACCGGCGTTCCGTAGGGGCTGCCGAGCAGCAGCAGGCGTACGGCCAGCGGGTCGGCGGTGTCCGACGGGTCGGGGGCGCCCGGGTCGGGGGCGCCCTCCGCCGGCGGAGCCGTGGTGACCTGGCCCACCTCGATCAGGGCACCGCCCCCGGTGTCGTCCGGGTCGCTGCCGTCGGCGGTCACGTGGACGTCGGCGGGGCCGCCGAGGGCTGTTTCGGGGCGGTGGGGGCCGATGACGGCAGGCGGGTGGATGCCGAGCACCGCCATGACCCGGTCCAGTGCGCGGGCCCGGTCGGGCGTCAGCTCGGGGGTGGTGAGGACCGTGACGACCTGGAGGCCGTTGAGTTCCGCGATGCGGGCCAGTACGTCGCCGATCAGTGGGACGCGCAGGTGCAGCGGGCCGATGCCGGTGCCGTCGTCCGTCCCGGCGCCGAGGGCCGGGAGGTGGACGCAGCTGCGCAGCAGGCGGCGCGGTGCGGCGGGGATCTCCACGAGGTGACCGGTGCGGATGTCGGCGATACGCAGCATGATGCGGAGGCTAGTCGCGGGAGCCGCCGGCGGGTGGGAAGCCGTCCGTGCCATTCGTATGGGTGCCGCGTTCTCCTCACTTCTCCTCGGTCAGCTGCTCGTCCAGTTCGTCGAAGAGCAGCTCAGCGTGGTCGATCTGGCCGGTCCGGTAGGCGGACCGCGCCACCAGGTGGGCGGCGACGGGGCCGGTCATCAGCTGGAAGAAGCCGATCAGCCCGAGAGTCGCCAGATCCATGCCGCTGCGCAGCCGCAGGGCGACCCCGGCGAGGACCAGGAGCATGCCGAGGGTCTGCGGCTTGGTGGCGGCGTGGCTGCGGGACAGGACGTCCGGCAGCCGGAGCATCCCGATCACGCCCAGCAGGCAGATCGCCGCGCCGACGAAGACCAGGGCCGCGCCCGTCAGGTCGAGGATCTGGAGCCGGACGCTCACCGCGGTTCCCCCTCGGGGCCGTCCCCGGTCCGGTCCGTACCGTGCCGCGGCGGTCTGTCGCGTACGGCGATGAAGCGGGCGATGCCGACCGACCCCGTGAACCCGAGGAACGCCAGCACCAGCATGATCGGGAAGTAGAACGAGTCCCGTGCGAAGGCGGACTTGGCGCCGAGTCCCGCGATGATCAGGGCGGCGCACACGTCCAGCGAGATGGCGCGGTCCAGCATGGAGGGGCCTCGGCGGATGCGTTCGAGCAGTGCCGCTCCGGCGATGACGATGACCACGACGGCCGCGGTGAGCAGCGCCCGGTCGACGGTCTCCGGGACGCTCATGCGTCGCCCTCCCTGTCGGGTGCGGTCGGTGGGGGTGGTGCGGCGACACGGGCGATCTCGTCGGCGGTGCCGAAGGCCCGTACGGTCAGCCGTTCCAGGCGCCAGACGGAGCGGCGCGCCGCGTCGAGGACGGCGGGCCGGTCCGCGTCGAGGACGTGCAGAAAGACGGTGGCCGTGGCGCGGCGTACCTCGACGACCGATCCGCCGGGGACGTTGGAGACGGCCACGGCGGTGGCCGCGAGCATCAGGTCGGAGCGGCAGCGCAACGGGACCGCGATGACGGCGGCCCGGTGCGGGTGGTCGACGAAGATCTGCCGGGTGACGCGTATGCCCGAGGTGTACATGTCGTAGAGCAGGTACCCGGCGAGCATCAGGATGCCCCAGGGGTGCAGGCGGAGTCCGAGGTCGACCCGGGGCAGCGGGAAGGCCAGGCAGACGGCCACGGCGACGACCACGCCGGTGAGCAGGTTGGCCGGGTTCGGGCTGGACCAGAGCAGCACCCAGATGAGGGTGAGCCAGGCGATCAGCGGGAGGTCGAGCACGCGTCGTCGGCGTCCGGCGAACTCGCAGCTGAAGGGCGGCAGGTCCTTGTTCCGGAAGGACAGCCTGAGCAGGCGTTTCACCGGCCGAGCACCGCCTGTACGTAGGGGGCCCGCGCGATGAGTTCGGCGGCCGCGCGGTCGGTGTAGGAGGTCAGGGGGCCCGCGAACACGGTGAAGGCGAGGCCGAGTGCGACGGTCGCGGCGGTGGCCCCGGTCATCGGCAGGGGCAGTTTCGTCGTGGTGGTGACGGCGTGCCCGTGCAGGGTGGCCGCGACGGCCCGCCCGGCGGGCTGGTGGCGGGGGCGGACCGGTTCGTCGCCGGTGCCGGGGATCCGGTCGGGGCCCTCGTCTCCGTCGTCGTCCTCGTCGGAGTCGGACTCCAGGACGGTGCCGGTGGCGGCCTGTCCGGGAGGCGCGGCCCGCCAGAACGCCAGGTTCCAGACCTTGGCCATCACGTACAGGGTGAGGAGGCTGGTCACCGCCGACCCGATGACGAGGATCCACGCCCATACGCTGCCGTCGGCGACACCGGCCCTCATCAGCCCGAGCTTGCCGATGAAGCCGGACAGCGGCGGGATGCCGGCCAGGTTCATGGCGGGTACGAAGAAGAGGGCGGCGAGCAGCGGGGCGGCCTTGGCGAGGCCGCCGATCCGGGTGAGTTCGGTGGTGCCGCCCCGGCGTTCGATCAGCCCCGCCACCAGGAACAGCGTGGTCTGGACGGTGATGTGGTGGGCGACGTACACGATCGCGCCGCCGTACGCGTCCCGGGTGGCGAGGCCGATTCCGAAGACCATGTAGCCGATGTGGCTGATGAGGGTGAAGGAGAGCAGCCGTTTCAGGTCGGTCTGGGCGACGGCTCCGAGGACCCCGACGACCATCGAGGCGAGCGCGGCGGCCATCAGCAGGTCGCCGAGCCGGTTGCCGGGGAAGAGCAGGGTCTCGGTGCGCAGCATGCAGTAGACGCCGACCTTGGTGAGCAGACCGGCGAATACGGCGGTGACCGGGGCGGGTGCGGTCGGGTAGGAGTCGGGGAGCCAGGCGGCGAGCGGGAAGACGGCGGCCTTGATGGCGAAGACGGTGAGCAGCATCGCCTGGATCAGGGTCTGGACGCCGAGCGGGAGTCCGGCGAGGCGGCCGGCCAGCTGGGCGAAGTTCGCGGTGCCGGTCGCCGCGTACGTCATGGCGATGGCGGTGAGGAACAGCATCGAGGAGAACAGCGAGATGATCACGTAGGTGGAGCCCGCGCGGATGCGGGGTCCGGTGCCGCCGAGGGTGAGCAGGACGAAGCTGGCGACCAGCATGATCTCGAAGCCGACATAGAGGTTGACGAGGTCGCCGGCGAGGAAGGTGCAGGAGACCCCGGCGACCAGGATCAGATACGCCGGGTGGAAGACCGCGACGGGTGTCTCCTCCTCCCGGTCGGCCATGCCCTGCCCGAGGGAGTAGACCAGCACGCAGAGGGTGACGGCCGAGGAGACGGTCAGCATCAGTCCGGACAGCCGGTCGGCGACCAGGGTGATGCCGAGCGGCGGGGCGAAGTCGCCGAGGTGGACGGTGAGCGGGCCGCGCAGGTCGGCGACGGTCATCAGGGTGACGGAGAGCCCCAGTACGGCGGTGAGCACGGCGACGCTGATGAGGCGCTGGAGCTGTTTGAGGCGGGTGCCGAAGGCGAGGCTCAGGCCGGTGGCGCAGAGCGGCAGCAGCACCGGCAGGGGGACGAGTGCGTTCATCCGGTGGCTCCCGGGTCGGCGTCGGGGCGGTCCTGCTGGGCCGCGTAGTCCTCGGGGTCGGCGCCCAGCACGTCGTGCCAGAGGTCGCCGGTGGCGTCCCGGCCGCGGGCCTGAAGGGCGCGGTCGGCGCGCAGCCGGGCGCGCAGGCGGCGGCGCTCCTCGCGGTATCGGGTGCGTTCCTCGTCGGTGACGTCGTCGGCGGCCCGGTACCGCTCGCGCAGTTCGTCCCGCTCGCCCCGTACCTCGGAGCGCAGCGCGATCCGGCGGTCCTCCAGGTCGTCGTGGACCTCGTCGGTGCCGGTCAGCTGGTGGCTGCGGTAGGCCATGGCGAGGAGGAACGCGGTGGTGGCGAGGGTGATGACGATCGCGGTGAGGGCGATGGCCTGCGGCAGCGGGTCGGTGACCCGTCCCAGCGGGACGCCGTAGAGGAGCGGTTCCGCACCGGCCCGGCCGCCTGCGGCGAGGACGAGCAGGTTGATGCCGTTTCCGGCGATGACGGCGCCGAGCAGGATCCGGGTGAGCGGGCGGGTGAGCATGAGGATGCCGCCGACCGCGCAGAGCACCGCGGCGGTGGCCAGGAGGGAGACGCTGACGGTCATCCGGGGGTGCCTCCCGTGCCGGGTGCCGGGTGCGGTGGTGCGGCGGTGCCCGCGGCGGCGGCCTGCTCGGCCGCCGCGCGCTCGATCTGGCGGTCGATCTTGGCGCCGAGCGCGCGCACGATGTCCAGCACCACGCCCAGGACCAGCAGATAGACCCCGAAGTCGAAGAGGATGGGCGTGCCGATGTGGTACTCGCCGATCAGCGGCAGCCGGCCGTGGTGGGTCCAGGCGTGCAGGACCGTTCCGTCGGCGAGGCCGAGCAGGGCGACGCCGGTGGAGAGGAACAGCCCGAGGCCGGTGAAGAGTCCGGGCTGGAGCGGGGCGGCCTCGGCCAGTTCGAACCGGCCGCCCGCCAGATAGCGGGTGATCAGGGCGAGTCCGGCGACCAGCCCGGCGACGAAGCCGCCGCCCGGCATGTTCTCGGCGCAGAACAGCAGGTACACCGAGAGCACCAGGACCGGATGGAACAGCAGCCGGGCCACGACCTCGAAGACGACGGAGCGGTGCTCGGGCGCCAGCGTCGAGCCGGCCGCGAGCCAGCCGCGCTCCGGTGCCCCTTCGTCGCCGTGCGGCAGCCCCGTCATCCCGGGTGCCGTCAGCGACCAGGCGGTACGTCCCCGTACCTCTTCGCGCAGCGACGGTCCCTCGGTCCTGCGGTGCAGATAGATCAGGCTGGTGACGCCGACCGCCGCCGCGGCGAGCACGGCGGACTCCCCCATCGTGTCCCAGGACCGCAGGTCGACGAGGATGGTCGCCACGACGTCCTTGAGCTCATGGTGGGAGACCTCCTCGACCATGGCCGCGCCCGCCGGGTCGGCCGTACGGGCGGCCGAGGCGACCCACACCACCACGCCGAGCGTGGCCGCCGCGGCCAGCGCCACCGGGATGCGCACCGCGCGCCGCCAGGTGCTGACCGACTCCTGGAAGTGCACCGGCATCCGCCGCAGCACCAGCACGAACACGATCATCGACACGGTCTCGACGCAGAACTGGGTGAGCGCCAGGTCCGGGCCGCCCTGGACGACGAAGAGCAGCGCCGCGCCGTATCCGGTCAGGCCGGCCAGGACCACGGCCTTCATCCGGCGGCGGACGGTGAGGCAGCAGAGCGCCGCCGCGCAGGTCAGCAGGGCGACGGCACCCTGGAGCGGGACGTCCCAGACGCGCGGGGCCACCGCTCCGCGCCAGGGCCGGTCGACGCCGAGGACGGTGAGCTGGCCGGCCAGCATCACCAGCAGGGTGGTGGCGAGGTAGACGGAGAGCGAGCCGCGCTGGACGAAGCCGGTGAGCTGGAGGGAGAACCGCTCCAGGCCGAGCAGCAGGTACCCGAAGACGCTGTCGGCGGTCGGCCAGGCGATCAGCCGGGAGAGCCGGGTCACGGTGGTGCGCCCCGCGAAGAGCAGCACACCGCCCGCGGTGGCGACGGCCGAGAGCAGCAGTGCGGTCCCGAAGCCGTGCCAGAGCGCGAGGTGGTACGGGTGCGCGGACGGCGGGAAGGCGTCGGCGTACGCGCTGAACAGCCGGTCGGTCCAGCCGACGCCCGGGCCCAGCACCAGCCCGCAGACCGCGAGCAGGGCGGGCGGCGCGAGGAAGGCCGGGCCGACCCGGTGCACCGGGGTGTCCTCGACCGCGGGCTTGCGGAAGAAGGCGCCCCAGACGAACCGCACGGTGTACGCGACGGTCAGCGCCGAGCCCGCGACCGTGACGGCCGGCGCCCAGCGGTCGGCGGTCGATCCGTGCAGCAGCGCGTCGAACGCGGCCTCCTTGGCGGCGAATCCGAGCAGCGGAGGCAGCGCCGCCATGGACGCGGCGGCGAGCACCGCGACCGTGCAGACGTGCGGCAGCGCCCGGCCGACGCCGGAGAGTCGACGCAGGTCACGGGTGCCGGCCGCGTGGTCGACGATGCCGGTGACGAGGAACAGCGGGGCCTTGAACAGTGCGTGACCCAGGATCATGACGGCGGCGGCCAGCGCGGTGTCCCGGTCGCCTGTCCCGGCGAGCAGGGTGAGGAAGCCGAGCTGGCTGACGGTGCCGTAGGCGAGGACGAGTTTGAGGTCGTTCAGGCGCAGCGCCCGCCAGCCGCCGAGCAGCATGGTCGCGCCGCCGAGGACAATCACGACGGGCCGCCAGACGGGCACGTCGGCGAAGCCGGGGGCGAGCCGCGCGACCAGGTAGACCCCGGCCTTCACCATCGCGGCGGCGTGCAGGTAGGCGCTGACGGGGGTGGGTGCGGCCATGGCGTTGGGCAGCCAGAGGCTGAACGGCCAGATCGCCGACTTCGACAGGGCCCCGCACAGGATCAGCACGACCGCGACGGAGACGGCGAGGCTCGTCCGGGGCGGATCGGCGAGGATGGCGGAGATGCGGTAGGTGCCCGCCGCGTCACCGATGATCAGGAAGCCGACGAACATCGCGAGACCGCCGAGGGTGGTCACGGTCAGTGCCTGGAGCGCGGAGCGGCGGCTGTGTTTCTGCTCGCTGTCGTACCCGATCAGCAGGAACGAGAAGACCGTGGTCAGCTCCCAGAACACATAGAGCGAGATCAGGTCGTCGGCCAGGACGAGGGCGAGCATGGCGCCCGCGAAGGCCAGGAGATTACCGGCGAATCCGGCCAGTCGCGGGGTCCCGTCGGTGAAGTACGAGGCGCAGTAGAGCAGGACGAGGGTGCCGATTCCGGCCGCGAGCAGCACCATCAGCTCGGCGAGCGCGTCGAACCGCAGCGCGACGGTGACGTCGTACGCCGGCATCCACCGCCACGACCAGGTGACCGCGGCGCCGGACGCCGCGGTGTTCCACTGCGTGGCCGCCCACGCGGTGGCGGCGGCCGGTGGCAGCGCGAGGACGACGAAGGCGCGTCTGCCCAGCCTCCGTACCAGCGGTCGCGCGAAGGCGGCCAGGACGAAGTGGCAGACGATGAGCGCGGTCATACGGCCCCGGGGGACGTTCCGCGCCCGCCGCGGACGGGCGTCCCGGGCCTGGGCGATGCATAACGGGCGAACAGCACCCAATACAGATATATCCCCGGCCGTGCTTCACCCGTACGGCGCGCCGCGCCCGTCGTCGCGCGGTGGGTTCACCCGTGCTCGCCGCAGACCCCGCTGTGGTCGCAGTACGGCCGATTCCCGGTGCGTCCGCAGCCGCAGAGCATCACCCGGGTCTCCTGGCGCGGCCCCTCGGGGGTGGCCACTTCGAGGTCCCCGCGCAGGTGGAGCACGCCGTCGGAGTGCAGCGAGACATGGGTCGGCACCTCGGGCTCCTCGTCGGGGGCGCCGTCGGTGCGGTGGTACTGCAGGGCGCCGCTGGGGCAGCGGTGGATGACGTCGGCGATGTCGTCGGCCGGGGCGTCCGCCGGCCGGATCCACGGCTTGCGGGCGGTGTCGAAGACCGCCGGGAGGCCGCGCACGCATTCGGCGGCGTGCAGACAGCGGTGCACGTCGTAGTCGACGGTGATGCCCTCGCCGTCGTAGGACCTGACCGCGGGGCGCGGGGGCTGTTCGGTGGCCACCGGTGACCTTCCTGGCTCGGTTCGTGATCGGTACGGACGGTTCAAGCCTCCCCCCGGACCTCCCGGCCCGCTACTCGGACCGGGACGAACCGGCCCATCCGGATCACGGTGGCGGAGATGTGTGTGATCAGTGATGCACCTGTGAGCCCGCTTTCTTTTCATTTTTTCGCTGTGACTAATATCTATCTGTCGAAGTTCTCAACGGATTTGACCAGTCCCGAGGCTGGCATCATCAAGGAGCACGCCCTGCGCACGCGCGCCTCAAGGCGGACCGGATCGACCACCATGTCGCTGCGGACAGCCCTGCTCGTTCTGGCCATCGTTCCCGGCGTCGCACTGGCCGCCCTCTGGGCCGTCACCAGTGGTCAGACCCTGCTCGACTTCCAACGCCAGGCCGCTCAGGGGCAGCTGGCGCAGAAGGCCGGCCAGCCGTCCAACATCGTGTACTACAACCTCCAGGCGGAGCGCCGGCTCAGCGCCGAGGCCCTCGCCCGGCACAAGGGCGCCACCGAAGAGCTCCAGCGGCAGCGCAAGTTGACCGACGACGCCGTCAAGAGCTTCCAGTCGCTCTCCGACGTGGCGACCGACGACGCACCCGACGAGGTCCGTGACGCGGTCGGCAAGGCCCGCGCGGCCATCAACCAACTGCCGGCCCAGCGTGCCCTCGTCGACGACGGCGGCAACGACCAGCAGAAGGCTGTGTACGGCTACTACACGGACCTGATCGCGGTCGACCTCCAGCTCTTCGCGGCGCTCAGCCATGTCGACAACGGCCGGATCACCACGCTCTCCCAGCCGCTGGTCGACCTGTTCTGGACCAAGGAGATGATCTCCCGCTCGGACGCCCTGCTGGCACGCGGCTGGTCCAAGGGGAAGCTGAGCACCGAGGACCTGAGGCAGGTCCGGGAGGCTGTTTCCGGCCAGGAACTCCAGTACTCCACCAAGGTCGTTCCCCAACTGCCCGCGGACGAGAAGGCCATGTGGGAGAAGATCACCCGCAGTTCGGCCTGGAAGACCAAGACGCGGGTGGAGAACGAGGTGTTGCGCCCGGCCGACGCCGACGCGAAGGGGTTCGTCGCCCTCGGCGCCCAGGAGAAGACCTGGCGCGGGGCGATGGACGAACTCACCCCGCAGATCGAGAAGCTCCTTGAGCACCGCACCGCCAGTGTGGTCGAGGAGGGCAAGGGCAGCGTCATGTCGCTGCTGTTCAAGATGGTGCTGACCACCGTCGTCGGCCTGGTGGCCGTGATCGCGGTCATCTGGACCACCTGGCGCCTCACCCGCAACCTCCGCCGCCGGATCGGCAGCCTCCAGGAGCGGGCCGAGGAGCTGGAGAAGGCCCTGCCCGACGTCGTCGAGCGGCTCGGCCGGGGCGAGCGGATCGATGTCGAGGCCGAGGCGCGGGCCATCGAGCACGACAGCAGGGGCGGCCGGAGCGACGAGCTGACCCAGCTCGGCGACGCGCTCAACCTGGCGCGCACCAGCGCGCTGGCGGCGGCCGTCAAACAGGCCGACCAGCACCGCGGTTTCGAGCGGCTGCTCCAGCGCATCGCCCGCCGCACCCAGCAGTTGATCGGCCAGCAGCTGAAGAAGCTGGACGAGCTGGAGCGCAAGCACGAGGACCCCGAGGTGCTCGACGGCCTCTTCGACCTGGACCACCTCACTGCCCGACTGCGGCGGTACGAGGAGAACCTGGTGATCCTCGCGGGCGGTTCTCCGCACCGGCGCTGGCGCAAGCCGGTTCCGCTGCTGGACGTGATGCGTTCCGCCCAGGGCGAGGTGCAGGACTACCGGCGCGTGGTGCTGGACCTGGACGGCAGCCCCTGGCTGTCGGAGCGGGCCGTCGGCCCGGTCTCCCACGTGCTCGCCGAGCTGATCGAGAACGCGCTCAGTTTCTCCCGTCCGCCGAGCCCGGTCGAGGTCAGGGCCGCGAAGGTGAGCCGGGGGCTGGCCATCGAGGTCGAGGACCGCGGACTCGGGATGGAGGAGGACCAGTTGGCGGCGGCCAACGAACTGATGGTCCGGCCGCCCCGGATGGATGTGCTCGCCCACTCCGACGACATCCGTCTCGGTCTGTACGTGATCGCGCGCCTCGCGGACCAGCACGGCCTGCGGGTGGAGTTCCGCTCCTCAGCGTACGGCGGTACCCGCGTGGTCCTGCTCGTGCCCGACGAGCTCACCGTCTCCGAACCGCGGACCGGTCCGGTCGGCGTGCCGGCCCCCGCCCCCGCCGCTCCCGCAGCCGCTCCCGCGGCCCCTTCGGCCCCCGAGGCCGATGGCGCGCTGCCCACCCGCGTACAGGGCCAGGCGCTGGCCGGGGTCACCGCGCTGCACACGGCGGGCGCCCCGTACGCCACCACCGAGCAGCCCTACCCGGCCGCCGAACAGCCCTACCCGGCCCCGGAACAGGAGCCGTACCGGCCGGAACAGGAGCCGGAGCAGCAGCCGTACACTCCGCCGGCCGCGCCGTACGCCGCGCAGGAGAGCCCGTACGGCCAGGCCGAACAGCCGTACATGACGGCCGCCGGCCAGTACCCGGTGGACCAGCCGCCGTACCCGGCACCCGAGGGCGGGTTCCCCGGGGACCAGCCCTCGTACCCGGCACCCGAGGGCGGGTTCCCCGGGGACCAGCCCTCGTACCCGGCACCCGAAGGCGGGTTCGCCGGCGATCAGCCCTCGTACCCGGCGCTCCAGGAGCCGTACGCCGCTCCGCAGCAGCCCTACGCGGCTCTGTACTCCGCCGCCCCCGGTCCGGACCTCGCGTCCCTCCCGATTCCCGCGCCCCGGCAGTCCGGGACGGAGAGCGGCCGGCCCGCCCGGCTGCCGGTACCGGAGCCCGACCACCCGGCCCCGCCGGACGTCGCGGCCGTCCGCGCACAGGACTCGGGGCAGGGGTCCGGCCGGCCCGCCCTTCCCGCGCCCGGTGCGGAACCCCCGTTGCCGCGCCGGGTACGGCAGGCCAGCCTGGCCGACGAGCTGCGGCTCGACCCGGCGGCCTCCCGGCCCGCCGCACCGCAGCCGCCGAGCCCGCCCGAGAACCCGCAGCCGCGGCCGGCGCCACGCCGGGCCGGTGCCGCGATCGGGGCGTTCCAGCGCCGGTCCCGTGCCGCCCGCGCGACCGACGAGGCGCCGAAGCAGCCCGCACCGCCAGCCATCCCGCTCCCCACGAGAGAAGAACGGCCATGACACGCACTACCGCCACCCACCAGGATCTCGACTGGCTGCTCGACGGTCTGGTGGACTCGGTGGCCGAGACCCAGAACGCCGTCCTGCTGTCCGACGACGGGCTCGTGGTGAGCCACTCGCGCACCATCGACCGCGCCGACGCCGAGCGGCTGGCCGCCATCTGCACCGGCCAGCAGAGCCTCGCCCGCGGCGTCGGCCAGCTCTTCAACGGCGGCGGTGTGCACCAGGTCATCGTCGAGCTGAACGACCTCTGGCTCTTCATCATCGCGGCCGCCCAGGGCACCCACCTGGCCGTGATCGCCTCCCAGGAGGTGGACGCCGAGATCATGTCGCTCGCCATGCACAACCTCGTGCAGCAGGTCGGCCAGAAGCTCACCACACCGGTCCGCGGTGAGTTCGACGCCTTCGGTACCGGGGACGGGCGGCACGCGTGACCCCGTACTGGGAGGACGAGGCCGAGGAGGACGGGGCGGGCACGATGGTGCGCCCGTACACCATCACCCGGGGCCGGACCGCTCCCGAGCGGGACGACTTCAGCCTGATCACCGTGCTGACGACCGCGCAGGACCCCCGGGACGAGCACGGTGCGCCGGTGCGGCCCGGGCGGCTCCAGCCGGAGCACCGGATGATCCTGGAGCGCTGCCGCCGCCCGGCCGCGGTCGCCGAAGTCGCCTCCGACCTCGGCCTCCCGGTGTCGGTGACCAAGATCCTGCTGGCCGACCTCGTCGCCCAGGGCCTGCTGCTCGCCCGCGCCCCGCTCTCGGTGGCGCGGGTGGCGGGCGGCCGCGACATGGGCCTGCTGGCCGCCGTTCGAGACGGACTCCGGAGACTCTGAACCAAGATGACAAGCAGTCAGGCGGCCCCCGCCGCCGTCAAGATACTCATCGCCGGAGGCTTCGGCGTCGGCAAGACCACCCTGGTGGGCGCGGTCAGCGAGGTCGCACCGCTGCGCACCGAGGAGTACCTCACCAAGGCCAGCGTCGGGGTCGACGACCTGGCCGGTGTCGGCCAGAAGGACACCACCACCGTGGCGCTGGACTTCGGCCGCATCACGGTCAGTTCCGAGCTGGTGGTCTACCTCTTCGGCACCCCGGGCCAGGAACGCTTCTGGTTCATGTGGAACGACCTGGTCAACGGGGCGCTCGGCGGCGTGGTGATCGCCGACACCCGCAGGCTGGAGACGAGCTTCGCCTCGATCGACTTCTACGAGAGCCGGGACATCCCGTTCGTGGTGGCGATCAACTGCTTCCACGGCCACAACACCCGTACCCCGGACGAGATCAGGGCCGCCCTCGACCTCGACCCGCACGTGCCGCTGCTGATCGGTGACGTCCGCGACCGGCCGTTCGGCCGGGACGTGCTGCTGGCTCTGGTGGACCACCTGATGAGCCTGCCCGTCACGGCCGGCTGACCGTCCGCTCCCCCGTAACTCCCCGCACCTTCCCGCTCTGGAGACACCTGAGATGGCAACACCCCTGCGCGTCCTGATTCACGGCGGCGGCATCGGCGGGCTCACGCTCGCCACCGCGCTGGCCCGGCGCGGCCACACCGTCGAGATCGCCGAGCTCCGCGACGAGGTGGACGCGCTCGGTGTCGGCATCATCCAGCCGTCCAACGCCCTCCACGTCATGCGGGAGATCGGGGTCCTGGACGACTGCCTGGCGGCGGGCTTCGAGTGGGAGATCCTGACCATCGCCGACCCGGCCGGCAACACGCTGGCCGAGATACCCCAGCCGCGGATGGGCGACGCCCCCTCCAACAACGGCATCCCGCGCCCCGCCCTGGCCCGGGTGCTGAACTCCGCCGCCGTCGCCGCGGGTGCGAAGATCCGCTTCGGCACCACCATCACGGAACTGACCGACGACGGCTCCGGCGTGGACGTCACCCTGTCCGACGGCTCCTCGGGCCGCTGGGACCTGGTGGCCGGTTTCGACGGCATCGGTTCGCCGCTGCGCAGCCGGCTCTACGGGGACCGCTACACCCCCGAGTACACCGGCTTCGCCAACTGGCGGGTGACGGTGCCCAGGCAGCCGCAGGTGCGGGGGGTGGTGATGGGCACCGCGGGCAAGGACGCGAAGGCGCTGCTCACCCCGATCACCGAGGAACTGATGTACCTGGGTGCGGTGTTCGCGGAGTCCGAGGACTTCCGGCCGGACCCGGAGCGGGCCCACGAGCAGCTGACGGAGCGCCTCGCGATGTTCTCCGGACCGGTCGCCGAGGCACTGGCCACGGTCACCGACCCGGCCTCGGTGGTGTACTCGCGGATCTCCCAGGTGACGGTCGAGGAACCGTGGCACGTCGGCCGGGTGGTCCTGGCCGGTGACGCCGCGCACGCCTCCACCCCGCACATCGCGCAGGGCGCGGCGATGGCCGTCGAGGACGCGCTGGTGCTCGCCGAGTCGCTGGACACCGAGTCGGACGTGGCCGCGGCCCTCGACGGGTGGGAGGCGCGCCGCCGCCCCCGGGCCATGTGGGTACAGGCCATGTCGCGTGCGGTGCTGAAGCAGGAGACGGGTAACGAGACGACGCCCGAGGAGGACGAGCTGCTGAAGGTCGGCATCCCGGGCGCGGCACACGTGCTGGTGAAGCCGTACTGACCGGTTCCTGTGTGTGTCGCTGAACCCGCACCGACCGGTACCGATGCGCGTCGCTGAACCCGTACGGGCCCGGATCGCCGGGCCCGTACGGTGCGTTCAGGGCAGTACCGCCACCCCGTCGATCTCGACCAGGGCCCGTTCGTCCCAGAGCCTGGCCACGCCGATGACCGCCATCGCCGGGTAGTCGCGGCCCGCCAGCCGCCGCCAGATCCGGCCCAGCTCGGCGGACCGTTCGCGGTAGTCGGCCACATCGGTGGCGTACACGGTGACCCTGGCGAGGTCCGCCGGGGCGCCGCCCGCCGCGCGCAGCGCGGTGAGCAGATTGGTGAGGGCGGTGGCGAACTGCTCGGGCAGGCCGTCGCCGACGATCTTGCCGCCCTCGTCGAGGGCGGTCTGCCCGGCCAGGAAGACGAGCTGGCTGCCGGTGGCCGTGACGGCGTGCGAGAAGCCCGTGGGCGGTGACAGGTCGACGGGGTTGATCCGGTGGACCGGACTCATGCGGACGCCTCCCGGGTCGCGTACAGCTCCTTGGCGATGATCGTGCGCTGGACCTCGCTGGCGCCCTCGTAGATCCGTGGCGCGCGGACCTCCCGGTAGAGGTGTTCCAGGAGATGGCCGCGGCGCAGGGCGCGGGCGCCGTGCAGCTGGACGGCGGTGTCGACGACGTACTGCGCGGTCTCGGTGGCGTACAGCTTCGCCATGGCGGCCCGGCGCGGCACCCCGGACTCCCCCGCGTCGTATCCGGCGGCCGCCGCGAACACCAGGAGCCGGGCGGCCTCGGTCCGGGTGGCCATCTCGGCGACCTGGTGGGAGACGGCCTGAAGGTCCTTCAGCGGGCCGCCGAACGCGGTGCGGTGGGCGGTGTGTTCCACGGTGGCGTCGAGTGCGGCTCGGGCCATGCCCACGGCGAACGCGCCGACGCTGGGGCGGAACAGGTTGAGGGTGTCCATGGCGACCCGGAAGCCCCGGTCGGGTTCGCCGAGCACGTCGTCGGGGGTGACCGGGACTCCGTCGAAGGCCAGGGCCCCGATGGGGTGCGGCGAGAGCATGTCGAGGGCGGTGCCGGTCAGTCCGGGGCGGTCGGCGGGGACCAGGAACGCGGTGACGCCCCGGGAGCCGGCGCCCGGGGTCGTGCGGGCGAACACGGTGTAGAAGTCGGCCTCGGGGGCGTTGGAGATCCAGCACTTCTCGCCGGTGAGCCGCCAGCCGCCGGGGGCGGGTCGGGCGCTCAGGGCGAGGGCCGCCGCGTCGGAGCCCGCACCCGGTTCACTGAGCGCGAAGGCGGCGACGGCGCGGCCGGCCCGCACCTCGGGGAGCCAGCGTGCGCGGTGGGCCGTGGTGCCCGACCGGAGCAGGGGGTGGGTGCCGAGGCCCTGGAGGGCGAGCGCGGTCTCGGCCTCGGTGCAGCCGCGGGCCAGGGACTCGCGGAGCAGGCAGAGGTCGAGGGCGCCCGAGCTCAGCAGCCGGTCGAGCAGCCCCGCCTCGCCCAGTGCGGCGATCAGGGGACGGTTGACGTGGCCGGGGGCGCCCTTCTCTGCAAGGGGGCGCAGTTGCTGTTCGGCAAGGGTTCTTAGCTCTTCACACCAGGCGGTCTGTGCCGGATCGAGTGAGAATGCCGTCATGCGGGCGCCTCTCTGGTCGCGTCTCGTCTTCCCGGTCTCTCGTTCCCGTTTTTCCCGTCCGTGTTCCTGCCCGTCCCCCCGTCCATTCGATGTCCCGCGTCCCGTCCGGCCGATTTCCCGTCCACCCGCTCTATCGCGGACCGTTGACTACCGTCACCCAAACGATACGCTCCAGAGGCGACAAGGGGGCGAGCCGTCATGGACCCGAAGACCTCAGCGCACGTCGACACCTTCGCCAGGGAGCACCTGCCGCCGAAGGACCAGTGGCCGGAACTGCTCTTCGGCCTTCCCGAGCTGCAGTACCCGGACCGCCTCAACTGCGCGGCGGAACTGCTGGACCGTACGGCCGAGCGCTTCGGCCCCGACCGCCCCGCCTTCCGCACCTCGGACGGCGCGGTATGGAGCTACCGGGAGCTGCGGGAGCGGGTGGACCGGATCGCCCATGTCCTCACCTCCGACCTGGGGGTCGTGCCCGGCAACCGGGTGCTGCTGCGCGGCCCCACCACCCCGCTGCTGGCCGCCTGCTGGCTCGCGGTGCTGAAGGCCGGCGCGATCGCCGTCACCGTGCTGGACCGGCAGCGGTCCGCCGAACTCTCCACCATCTGTTCCATCGCCCGGGTGAGTCACGCACTGTGCGACTCCCGGGCGGTCGAGGACCTGGTGAAGGCCGAGGTGCCGGGACTGCGGATCACCCCGTACGGAGGTGACGGACCGGACGATCTGCTGCGTCTGGCCGAGGCCAGGACCGGGCCGTACGAGGCCGTGCGGACGGCGGCGGACGACGTCGCGCTGATCGCGTTCACCTCGGGCACCACCGGACGCCCGAAGGGCTGCATGCACTTCCACCGGGATGTGCTCGCCATCGCCGACACCTTCTCGGCCCATGTCCTGCGGCCCACCCCCGACGACGTGTTCGCGGGCAGCCCGCCGCTCGGCTTCACCTTCGGCCTCGGCGGTCTGGTGGTCTTCCCGCTGCGGGCCGGTGCCAGTGCCCTGCTGCTCGAACAGTCCGGCCCGGCTCAGTTGCTGCCCGCGCTGGCCGCCCACCGCGTCTCGGTGCTGTTCACCGCGCCGACCGCGTACCGCGTGATGCTCGACCACATGGACCACCACGACGTCAGCGCGCTGCGGCGCTGCGTCTCGGCGGGGGAGAACCTCCCGGTCGCCACCTGGCGTTCGTGGCACGAGCGGACCGGACTGCGCATCATCAACGGCATCGGCGCCACCGAGCTGCTGCACATCTTCATCTCGGCCGCCGACGACGCGATCCGCCCCGGCACCACCGGAGTCCCCGTCCCCGGCTGGCAGGCCCGGGTGCTGGACCGGGACGGCCGCCCGGTGCCGGACGGGGAGCCCGGACTGCTCGCGGTACGCGGCCCGGTCGGCTGCCGCTACCTCGCCGACGAGCGCCAGCGGGACTATGTGGCACACGGCTGGAACCTCACCGGGGACACCTACGTACGTGATCCGGACGGCTACTTCCGTTACGTGGCCCGCGCCGACGACATGATCATCTCCTCCGGCTACAACATCGCGGGCCCCGAGGTCGAGGACGCCCTGCTGCACCACCCCTCGGTGGCCGAGGCGGCGGTGGTGGGCCGGGCGGACGAGCTGCGCGGCCAGATCGTGGTGGCGTACGTGGTGCTGCGCGAGGGCGCCGAGACGGCGGCCGACGAGCTGCGCGCGTACATCAAGAGCGAACTGGCCCCGCACAAGTGCCCCCGTGTCATCGAGTTCCTGCCCGCCCTCCCCCGCACCGCCACCGGCAAGCTCCAGCGCTTCCGGCTGCGGGAGGGCTGAACCGGGCGCCGCGTCCACCGGCCCGGAAATCCGGGTGCCGCGCTCCCCGCGCACCCGGCAGGATGAACCATGCCCTGGACCTTCACCGACGACGTCGACGCCTTCCTCGACACGGCCGGCCCCTCACTGGCCGCCCGGCCCGCCGAGAACACCCAGATCCTGACCGTCACCGAGAGCCTACGGCGACGCCGCCCCGCTGCTCGGCTGGTGGCGCGGGGCGGACGGCGAGGTCGCGGGGACGCTGGTGCGGACCCCGCCGTACCCGGCCCTGCTGGGATCTGTCGCCCCGGAGGCGGTCGGCCCGCTGACCGCCGCGCTCCCGCTGACCCGGATCAACGCGGACCGGGCCACCGCCGAGCGGATCGCCGCCGGCTGGCCCGGTCACCGGGTCGACCAGGAGCAGCGGCTGTACCGGCTGGCGACGCTGGTCCCGCCCTCCCCGGCCCCCGCGGGCCGGCCCAGGGCCGCGGTCGCCGCCGACCGGGAGCTGCTGGTGCGCTGGGTCCGCGACTTCGCCGACGGAACCGGCCAGCCCGGTGCCCACGCCGAGCGGCTGGTGGACGAGCGCATCATGTCCGGCGGGCTGAAGCTCTGGGAGGACGACGGCGTCCCGGTGTCGATGGCGGGGGTCTCGCCGCGGATCGCGGGCACGGTCCGGGTCTCCACGGTCTACACCCCGCCGGAGCGCCGCGGCCGGGGTTACGCGGCAGCGGTGACGGCGGAGATCAGCCGGGCGGCGAGGGAGGCCGGCGCGCAGGAGGTGCTGCTCTTCACCGACCTGGCGAACCCCACCAGCAACGGCGTGTACCGGCGCATCGGCTACCGGCCGGTCTCGGACCGGCTGCTGATCAGCGTGGCGGAGCGGTGAGCGGAACGCCCGAGCCTCGCTGGCTGGTCGCCGCGAACGTGGTGCTGTGGCGGCGGTACGGGGATCTCGGCCAGGAGCTGCGGCCGGGCACGAAGGCGTACCGGGGCGGCGCGAAGGTGTACGTCGTCGGCACCTATCCGGGGACGGGGCACCAGCAGCTGACCACGGTGGGGCGCGGGAGGCACACCGGTCACTGGATCAGCATCGACACCGGGGTCCGTCATCTGCACACCTTCCGGGCGCGGTTGGTGTACGCCCCGGCGGTGCTGAAGCGGTGCGACGGCCGGGGCCTCGGCGGCCGGGAGGAGGCCGCGGAGCT
This sequence comes from Streptomyces sp. NPDC007164, assembly GCF_040634135.1. Lineage (NCBI taxonomy): Bacteria > Bacillati > Actinomycetota > Actinomycetes > Kitasatosporales > Streptomycetaceae > Streptomyces > Streptomyces sp. NPDC007164. The sequence continues at coordinate 67,655 of NZ_JBEYFB010000024.1, forward strand.
GGCCGCGCTGCTGGAGCGGATCACCCGCGAGGAGCGGCACGCGCACCACGCGGCCCCGCATCCGCCGGGGTGCCTGTGCCACGAGTGTCTGCCCGTCACTCCAGGGTGAGCCGCGGCTTCGGCGCGTCCGTGCGGCCCGTCGGCGGGGTGCGGCTGCCCGCGCGGTACGGGAGCGGCCAGGGCGCGCCCGGCCCCGCGTAGCCCTGCTCGGCCGCCGCGTGCAGGGTCCACTGCGGGTCGTAGAGGTGGGGGCGGGCCAGGGCACAGAGGTCGGCCCGGCCCGCGAGCAGCAGGGAGTTGACGTCGTCCCAGGAGGAGATCGCGCCGACCGCGATGACCGGCACGCACAGTGTGTTGCGGATCCGGTCCGCGTACGGGGTCTGGTAGGAGCGGCCGTACTCGGGGTGTTCGTCGGGGACCACCTGGCCGGTGGAGACGTCGATGGCGTCGGCCCCGTGGGCGACGAAGGCGCGGGCGATCTCGACGGCGTCCTCGGCCGTGGTGCCGCCGTCGGCCCAGTCGGTGGCGGAGATCCGGACGGTCATGGGCCGGTCGTCGGGCCAGTCGGCGCGGATCGCGTCGAAGACTTCGAGCGGGAAGCGGAGCCGGTTGCCCAGCGGTCCGCCGTACTCGTCGGTGCGGTGGTTGGTCAGCGGCGAGAGGAAGCCGGAGAGCAGATAGCCGTGGGCGCAGTGCAGTTCGAGCAGGTCGAAGCCGCAGTGGTCGGCGCGCCGGGCCGCCGCCGCGAACTGCTCGCGCACGGTGTCGAGCCCGGACCGGTCCAGGGCGTGCGGGACCTGGTTGACGCCGGCCGCGTACGGGATCGGGGAGGCGGCGGTGAGCGGCCAGTTGCCGTGGTCGAGGGGCTGGTCGATGCCCTCCCACATCAGCCTGGTGGAGCCCTTGCGCCCGGAGTGGCCGAGCTGCACGCCGATGGCCGTGCCGGGCGCTCCCGCGTGGACGAAGTCGGTGATCCGGGTCCAGGCGGCGGCCTGTTCGGGGGTGTAGAGGCCGGTGCAGCCGGGGGTGATGCGGCCCTCGGCGCTGACGCACACCATCTCCGTCATGACGAGTCCGGCGCCGCCGAGCGCGCGGGCGCCCAGGTGGACGAGGTGGAAGTCGCCGGGGACGCCGTCGACGGCCGAGTACATGTCCATGGGTGAGACGACGACGCGGTTGCGGAGTTCGAGGCCGCGCAGCCGCAGCGGGGTGAACATCGGCGGGATGCCCGGCGGGCAGCCGAACTCCGTCTCGACGGCGGCGGTGAAGGAGCCGTCGCGCAGCCGCAGATTGTCGTGGGTGACGCGGCGGCTGCGGGTGAGGAGGTTGAAGGCGAACTGGCGGGGCGGCTGGTCGACGTAGGTGCCGAGCTCCTCGAACCAGCGCAGGCTGGCCGCGGCGGCCCGCTGGGTCGATTCGACGACCGGGCGGCGCTCCGCCTCGTACGCGGACAGGGCGCGCGGCAGGTCGGGCTGTTCCTCGATGCAGGCGGCGAGGGCAAGGGCGTCCTCGACGGCGAGTTTGGTGCCGGAGCCGATGGAGAAGTGCGCGGTGTGGGCGGCGTCGCCGATGAGGACCGTGTTGCCGTGCGACCAGTGGGCGTTGACGACGGTGCGGAAGGTGAGCCAGGAGGAGTTGTTGGAGCGCAGCGGCCGGCCGCCGAGCGCCTCGGTGAAGATCTTGGCGCAGCGCAGCGTGGAGTGCTCGACCTCGCAGGTGTCGAATCCGGCGGCCCGCCAGACCTCCTCGCGCATCTCGACGATGACGGTGGAGGCGTCGGCCGAGAAGGGGTAGCCGTGGAGCTGCATCACTCCGTGGGCGGTCTCGGCGGTCTCGAAGCGGAAGGCGTCGAGGGCGAAGTCGGCGGCGAGCCAGATGTAGCGGCAGCGGTGGGTGGTGAGGCGGGGGCCGAAGGTGTCGGCGTGGGCGGCGCGGGTGAGGCTGTGCACCCCGTCGGCAGCGATCACCAGGTCGTGGGTGGCGGCCAGTTCGGCGGCGGGCGGGGCCCCGGTGCGGAAGCGGAGGCGTACGCCGAGGGATTCGCAGCGCTCCTGCAGTATCCGCAGCAGCCTGCGCCGGCCCAGGGCGGCGAAACCGTGGCCGCCGGACGTCTGGGTGGCGCCCCGGTGGACGATGTCGATGTCGTCCCACCGGACGAATTCATCCCTGAGGGCTTGGTACACGACGGGGTCGGCGTGTTCGATGCCGCCGAGGGTCTCGTCGGAGAGGACGACGCCGAAGCCGAAGGTGTCCTCGGGGGCGTTGCGCTCCCAGACGGTGATCTCGCGCCCCGGGTCGAGCCGCTTGAGCAGGGCCGCGGCGTAGAGCCCGCCGGGGCCGCCGCCGATGACCGCGATCCGCCGCACGCCGGTCCTGGGCGCGTCGGGCCGGGTCGCGTCGGGGCGGGTCGCCTCGGGCCGGGTCGCGTCGTCAGTTGCCGCTTCGACTGCTGCCGCGTCGCCTGCTGCCGCGTCGGAGGGCATCGCGCTACCTGCCCCGCCACTTCGGGGGCCGCTTCTCGGTGAAGGCGGCATGGAATTCCGCGTAGTCGTCGCCGTGCATCAGCAGGGCCTGGGTGGCGGCGTCCATCTCGACGGCGGCGGCGAGCGGCATGTCGAGTTCGGCGGTGAGCAGTGCCTTGGTCTGGGCGAGCGCGAGGGCGGGTCCGTCGGCGAGGCGGCGGGCGAGCGCGGCCGCCCGTACGTCCGCCCGCCCCTCTTCGGTCAGCTCGCTGATCAGACCGATGCGTTCCGCTTCGGGTGCCCGGACCGGTTCGCCGAGCATCAGCAGCCGGGTGGCATGGCCGAGGCCGACGACGCGTGGCAGCAGGTAGGCGGCGCCCATGTCGCCGCCGGAGAGGCCGACCTTGGTGAAGAGGAAGGCGAAACGGGCCGACGGGTCGGCGATCCGGAAGTCCGCGGCCAGCGCGAGAACCGCCCCCGCGCCCGCGGCCACCCCGTGTACGGCGGCGATGACGGGGAAGGGGGTCTCACGGAGGGCCCGCACCACCTGCCCGGTCATGCGGTTGAAATCGAGGAGCTGGGCGGTGTCCATGGCGAGCGTCGCGCCGATGATGTCGTCGACGTCTCCGCCGGAGCAGAATCCGCGGCCCTCCCCCGCGAGCACCAGAGCGCGCACGCTGCGTTCGCGGGAGAGTTCGGCGAGCAGATCGCGCAGGTCGGCATAGGCGCCGAAGGTGAGGGCGTTGAGTTTCTCGGGCCGGGCGAGCGTGACGGTGGCGACCCCGTCGTCCGTCGTCAGCCGCAGATGGCGCCAGTCGTCCGTGTGCGGGGCGGAGCTGGGAAACGGGCTCATGGAGGGGGCTCCCCTTCAGCCGTCGGGCTGCTACCTGCCCCCGAACTTATCACTCGTACGTGACTTCCGTCACGAGCACGCGATATGCGGAGTGGGAGGACCCAGTGGCCAACGTCCCTTTGATACCGGTCGGCAGTCCCTTGTCTGTGTCGTTACGGTTCGTAAGGTTGAAACCGAGAAGTCTTGACCGCCAGAGAGTCCCGCACCCCACGCGGGCGACCGCACCTGATCCCGAGCCCCGGAACGGAAACCATGCCGTGCCCCCCGATGTCCCCCTCCCCGCCTCCTGGCGGATCGCGCTGCCGCATTCGACCGCGGCCGTACCGATCGCCCGCGCCCTGATCCGTACCGCACTCGCGGACATCGACGCGCCGGCCGACACCGACACCGCCGAGCTCCTCACCGCTGAGCTGGTCGCCAACGCGGTCGAGCACACCCGGAGCGACGAGCCCATCGAACTGGTGGTGGAGCTCCTGCCGACCGGCTGCCAGGTCGAGGTGCACGACCGCGATCCCGCCCCGCCGGGCGGCCTGTCCTTCCCCCGGCCCGGGACCGAACCGGACCCCTGGCAGGAACACGGCCGGGGCCTGCTGCTGATCCGTACGCTCAGCTCGTCCTGCGGACACCGCACGACGGAGCACGGCAAGGCGGTGTGGTTCACCCTGCCGTCCCTCACACCTCAGAGCTGAAGGGCCCCTCAGCCGGTCGGGCCGGCGCCTGCCAGCCGGGAGCGGCTGCGGCCGTAGAAGGTGTACACCGCCGAGCCGACGGCCAGGAAGACCGCGAACTGGACCCAGGTCGCCCAGCCCGTCCCGTACATCAGGTAGGCGCAGAAGCCGACGCCCAGGAGCGGGGTCAGAGGATAGAACGGCGCCCGGAACGAGCCCCTCACCTCCGGGTTGCGGCGCCGCAGCACGATCACCGCGATGTTCACCGCGACCATGGTGGCCAGCGTGCCGATGGTCGTCAGGTTCACCACCACGTCGAGCGAGGCGAAGGCCGCCGGGACCGCGAAGACGACCGCCACGATCCAGGTGTTGGCGACCGGCGTCGCCGTGCGCGGCGAGACCCGCTCGAAGACCCGCGGGATCAGTCCGTCCCGGGACATCGACATCAGGATACGGGTCTGCCCGTACATCACCGCGAGCACGACCGAGGCGATCGCGACGACCGCGCCGAAGGCGATGACTCCGCCGCCCACGGTCGAGCCGGTGACCTGGTCGACGACGATCGAGAGCGCCGCCGGCCGGTCGGCGACGGCCTTCGGCCCCAGCGCGCCGATGGCCGCGAGCGCGACCGCGCAGTAGAGCAGGGTGACCAGACCGATGCAGACCATGATCGCGACCGGGATGTTCCGCCGCGGGTTCTTGACCTCTTCGCCCGCGGTGGTGATGGCGTCGAAGCCGATGTACGAGAAGAAGGCCAGCGACGCGCCGGCCGTGACCCCGCCCGCGCCGTGGGCGAAGAACGGCGCGAGGTTTCCGCGCTCGAAGGCCGTGAAGGCGATGACGCAGAACAGGATCAGGACGGCGATCTTGAGGACCGCCATCGCGGCGGTGGCCCCGGCGCTCTCCCGGACGCCGCGCACCAGCAGGGTCGCGGCCATCATGACCACCAGCACGGCGGGCAGATTGATCACCCCGCCGTCGCCGGGCCCCGCCGAGAGCGCGGCCGGCAGCTGTGCGCCGAACAGGCTGTCCAGCAGCTCATTGACGTACTGGCTCCAGCCGACGGCGACCGCGGAGACCGAGACGCCGTACTCCAGCAGCAGACACCAGCCGACGAGGAACGCGACGCGTTCGCCGAGGGTCGCGTACGCGAAGGAGTAGGAGCTGCCGGAGACCGGGATGGCGCTGCCCAGCTCGGCGAAGGAGAACGCGGTGAAGATGCAGGTGATCGCGGCCAGCACGAAGGAGAGCACGACCGCGGGGCCCGCCTCGGCGACGGAGTCGGACAGACCGACGAAAATGCCGGTCCCGACGACGGCGCCGACACCGAAGCACACCAGCTGGAAAAGCCCCATGGTGCGCTTGAGGCCGTGCCCCTCCAGGTCGGCGCCGGACTCGGCGATCAGCTGGTGGGGATTCTTGACGCGCGGCCCGGACAGGTGCGGGGGGCTCGGTGGGCGCAGCGGACTCACGGGGGATGGTCTCTTCTCTGGTGGAGCATGTGGGGGGGGTGTGCGTCAGGGGCTGTGGGGGCTCCGGTGACACACAGAAAAATGGGGTTCGAGCGTGCGAGCTCGAACCCCACCAAGAGGCAATATATTAGTCGCCTTCACGCATGTTCACCCAATCGGGCGCATGACCATGCAGCTGGTCAGCCGTTGACCGCCGGGGCCGCCAGGGTCGCCACCAGAACGGCCTTGATCGTGTGCATCCGGTTCTCCGCCTCGTCGAAGACGACCGAGTGCCCGGACTCGAAGACCTCGTCGGTGACCTCCAGCTCCGTCAGCCCGTAATCGGCCTCGATCTGCCGTCCGACCCCGGTGCCGAGGTCGTGGTAGGCCGGGAGGCAGTGCAGGAACTTCACGTCCGCGTTGCCGGTGGCGCGGAGCACGTCCATGGTCACGCCGTACGGCGCCAGGGCCTCGATGCGCTCGGCCCAGACCTCCTTGGGCTCGCCCATGGAGACCCAGACGTCGGTGGCGACGAAGTCGGCGCCCCTGACGCCCTCGGCGACGTCCTCGGTGAGGGTGACGGTCGCGCCGCTCCCGCCGGCCAGCCGGTGGGCCTCGGCGACGATCTCCTCGGCGGGCCAGTACGCCTTCGGCGCGACGATCCGTACGTCCATGCCGAGCAGGGCGCCGGTGATCAGGTAGGAGTTGCCCATGTTGAAGCGGGCGTCGCCGAGGTAGGCGAAGGCGATCCGCTCCAGCGGCTTGTCGCTGTGCTCCGTCATGGTGAGGATGTCGGCGAGCATCTGGGTCGGGTGCCAGTCGTCGGTGAGCCCGTTGAACACCGGCACGCCGCCGTGGGCGGCCAGCTCCTCCACGGCCGCCTGGCTGTCACCCCGGTACTCGATGCCGTCGAACATCCGGCCGAGGACGCGGGCGGTGTCCTTCACCGACTCCTTGTGCCCCAGCTGGGAGCCGGAGGGGTCCAGATAGGTCGTGGACGCGCCCTGGTCGGCGGCGGCCACCTCGAAGGCGCAACGGGTCCGGGTCGAGGTCTTCTCGAAGATCAGCGCGATGTTCCTGCCGCGCAGCCGCTGCGTCTCGGTCCCCGACTTCTTGGCGCTCTTGAGCTCGGCCGCGAGCTCGATCAGGCCGCGGAACTCCTCGGCCGTGAAGTCCAGTTCCTTGAGGAAGTGGCGACCTGCGAGGTCTATGGCCATGGGACAGCTCCTGGGTCGGGCGGGGATCGCACATACGGTGACCCTGGAAGTCTATACGACACCATGCATCGCTATACGGAGACGGGTACGGCGGGTGCGGCCGCGCACCCCGCCGACGCACTCCTCCGAACCCTTTCGCGCTCCCGCGTACCGCCTCGTGGAGCCGCCGCGCCTACACCGGGTCGCGCACCACCGGGCAGCTCATGCAACGGGGGCCGCCCCTGCCCCGGCCGAGTTCACTGCCGCGGATCTCGATGACCTCGATGCCTTCCTTCCGCAGGAAGGTGTTGGTGGTGGCGTTGCGCTCGTACGCGACGACGACGCCCGGCTCGACGGCCAGCACATTGCAGCCGTCGTCCCACTGCTCGCGCTCGGCGGCGTGCACGTCCTGGGTGGCGGTGAGGACCCGGATCGAGTCCAGCCCCAGTGCGTGCGCGATCGCCTGGTGCATGTGCTCGGGCGGATGGTCGGTGACCTTGAGGTCCCTGGGCCCCGCGCCGGGCTCGATGGTGTACGAGCGGAGCATGCCCAGCCCGGCGTACTTGGTGAAGGTGTCGCCGTCGACCATCGTCATCACCGTGTCGAGGTGCATGAACGCCCGGCGCTTGGGCATGTCGAGCGCCACGATCGTGTGGGCCGAGCCGGCGTCGAACAGACCGCGGGCCAGCATCTCCACCGCCTGCGGGGTGGTGCGCTCGCTCATCCCGATGAGAACGGCACCGTGGCCGATGACCAGGACGTCGCCGCCCTCGATGGTGGACGGGTAGTCGTCCTGCCCCTGGGACCAGTGGTGGAAGGCACCCGCCTCGGGGCCGGTGAAGAGGGGGTGGTGGCGGTAGATCGCCTCGAAGTGGACGGTCTCGCGCTGCCGGGCCGGCCAGCGCATCGCGTTGATGGACACCCCGTCGTATATCCAGGCCGAGGTGTCCCGGGTGAAGAGGTGGTTCGGCAGCGGGTCCAGCAGGAAGTCGTCCAGGTCCATGACGTGGAAGCGGACGGAGGTCGGCTCTCCGTTGCCCGCCAGGAACTCCCGCTTGGTCATGCCGCCGACGAGCGCGTCGGCCAGCTCCGCGCTGGGCAACTCCTCGAAGGCGGCCCGCAGATGCTCGGTGGCGAGCGGTCCGTACTCCTTCTCCTCGAAGACCCGGTCCAGGACGAGCCGTCTGGCCACCGGGATGTCCAGCGACTCACGGAGCAGATCGCCGAAGAGGTGCACCTCCACACCGCGGTCGCGCAGCACGTCCGCGAAGCCGTCGTGCTCCTGGCGGGCCCGGCGGACCCAGAGCACGTCGTCGAAGAGGAGCGCGTCCTTGTTGCTGGGGGTGAGCCGCTTCAGTTCCAGATCGGGGCGGTGCAGGATGACGCGGCGCAGCCGCCCGGCCTCGGAGTCGACATGGAATCCCATGCCTCCATCCTCACCGTGCGCGGGCCGGTGAACCCTGCGAATCGCCAGTGGGTTTTCCGTTGATCACTCCGGATCGCTCCGGATCGCTCCGGACAGCTCCGAATCGCTCCGGAAAACCCACCGACGCCTCCGCGGAACCCACCGGCGACGCTCCGCCGCCTGCCCCGCCGCGCCTCAGAGGCGCGGGTCGACCGGCTCCGACTCCAGGGCCAGCACCGCGAACACCGCCTCGTGGACCCGCCACAGCGGCTCCCCGTCGGCCAGCCGGTCCAGCGCTTCGAGCCCCAGCGCGTACTCCCTCAGCGCCAGCGAGCGCTTGTGGCCGAGGAACCTGTCGCGCAGCCGCTCCAGGTTCTCCGGGCGGGTGTACTCGGGGCCGTAGATGATCCGGAGGTACTCCCGGCCGCGCACCTTGATGCCCGGCTGGACCAGCCGCCCCTTACCATCCCGTACGAGTGCGGCGAGCGGCTTGACGACCATGCCTTCGCCGCCGCGGCCGGTCATCTCCAGCCACCAGTCGACCCCGGCGCCCACCGATGCCTCGTCCCCGGTGTCGACGACGAGCCGGCGGGTGACCTGGAGGAGCCCCGTCGGGTCGTGCTCGACCAGCCGGTCGAGCCAGGCCAGCTGCTCGTCGTGCGGTACGGCGGCCAGCGAGCGTCCCTGCGCGGCGAGGATCTGGAACGGCGCGAGCCGCACCCCGTCCAGGCCCTGGGTGGACCAGCAGTACCGGCGGTACGCCTCGGTGAACGCGGTGGCGTCCTCGGCCCGGCCCCGCTGGCGCTCCGCGAGCGGCCCGACGTCCACACCACGGGCGGCCGCCGCCGCGAGGGCCGCGTTGGCCTCCGGGAGGACGGCGCCGGACGCGGCACCGACCGCGGCGTACTGCGAGCGCAGCAGCCCGGCCGCCTTGAGGGACCAGGGCATCAGCTCGGCGTCGAGCAGCACCCAGTCGGTGCCCCACTCCTCCCACAGTCCGGCGGCGGTGACGGCGGTGCTCAGCCTGCCGAGGATCACCTCGGTGAGCGCGACGTCGTCGAGGAACGGCCGGCCGGTACGGGTGTACAGCGCCCCGGTCGGACCGCCCGCTCCACCGGGGGTGGCGCCGACGCCGAACCGCTCACGGGCCGTGGCCGCGTCCCGGCAGACGAGCACCACCGCACGCGATCCCATGTGCTTCTCCTCGCACACGACCTTGGTGACACCGTCGGCCCGGTACTGCGCGAAGGCCTCGGCCGGGTGCTCCAGGTAGCCGTCCTCGCGCGAGGTGGCGGTCGGCGCCATGGTCGGCGGGAGGTAGCCGAGCAGCTGGGGGTCGACGGCGAACCGGCTCATGACTTCGAGCGCGGCGGCGGCGTTCTCCTCGCGGACCGCGATGCGGCCCATGTGCCGGGTCTCGACGATCCGCCGGCCCTGCACATCGGCGAGGTCCAGCGGCCGTCCTTCCCGGCCGCCGGGCGCCTCCGTGGCCAGCGGCTTGGCCGGCTCGTACCAGACCTGCTCGGCCGGTACGTCGACGAGCTCGCGCTCCGGCCAGCGCAGCGCGGTCATCTTCCCGCCGAAGACCGCTCCGGTGTCCAGGCAGATGGTGTTGTTGATCCAGGAGGTGCTGGGCACCGGGGTGTGGCCGTAGACCACGGTGGCGCTGCCCCGGTACTCCTCCGCCCAGGGGTAGCGCACGGGCAGGCCGAACTCGTCGGTCTCGCCGGTGGTGTCCCCGTACAGGGCGTGCGAGCGGACCCGTCCGGAGGTGCGGCCGTGGTACTTCTCGGGCAGCCCGGCGTGACAGACGACGAGCTTTCCGTCGTCGAGCACGTAGTGGCTGACGAGCCCGTCGATGAACTCCCGCACCTGCTCACGGAAGGCCGGGTCCTTCTCGTCCTCCCGGTCCAGCTGCTCGATGGTCTCGGCGAGTCCGTGGGTGTGCTGGACGTTGCGGCCCTTGAGGTAACGGCCCAGCTTGTTCTCGTGGTTGCCCGGTACGCACAGGGCGTCGCCCGCCGCCACCATGGCCATGACGCGGCGCAGCACTCCGGGGCTGTCGGGGCCGCGGTCCACGAGGTCGCCGACGAAGACCGCCGTACGCCCTTCGGGGTGCGTGCCGTCGACGTAGCCGAGTCTGCCGAGCAGCGACTCCAGCTCGGAGCTGCAACCGTGGATGTCGCCGATGATGTCGAAGGGGCCGGTGAGGTGGCGCAGGTCGTTGTAGCGGCGCTCCAGCACCACTTCGGCGTGGTCCGCCTCCTCTTCGGTGCGCAGGATGTGCACCTTGCGGAAGCCCTCGCGCTCCAGGCCCCGCAGCGAGCGGCGGAGTTCGCGACGGTGGCGCTGGATGACGTGGCGCGGCATGTCGGCGCGGTCGGGGCGGGCCGCGTTGCGCGCGATGCAGACCTCCTCGGGCAGGTCGAGGACGATGGCGATGGGCAGCACGTCATGGCTCCTGGCCAGCTGGACGAGCTGCTTGCGGCTCTCGGACTGGACGCTGGTGGCGTCCACGACGGTCAGCCGCCCGGCCGCCAGCCGCTTGCCCACGATGTAGTGCAGTACGTCGAAGGCGTCCCGGCTGGCGCTCTGGTCGTTCTCGTCGTCGGCGACCAGGCCGCGGCAGAAGTCCGAGGAGACGATCTCGGTGGGTTTGAAGTGCTTGCGGGCGAAGGTGGACTTGCCGGAGCCGCTGGCCCCGATGAGGACCACGAGGGAGAGGTCGGTCACCGGCAGCGTGCGTGCGGTACTGGTACTGGTACTGGTCATGCGGCATTCGCCTCCTTCTCGGTCCCGGTCCGGTTCCCGCTCCGCTGCGCGGTCTCGTCGGCCGCGGTCATGGTGAACACGGCCATCTGGGTGGGCGGCCCCACCTCGGGGTCGTCCGTCCCCACGGGGACGAAGCCGACTCCGTATCCGTGCCGCTGCGCCACTTCCCGGGCCCAGCCGCGGAATTCGTCCCTGGTCCATTCGAACCGGTGGTCGCCGTGGCGCACGTGCCCGGCGGGCAGGGTCTCCCAGCGGACGTTGTACTCGACGTTCGGCGTGGTCACGAGCACGGTCCGCGGACGGGCCGAGCCGAACACGGCGTACTCCAGCGCGGGCAGTCGCGGCAGGTCGAGGTGTTCGATCACCTCGCTGAGGACGGCCGCGTCGTACCCCTTGAGCTGCTTGTCGGTGTAGGTGAGGGAGCCCTGCCGGAGGGTGACCCTGGACGCCTGCCGCTCGCCCATCCGGTCCAGCTTCAGCCGTCGTGCGGCGATGGTGAGGGCGCGCATGGACACGTCGACGCCGACGATCTCGGTGAAGGCCACGTCCTTGAGGAGCGCCTGCACCAACTGGCCCTGGCCGCAGCCCAGGTCGAGGACCCGGCTCGCACCGGCGGCCCGCAGCGCTTCGAGGACGGCGGCGCGGCGCTGCTCGGCGAGCGGGGCCGGTTTCTCCTCGGTGTCGGTCGTCTCGTCCACGGCGTTGTCGATGCTCTCGACGTCGAGGTCGTCCGACTCGGCGAGCCGCACCAGTTCGAGCTGCTGCATCGCCTGGCGGGTCAGCCCCCAGCGCCGGGACAGATAGCGGCTGGTGATCAGCTTCTGCTCGGGGTGGGTGGCGAGCCAGCCCTCACCCGCGCGCAGCAGCTTGTCCACCTCGTCCGGTGCGACCCAGTAGTGCTTGGCGTCGTCCAGCACCGGCAGCAGCACGTACAGCTGGCGCAGGGCGTCCGCCAGCCGCAGCTCGCCTTCGAGCACCAGCCGTACGTACCGGGAGTCCCCCCACTGCGGGAACTGCTCGTCCAGCGGTACGGCCACGGCGTCCACGCTCGTCCAGCCGAGCGGCCCGAAGAGCTTGCGCACCAGCTCCGCACCACCGCGGGCCGGAAGCGCGGGCACCTCGATCCGCAGCGGCATCGGCGCCTGTACTCGCTCGGGCAGTGCGCGGCACACCCCGTTGAGCGCGGACTTGAAGACCGCGCTCATGGCGACGGACAGCAGCGAGGAGGCCGCGTACGGGCGGTCGTTGACGTACTGCGCGAGCGCCGCGTCGGGAGCGCCTCCCCTGCCCTTGCCCTTGCCGCGCCGCACCAGCGCCACGGGATCCACCTCCAGCAGGAGCGCGGCGGTGCAGCGCTCGGCGGATGCCTCGGGGTAGAAGACATGCGCGGTGCCGTGTGAGGTGGAGAACGTCTGCGCCTTCTCGGGGTGCTTGTGCAGCAGAAAGCCGAGGTCGGTCGCCGGACGTTCCGGGTCGCCGGTCGTGCTGATTGTCAGGAACACGCGTCCGAGTATGGTCCGTTTCACACGCCCCCCACCAGGTATTTTCGCGTGTCCGAGCCATCACCCCGACAAGCGCCGCGGCGCGCTGCCACACCCGTCGCGCCCTACATGGGCCCGTCGGCCGCCGTCGTGCCGAGCAGCCGGGCCAGTGCCGCGACGGTGTCCGGGCCGACCCGGCAGCAGCCGCCGATCAGCCGGGCCCCGGCGTCCTGCCAGGCCCGTGCACTGCCCGGCTCGAACGTGGGGGCACCGACCCATCCACGGCCGCCCGCGTCCCACCGCTCGCCGCTGTTCGGGTAGACGACGACCGGCTTCCCGGTCACCTCGGCGGCCACCCGCACCGCCCGGCCGGCATCCGCCGGATCGCAGCAGTTCACCCCCACGGCCACCACCTCGTCGTGCCCCCGGACCAGCCCGAAGGCCGTCTCCAGCGGCTGGCCCGCCCGGGTACGGTCACCCGCCACGCTGTACGAGAGCCAGACCGGCAGCCCGCACCCCTCGACCGCCCGCAGCAACGCCTCTGCCTCGTCGACGTCCGGCACCGTCTCCAGCGCCAGCACATCGGGCCCGGCGGCGGCCAGCGCCTCGATCCGGGGGCGGTGGAAGCGCTCCAGCTCCCGGCCGGTGAGCCCGTACCGGCCCCGGTACTCGCTGCCGTCCGCCAGCATCGCCCCGTACGGGCCGACCGAGGCGGCGACCCAGACGTCCCGCTCCACCGCACCGGCGGCCCGCCGTGCCAGCCGGACGCTGCGGGCGAACAGCCCGGCCGCCTCCGCCCGTCCGATCCCCCGCCGCGCGAACCCCTCGAAGGTCGCCTGGTAGCCGGAGGTGATGAGCACCTGCGCACCCGCACGCAGATAGGCGGTGTGCGCCGCCTCGATCTGTCCGGGCCCGTCGGTCAGCAGCCGGGCCGACCACAGGGCGTCGGACAGGTCGCAGCCCTGCGCCTCCAGTTGGTTGGACAGGCCCCCGTCCAGCAGGAGCGGCCCCGCCGTGAGGGCGCCGGCAAGCGTACGGGCGGGGTGCACAGGTGACTCCTTCTGTCCGTGCGTCCTGATCCTCGCGCTGCCCTCGGTCCCGGCGCCTCAGCCGAGCTGGGACTGGACCTGCGCGGAGATCAGCTCCAGGTGCTCCAGGTCGTCGAGGTCCAGCACCTGGAGGTAGATCCGGGACGAGCCGATCGCACCGTACCGGCCGATCTTGTCGACCACCTCGGCGGGCGAGCCCGCGAGCCCGTTCGCCTTCAGCTCCGCCACCTCACGCCCGATGACGGAGGCGCGGCGTGCCACCTCGGCGTCGTTCCTGCCGACGCAGACCACCAGGGCGTTGGAGTACACCAGGTCGTCCGGTGCGCGGCCGGCCGCCGTTGCCGCGTCCCTGACCCGGCCGAACTGCTTCTCGCTGTCCTCCAGCGACGCGAAGGGGATGTTGAACTCGTCCGCGTAGCGGGCGGCCAGTCGCGGGGTACGCGTCGCACCGTGGCCGCCGATCAGCACCGGCACCTTGGCCTGCGCCGGCTTGGGCAGCGCGGGCGAATCGGTGAGCTGGTAATAGGTGCCGTCGAAGTCGAACGTCTTGCCGGCCTCGGTCGCCCAGAGCCCGGTGATGATCTCCAGCTGCTCCTCCAGCCTGCCGAACTTCTCCTTGGGGAACGGAATGCCGTAGGCCTTGTGCTCCTCCTCGAACCAGCCCGCGCCCAGACCCAGCTCGACGCGCCCGCCGGACATCCGGTCGACCTGCGCGACCTGGATGGCGAGCACACCGGGAAGCCGGAAGGTCCCCGCGGTCATCAGCGTGCCGAGCCGGATCCGCTTGGTCTCACGCGCCAGCCCGGCCAGGGTGATCCAGGCGTCGGTCGGGCCGGGCAGCCCGTCCCCCGGCCCCATGCGGAGGTAGTGGTCGGAGCGGTAGAAGGCGTCGAAGCCGAGGTCCTCCGTCGCCCTGGCGACGGTGAGCAGGGTGTCGTAGTCGGCCCCTTGCTGGGGCTCGGTGAAGATTCGAAGATCCATGCATCCATCCTGCACCTCCGGCCACCGGTCGCCCCTCCCCTCCCGTCTCCCCCGCGCCGTCGCGGCCGGACTCCGGTACAGTCACCCGCCCCCTTCCCGTCCCGGCACCGCCCCTGGAGCCGCACGGTCACTCCCGGAGCCTTGCGCGACCCCGGCCGGCCGCGGTCGTACCGGCGGGCCCGCCGACCTCGCCGGCCGCGCCGTACGAGCCGTTCGCCCCGTGCACGCCGTACGGGCCGTCCCGCCCCCGGCCGCGCTCCAGATCCTGCTGCCGCTCCCTTTCGTGCTCGTCGAGGCGGCGGAGCATTCCGTGCACCCGGTCCATCGACTCGTCGGCCGCGTCGATCGCCTCCATGCACTGCCAGTAGAGCCCCTGTTCATCGGTCTCGCAGGCGACCCCGACCAGTGCCATCCCCACCTCTCCGAGCAGTGCGCCCAGCCCGGTCAGCGTCGCCCGGGGGTCGGCCAGCCCGGAGAGCTGCGCGGCCCTTGCCACCGCGGCGCGCGCCGCCGGATGGTCCAGCGAACCGCTGCTCCGCCCGCCGATCTCACTCAGCCCGCGCGCCTCTCCCCGTAACTCCTTGGGCCCGTCGGCCGCCAGGCGGCCGCCGATCGCCTGGGCCAGCGCCTGGGCCTGCCAGGCCTCCGCGATGATGTCCGGCGTACCCCTGCTCTGCGCCAGAGCACGCCGGCTGACTCCCACAAGCCGTTCCGCTTCCATGCGTTCCCCCGTCCGTACGAAAAGCCGCTCACCTCATTCATTACCCACAGTGAGGTCACCGGTACCGAAAAGCCAGGGGAATTCGGAAATCTGTGGACACAAAATCGATTGTGGGCAAGTCGATCACTCCGAAGAGTGACGATCACCCGTTTCCGTGGACTCCTGGCCCTCCGGCACGGGGAATCGGGACTCGTTCCGGTCGATCTTCTCCGACAGCGCGGAGAGCGCGTCGATGCCCAACACCTCGCAGAACTGGAGCAGATACGCGAGGACATCCGCGACCTCGTCCGCCACCCGGTGCGCCGTCTCGGGCCGCTCCATCACGCGCGCCGACTGCTCCGGCGTCAACCACTGGAAGATCTCGACCAGTTCGGACGCCTCGACGCTCAGCGCCGCCGCCAGGTTCTTCGGAGTGTGGTATTGCTCCCAGTCACGTGCGGCCGCGAACGCGGCCAGTCGTCGCTGCAGGGTCTGTACATCGAGTTCCGTCACGGCTCCAGGTCTACCACCGTCACCCCGGGCGTCTTCCGGGCCCGTTCGGCGTTGGGCTCCGTGACCGTCCCGATCAGCCTGAGGTGCCCGGCCGCCCCGACCGACACGGCCAGGGCGAGCAGTTCGCGCAATTGCCCGCCGTCCAGGTCCCGGTCGAGTCCGTCGGCCAGCACGGCGAGGGTCTGCATGGCCGACGGCACCTCCCCCGCGGTGTCCACCGCCACCGCCCCCGGACCGGTGAGCAGCACCAGGGCAAGGGCGAGATACCGCAGCTCGCCGTCCCCGAGCCGCTCGGCCGGGGTGGCCCGTCCCCCGTCCCGCCCGAGCACCGCCCGCAGCGATCCGTCCCCGAGCCGTTCGACGCCCAGCGAGGTCACCGTCCCCGCGCACCCGGCGTGCGCCGCGGCGACGAGCCGGGCATGGCGCTGGACGCACTGCGCGTGCGTACGCTCCAGTACCGCGGCGAGGTTGTCGCAGCCGCGCCGCAGCCGGTCGTCACCGGCCAGCACGGGGGCCCGCATCCACTGCGGCCGCGGTTCGCACGCGAAGACCGACCGCAGGGCCACCACCATCTGTTCGGCGGCGGCCAGGACCCGTAACTGCCCCTCGGTCCGGCCCGCGACCCGCAGCGGCAACAGGGCCGTGCCGAGCCGGTCGTCCGGCAGCGGCGCCCGTGTCACGGGGACCACGCCCGCGGTGTGCCAGGCCGCCTGGACCGTGGCGCGCCCCGGGTCGCGCAACGCGGTGGTGAGCAGGGTCTCGCCGCTGCCGGTGAGCCGTTCGCCGACGATGCGCAGGGTGGGCTCCGCCTGGATGGCCACGTCGAGCCGTACCGGCCCGGCCGGGCCGTCCGCCGTACAGCCGATCCGGAAGCCGCGGCGGCCCTGCGCATCGGCCGCGGCCCCCTCCGGCACACAGGCCGCCGGATCCGGGAACACCTCGTCCAGCGGCTCTCCGCCGCCCAGCCGTGCCAGCGCCTCGTACGCCTGTAACGCGCTCGATTTGCCGCTGCCGCCGGGCCCGCCGAAGAGCGTGACCGGGCCGATGGGGAAGGCGGCGCCCCGGTGCGAGGCGAAGGCGGACAGGCGCAGCTCGGTGACAACGGGTCCGGCGGAGCGGACCGGCACGCGTGCGGTGAGGGACGTGCCGTCGGGCACGGTCGAGGCGGCGGACGGCGTCGGGAAGGTCTCGGGGCGGAGTGCAGTCATGGGCGGACGGTATGCGGGCCCCCGTCAGGCGAATCGTTCCGCCTGAACGACCTTCCTACGATCGGGGTACGTCGAACACCTCGCACGCCCCGGCCACCGCCCGCCCCCGCGGCCCTCCTACGAACCCGGAAGGCCCGCCGCCGTGACTCCCTCGACCTCCATGCCGACCGGGGACAGCAGGAAGACATTCCGGTCGACCCGGTGCATTCCGCTGCCGAGGCCGAAGACCACCCCGCTGGTGAAGTCCAGGATGCGTTTGGCCACATCCGTCTCGGCGCTGGTCAGATCGAGCAGCACCGGAATCTGCGCGACCAGATATTCGGCCACCTCCCGTGCGTCCGCGAACACCTGGACCCGCAGCACGACGAGTCGCCGTTGCTCGGCCGCTTCGGCCTCCTCGACCGTGCGGTGATCCACCCTGGACGGCCACTCGTTGCGGCTGCGCAGAGGTACGACCTGGGCAAGCCCCTCCCACTGCTCGTCCGTGACGTCGTACCTGTCGTACCTGCTCACCGGACCACCCCGTCTGTGCTTCGGTCGGCGTTGCGCCCGCTGCGCTCGCTGTTCATCGGGCAATTCTCTCGCCACTCACCCGTTCGGCGTACCACCGACACGGCTCAAGGGCCGATCGGCACCGCCGGCGGCCCGTCCGCGGCTTCCCCGGCGGTCCTGTGCCGGTGGGCCTCCGCGCTCATGTCGACGGGGGTGAACCGTACCGGAAGCCGGATCAGCGCGCGGTGGAAGGGGCCCGGACGCCATTTCAGCCCAGCGGCCGGAACCGCCAGTTCCGCGTCGCACAGCTGGCTGGTGAGCTGCTCGATCGCGGTCATGGCGATGAGCAGTGCCGGCTGCTTCGCCGGGCAGCGGTGCGGACCGGCGGACCAGGCGAGGTGGGCGCTGGCCCCGGAGCGGACCGCGGAGTCCGAAGGGCCGGGCGCCGAGCGGGTGTTGGCCGCGGCGTAGGAGACCAGGAGGAGTTGTCCCGCGCGCAGCCGCACGCCGTGGAACTCCGTGTCGTGCCGCGGGTAGTGGGCCGCGAGATTGGCCAGCGGCGGGTCCTGCCAGAGGACCTCGTCGATCGCCTCGTGGGCGGTCATCGCGCCGCCGTGCAGCGACCCGGCGTAGCGGGCGTCGGTGAGCATGTGCAGCAGTGCGTTGCCGATCAGATTGGTCGTCGGATCGTGACCCGCGCTCATGATCAGGGTGATCTGACGCACAGTCTCGTCGTTGTCGAGACCGGCCGGGTGGCCCAGGAGGTACGAGGTGAGGTCGCGGCGCGGCCGGGCACGCCGGGCGGCGACCAGTTCGGTGACGACCTCGACGAGATCGGCGTACGCGGTGGTGGCGTTCTCGGCGGAGTTGAACATGCCGGCGATGCCGTTGACGATGCGTTCGCCGTCGCCCGGCTCCACGCCGAACCAGGTGACGAAGACGTGCAGCGGAAGCCGTCGGGCGTACTGGGCGATGAGATCGGCGTTGCCGGTGGCGGCGAACTCGCCGATCAGGCGCCCCGCGACCCGGGTGACCTCGGCGCGCAGGACGTGCGGTTCGATCAGGGCGAGGCTGTCGTTGATGGCGCCGCGGTAGCGGGCGTGCACATCGCCGTCGCTGAAGAGCGCGGTGGGCCGGTGGCCGAGCACGGGCAGGACCGGCGAGTCGTCGGGGACGGTGGCCTGCCAGGCGCGCGGGTCCTTGGTGAAGGTGTGGGTGTCGCGGAGCAGATCGACGGCGGCCTGGTAGTCGGTGACCAGCAGGGCGTCGATGCCGGGGGCGAGCCGGACGGGCGCGAGGGGGCCGTGTTCGCGCAGCCGCCGGTAGTGGTCGCGCGGGTCGGCGGCGAATTCCGGACCGTACAGGGCGAGGGGTTCCGGCGGTTGTACGTACGGTGTCATGACGGGTCCTCGGGCCTGGGCATCCGGGTCAGTACGTGCTCGGCCAGCGCGATCAGCGCGTCGATGCTGCCGCGGCGTTCGCGGGCGTCGCACTGCACCAGCGGGGTCTCGGGGGCGAGGTCGAGGTGTTTGCGCAGGACCTCGTCGGTGTGGGCGGGGGCGTCGGGGAAACGGTTGACCGCGACCGTGTAGGGCAGCCCCTGCTCCTCGACCATGTCCATGACCGCGAAGGAGTCGGCGAGCCTGCGGGTGTCGACCAGTACGAGTGCGCCGAGCGCACCGCGCGCGATGTCCTCCCAGAGCGGCAGGAACCGCTGCTGGCCGGGGGTGCCGAACATGTAGAGGACCAGGTCGTCCAGGACGGTGAGCCGGCCGAAGTCGACGGCGACGGTGGTCGTGGTCTTGTCCGGGAGTCCGGCGGTGTCGTCGAGCCGGGTGCTGGACTGGGTCATCGCCTCTTCGGTGTGGAGCGTGGCGATCTCCGACAGCGTACGGATCAGGGTGGTCTTGCCGACGCCGAACGGACCCGTGACGACGATCTTCATCAGGGTCCGGGCGGCGGGCGGCAGATAGCCGACGCCGGTGCGGTCAGTGGAGGGAGCGGAGTCCAACGAGCAGCCTCTCGACGAGCGACCGGTCGATCTCCCCGGCGCTGGGGACGGGCGGTCGGGTGTGCAGATGTCCGGCGGCCGCAAGGTCCGTGGCCAGGAAGACGGTGGCGCTGACCGGCAGGTCCAGGTGGGCCGCGCATTCGACGACGGTGAGCGCCCCCGGTTCGAGCAGCTCGCAGAGTCTGCGCTGCTCCGAGCCGGTGTCCTGGGGCAGCTCGGTGTCGGCGCGCACGAGGATGTCGAGCCGGTCGAGTGCGGGACCGGCGGGCCGGGTCCGGCCGCCGGTGACCAGGTAGGGGGGTATCAGACGGCGCCCCGGACCGGAGGTCATGGCCGGGCGGCGGTGTCCGGCCGGCGGGCGGGTGCGTTCATCGCCCGGGTCAGGGCGGTCACCTGCACCTGCATCTGGTACGCGATGTCGCCGAGCTTGGCCCCGGGTTCCGCGAACAGGGCGAGCGTGGTGTTGTTCCCGGCCGGTACGACGATGGCGAAGCCCTGGTCGGACTCGACGACCGTCTGGGCCAGGCGCGGCGCCTCGACGTCGGTGAAGGCCGTGGTGAACGCGCGTGCCGCGGCGTGCAGTGTGGCGGTCATGGCGGCGACCCGTTCGCCGGAGGCCCGGTCCAGGCCGGGCGAGGCGCCCTCGACGAGGCCGTCGCCGGTGGCGACCACGGCGTGCTGGACTCCGGGCAGTTCCAGCAGCGGGGTCAGCACCCATGCGAGGTCGCCGGTGGTGGAAGTGGGGGCGCTCACGTCTGGTCGTCTCCTTGGTCGTCCCGGTCGTCCGGGTGTTCGTGGTCGTCCGGTGCGGGTGTGGATGGCGGTCCGGCGACGTTCCTGCCGTTGAGGGTGCCCTGCTGGAGTGCCGCCCAGGAAGCCCCGGCCTGCTCGGGTGTACGGGGCACCTGTTCGCGGTCCGGGGCGGCGTCGGCGGAGGCTGCGCGGGCCGGCGCGGGACGTGGTGCGCGTCGGCGTCGGCTGGGCAGCGCGGGTGCCTCGCCGCCGGCGGGTTGCGGCACGGGGGCGGCCTCCTGCTCGGTCGGGGCGGGAACGGCGGGCGTGGCCTGCGTCCGCACCGGCGTCGGGGCGAGGGCGGAGAGGCTGCGGTCGTCCTCCAGCACGGTCAGCAGATGGGCGGGGACGCGCAGGATCGTGCGCATGCCGCCGAACGGCGAGTCCTCGATGTGGCAGTGGAAGCCGTACTGCAGCACCAGTCGGCCGACGACGGCGAAGCCGGTCTGCGGGGGATCGCCCAGCTCGGTCAGCAGGACCTCGGGCGGACCCGCGAGCAGCGCCCGTGCCCGGTCGAGCGCGTCGCCGTCCATGCCGATGCCCGCGTCGTCGACCACCAGGAACGCGCCCCGGCCGCCGCTCTGCTGGAGGGTGACCTGGACGTCGGTGTCGGGGTGCGAGTAGGCGGTGGCGTTGGCCAGGAGCTCGGCCAGGGCGATGGCGAGGGGTTCGGCGGCGCGGGCTACGAGGGTGAGCCGTTCGTCGCGCAGATGGTTGGCGACCTTGATGCGCTCGTAGCCGGCGACGCGGGACTGGGCACCGAGCACGATCTCGACGAGCGGTGAGTTCTGGCGGGCGAGGCCGGGCCAGGCGTCGCAGAGCACCGCGGTGGCCTGGGTGCGTCGCAACGCCAGTTCGTTGCGGAAGTCCAGTTGCAGGATGCGCGGGTCGTCGTACTCGTGCTGGAGCTCGTGCAGCAGCTGCTGGGACTGGTTGAGCAGGGACTGGATCTTGGCGGAGGTGCCGCGCATCGCCGCGCGGGCGGCCGCGTCGACCCGGCCCCGCTCCTCGACGACGGCGGTGCGGGCGGCCTGCACCGCCTCGGTGAGCAGCCGCGCGGAGCCGCCGTCGACCTCGGCCGCCTCGCGCAGTCCGGGGACCTTGGCGGTGGGGTGGGACAGGGCGAGCGCGGCGGCGGGTATCCGCTCGCGGGCCAGCTGGCGAATCTCGTCGGTGAGGGCCGCGGTGCGGGCCTCGGCGGCCTTCGCCTGCCGTTCGGCCAGCTCGGCGCGGGCCGCGGCGATGCGTTCGGCGCGCGCCGAGTTCTGTGCGCGGACCGCTGCCGCCACGGCAGCGGCGGCGGCGATCACCGCCACTATCCAACCCATGCCGTCACCGCGTTTCTGTTGTCGGACCGGTCTTCCGGCCGGATCGGTGGCCGGAGTTCCGCGGGTCCGGCCGGCTCATCCGGACGGGTCCTGGGGCCTGTCCGGCGGATCGGGGTCGGCCAGGCCCTAGGGTCCGGCCGGCTCATCCGGCTGCTCCAATTCCTGAGCGACCACGGCGACCTCGGTCATCACCTGGAGCACGCCGGGCAGTTCGGAGCCGTCGAGCTGCCGGTACTCGCTGCCGATGGTCACCACCAGCCGCTCCGGAAGCCCCAGTTCCTGGTAGCGGCCCTCGCCGATGACCCGGCGGGCCGCCTCGACGGCGGGGATCCCGGCCGCGTGGAAGGCGTGGGCGCGCTCACGCACGTACTCCAGGTACACGATGTGGTCGCGCACCCCGGCCCGGTCGAGGATCGGGCCGTGCCCCGGGACGACGGTCTCGGCACCGGTCTCCAGTACGCGTTCGCAGGCCGAGACGAGGTTGCTCAGCGGGCCTGCCCAGTGCACCGGGTGGTCGCCCGGCTGCTCCGGGGTGGAGGAGAAGATGATGTCCCCGGTGAACACGGCGCCCTGGGCGGGCAGATGGACCAGCAGGTCGCCGGTGGTGTGCGCGGACGGCAGCGCGGAGATCTGGACCGGGTACTCCCCCAGGGTCAGTTCGAGCTCACCCGTGAAGTAGGTGGTCGGCAGCACCGGCTCGGTCCGCGACCAGTCGAAGGGGCCGAAGTGGCGCGCGAGGTAGCCCCCGAGCGGGGTGGCCGGATCGCCGGAGGCGACCAGGGCGTGCTGCTGCTTGGGGGTGGGTTCGTAGTGGATGTGCTCGCGGGCCTCGCGGGTCGCGATGATCTCCGCGTCCGGGAGTACGCCCGCGCCCCAGAAGTGGTCCCCGTTGGCGTGGGTGACGATCACCCGGTCGATCCGGACGCCGTCCGGCAGCCGCTTCGTGGACTCGGCCAGGAACTGACCGGCCAGCACGGTGTCGTACGGGGTGTCGATCCACAGCGCACCGCGGGGCGAGACGAGCAGACCGCAGTTGGCCAGCCCCCAGCCCCGTTTCGGCGGGAGCCATGCGTGAAGGCCCCGCCCCAGGTCAACGACGTCTCCACCCGTGATCGACATGGACGCGATTATGCCGATCGGGATCCGGCCACGCGTTCGAACTCGGCCACCACGAGATCTCATTGGCTTGAAATCGCCCCCCTGGTCCTCCGGTGACGTGCCCACGGTGACCCTGCGAGACCGGCACACGCCACCCCCACCCGTCACCTTCCTTGCAATCCCACCCAATTCACCCGGCGACATCACACATCTCACCGAACGCCCACCGGGTGGCCGGCAAACCGGAATGAGCCGATTACCCACCGAGCATGACCGAAAACAGTCGTACGGAGACCTTCGGGGACGGCACCGAAAGGCACCGTCCCCGAAGGTCTCCGCAACTGCGGACCAGTCGCACCACCCGTGCGCGTTACCGGACCTGGCCACCCTCGAAGTAGGCGATCAGCTCGGGGTCGAGGGCCGGCACCTCGAAGGGCGCACCGCCCTCGCGCAGGGACCGGGTCGCGAGCACACCGGCGGCGACGCTCATCCGGGCGGCGACCGGCGAGGTGTCGGTGACGCCCCCGTCGCGCACGAACCGGCAGAACTCCTCCATGATCCGGCTGTCCCCGCCGCCGTGGGAGCCGCCGGCCTCCGGCACCCGGTAGGTGATGTCCGCCTCGGCGCGGTATCCGCTGGGCCCGGTGTTCCAGACCTTGACCTCGTCGCCGGGTCCGTCACCGAAGTTCTCCAGGCGGCCCTCGGTCCCGATGACGGTGTAGTTCCGCCAGTAGTCGGGGGTGAAGTGGCACTGCTGGTAGGCGGCCACGACGCCGTTGTCGAGCTGCATGTTCATCACCGAGACGTCCTCGACGTCCACGATGTGGTGCAGGTCCTTGCGGGCCGTCGGCGGCCAGTCGAACTCCCGCAGCCAGTTCGCCGGGCGCGGGGTGTCCGCCTCCCGGCGCGGCAGGTCGCCGTAGACGAGAAGGTCGCCGAGCGCGTTGACGCGGCGGGTGTAGCCCCCGGCCAGCCAGTGCAGTACGTCGATGTCGTGCGCGGCCTTCTGGAGCAGCAGGCCGGTGGTGCGGGTCCGGTCGGCGTGCCAGTCCTTGAAGTAGTAGTCACCGCCGTACCCGACGAAGTGCCGCACCCACACGGCCTTGGGCTCGCCGATGTCACCGCGGGCGATGATGTCGCGCATCAGCCGCACGACGCCCATGTGGCGCATGTTGTGCCCGACGTACAGCCGGGTCCCGGTCTCGTACGCGGCACGCAGGATGTTGTCGCAGCTCTCGACGGTGATCCCGAGCGGCTTCTCGACGAAGACGGCCTTGCCGGCCCGAAGCGCGTCGATGGCGATGGTCTCGTGGGTGTCGTCGGGAGTGGCGACGACGATCGCGTCGAGGTCGTCCCGGCCGAGGAGCTGCCTGTAGTCCTCGACCGCGACGTCGGCACCGAACTGCTCGGCCTCGCGCCGCCGCACCTCCGGGTCGAGGTCGCAGACGGCGGTGATCGCCGAACCCTGTCCGGGGTGGTGGGCGGAGGTCGCGATGGAACGGCGCAGGCCGAGCCCGATGACGCCGAGTCGCAGGTCTGACACGGGGGTCCCTTCTCTGGCTGTACTGGTGGTGCGGGAGGGTTCGTACGGGGATGGGAGGTGCGGCCGATGCTCCTGCACGGCGACACACACATAGTTCACGACAGCGCACGCAAGTGGCAAGAGTTGTTCATTTCATGGACTTAACGAACATCACTTGGCATCAAACCGCCCCGGTGCAAGCATCGAGCCGCCCCGGCGCAAGCAAAGAAGCGGCTCACACAAAGAAACGGCGGGGAGTCGCCCCGCGTCCGGGACGACCCCCCGCCGCCGGGCGGCCGGTGCTCACACCGCGATGACCGTGACCCCGGCCTCCGTGAAACGGGCGGTCGCCTCGGGGGTGATCCCCTCGTCGGTGACCAGGAAGTCGACCTGGGCCAGGTCGCAGACCCGGGCGAAGGCCCGCTTGCCGATCTTCGAGGAGTCGGCGGCCACGACCACGCGCTGGGCCTGCTGGGCGAGCAGGCGGTTGATGCTGGCCTCGCCCTCGTGGTGGACGTAGGCACCGCGCTCGGTGTCGATGGCGTTGACGCCCAGCACGGCGACGTCCAGGGTGATCTCACCCAGCACCCCACTGGCCAGCGGGCCCGTCAGCTCGTACGACTGGGGCCTGGCCACTCCGCCGGTCACCACGATCTTGATCTGCGGCCGGATCACCAGCTCGTTGGCGATATTGAGGGCGTTGGTGACCACGGTCAGGGTCGGCTGCCCGCCCATCCCGGTCGCGCCTTCACCGACGACGTCGGAGCGCACCGCCAGCGAACGGGCCACCTCGGTCAGCGTCGTACCGCCGGTCAGCCCCACCACCTCGCCCACCGCCACCAGCTCGGAGACCGCGCGGCCGATGGCCTGCTTCTCCGGGGCGTGGCGGCCGGTCTTGTAGCGCAGGGCCAGTTCGTAGCTGACGCCGTGCGCCACCGCGCCGCCGCGGGTACGGGTGAGCAGCTGCTGCTCGGCGAGCTGGTCCAGGTCGCGGCGGATGGTCGCGGCCGAGACGTCCAGCGCCGTGGCGGCGTCCTCGACGTCCACCCGGCCGTTCTTACCGACGAGTTCCAGCAGCGCGTTCCACCGGGCATCCCTGGACAAGGCAACTCTCCTTACGAGCCCGGGCTTCGGGCACCCATCCCCTTGGGTACGGTCACCGGACACGCGCAAGCGTGGCACAAGGCTCCGCCCAGTCAAGCCTCCTGCACGCAGGATGCTTGATAATGCTCGTAGGTCGCGTATAACGTGCGTAAACGAGCATCCCACTACGAGTACGGAGTGCAAAAGTGTCATTTGTGGAGATCGAGACAGCCAGTCAGCCGGAGTGCTGGCGTCGCGCCGCCGAGCTGGCCGAGACGCAGTCGGCCGCGCTGCCCGCCGCCGGCGAGCGCATCGCCGTCGTCGGCTGCGGCACCTCGTTCTACATGGCCCAGGCGTACGCCGCGCTCCGTGAGGGGTCCGGTCAGGGCGAGTCCGACGCCTTCGCCGCCTCGGAGTTCCCGTTCGGCCGCGGCTACGACCGGGTCGTCGCCCTCACCCGCTCGGGGACCACGACCGAGGTGCTGGAACTGCTCGAACGGCTCCGGGGTGTCACCCGTACCGTCGCCATCACCGCCGACCCGAACACTCCGGTCATGACGACGGCCGACGACGTCGTCGTCCTTGAGTTCGCCGACGAGCAGTCCGTCGTGCAGACCCGGTTCGCCACGACCGCGTTCACCCTGCTCCGCGCCCACCTCGGTCTGCACACCGAGGAAGCGGTGCGCGACGCGGAGACCGCGCTGGCCGAGCCGCTGCCCGAGGGCCTGGTGGAGTGCACCCAGTTCACCTTCCTCGGACGCGGCTGGACGGCGGGGCTCGCCAACGAGGCGGCGCTCAAGATGAAGGAGGCGTCGCTGTCCTGGACCGAGTCGTACCCCGCGATGGAGTACCGCCACGGTCCGATCAGCATCGCCACCGCCGGCACCGCGACCTGGATGTTCGGCACCGCCCCCGACGGGCTCGCGGAGCAGGTGCTGGCGACCGGCGCCCGCTGGGTGGACAGCGGCCTGGACCCGCTGGCCGACCTGGTGCGCGTGCAGCGGCTGGCGATCGCCCGTGCCGTCGCCCGCGGCCTGGACCCGGACAGCCCGCGCCACCTGACCCGTTCCGTCGTGCTCACGGACGCCTGACCGTCCGATGCACATCGTCGAGCGCGTCTTCCGCGATCCCGGTGAACCCGATCCCGGTGAATCCGATCCCGGTGAATCCGGTCCGGGTGACGGCGCTCGCGGGGCTGCTCGCGAAACCCCTCACGGAGCCCCTCACCAGGGCGTTCGCGAGGGGTTTCTCGCCAGGCCCCCGCACGGCCCGGCCGGTGATCCGGAGGTCGGGGTGCTCGTGCTCTCCGGGTCCAGCGGGCGGATCGAGGAAGAGCGGTGCCGGGTCCTGGCCCGGGAAGGCATGGCCGCCCTGTCGATCCGCTGGTTCGGCGGCTCCGGGCAGCCGCCGGGCATCTGCGAGGTCCCGCTGGAGACCTTCGAGCCCGCGATCGCACTGCTGCGCGCGGGCGGCGCACGGCGGATCGGCGTGCTCGGTACGTCCAAGGGCGCGGAGGCCGCCCTGCATCTGGCGGTGCTCCTGCCCGGTGTCGACGCCGTGGTGGCGCTCTCGCCCACGTCGCTCACCTGGGCGAACGTCGGGCCCGGGGAGGACGGCCGGGCCCGGCCCCACCGGTCCTCGTGGACCTGGCGCGGCGAGCCGCTGCCGTTCGTCCCGTACGACGACTCCTGGACGCCCGCGCCCGCCCGGCCCGAGGGCGGTTCGGTCGCGATCCGCGGCTGGTACGAGCAGAGCCGGCGCACGTTCGCCGGTCGCGTCGATGCGGCGACGATCCCGGTGGAGAGGTCCGGTGCGGATCTCGTCCTGGTCGCGGGCGACGACGACGCGATGTGGCCTTCGCTGCCCTGCGCCGAGGAGCTGGCCGCCCGCCGCAGAGCGGCCGGACTGCCCGTACGGGTCGTCGGCGGCCCCGGCGCGGGCCACCGCCCGCGACTGCCCGGCGAGGGCCTGGCGCCCGCCTCCACGCAGTTCCGCTACGGGGGTTCAGCCGTGGCGGACGCGGCGCTCGGGGCCGCCGCCTGGCCGCACATCCTCGACGCGCTCCGCGGCCCGCACGGCCCGGCCCGAGGGCCTGGCGGGGACCGGCGGGCGGGACGGCCGTCGGCCCCGCCCACCGGACCGCACGGCCGGGGTCAGGACTCCTCGAAGTAGGCGTCCAGCACCGCGTCGAGTTCCGCCGCCCACCCCTTGAGGCTGCTCCTGGCCGGTGCCTCGACCTCGGCGTTGAACCACCGCCGGGTCGACATATGGACAGTGACGGTGAACCGGCGGCCGAACCGGGGCAACTTCACCTCTACGGCACCGATCTCGTCCCACCGGAAGTCGGCTTCCTGGTCGTCCAGCCGGAACCGGACCCCCGCACGGTCCGCGGTGATCGAGCCTCGGCGGTCGCTCACCTCGAACGAGGGACCGTCCGCCGCCTCGCTGTCACCGTCGTCGGGAGCGGCGTCGTCGGCCGATCGCTCCGCCGCCGCTTCCGACTCCGGGTGGTCCTGCTCCGGCTTCTCCTGCTTCGGCTTTTCCTGCTCCGCCTGTTCCGGTTCTGTCTGTTCCGGTTCTGTCTCCTCCAGGTCTGGCTGCTCCAGGCTCGTGTCCGGTTTCCTGGCCGTGACGGGGGCCGTGAGACCGGGGATGAACGCCGGGTCTGTCCCTGCGGCGTATCCGGGCTGAGTGTTCGGATCTATGCGCTGCTCCACGGCGGGCAGTATGGCCGACGAACCTGTACCCGGCCAACGAGCCCGCCGCGAAGCGGCTGCGAGCGCCCCGGTCCGTGGGGCTATGACACCGCTCCGCGCGCCGCCAATAGTTCGGTCACCCGGTCCAGCGGGAGCGCCGGGACGTGGTGGCCGGCCCGGCCCGTCATCGGCTGCGCGCCGGTGAGCACATTGAGCACCGCCTCCTCCACCGACTCGACCACCGCGCCGTAGAAGGGGTCCATCCGGCCCCAGGGCACGAAGCGCATCGACTCGTACGGTGCGCTGCCGTCGTTCTCGGGGAACGTGCTGGTCAGCGCGGACGGGTTGGCCGTGGAGAAGGCCAGGAAGAGGTCCCCGGAGAAGTGGCTGCCGGTGGTGCCGGTACGGGCCAGACCGAGCGTCACCCGGCGGGCCAGCGCCTTGCACTGCCCCGGCAGCAGCGGTGCGTCGGTCGCCACCACCACGATCACCGAACCCGCGCCGGGCGGCACCGGGCGCTCCCCGTCGGCCGTCGCCCGGGGGACCGCTTGAGGGGCCGCCGACCCGGCCGGACCGGCGAGCTCGCCGCCCACCGGCACACCGGCCACCACCAGTTCGCGCAGCGCTCCGAAGTTGGCCTGGACGAAGGCTCCGACGGTGTACCGGTCCTCGCCGTACTCCACCACGCGCGACGCGGTGCCCGAGCCGCCCTTGAAGCCGTAGCAGCGCATGCCCGTACCGCCGCCGACGCATCCTTCCTCGACCGGGCCGGAGGCCGCCGCCTCGATCGCTTCCGCCGCGTGGCGGGACTCCACGGCCGAGCCGTGGATGTCGTTGAGATGACCGTCCCAGGTCTCCGTGACGACCGGCAGCAGCCACTCCGGCGCCATGCCCCTGCAGTTGGCGCGGACCCACTCGACCACGCCCCGGTGCACCGGACCGACCGCGTACGTGTTGGTGATGACCACCGGAACGGCGAGCGAGCCGGTCTCCTCGATCCACGCGGTGCCGGTCATCTCACCGTTGCCGTTGAAGGAGTGCCGGCCGGCCGCGCAGGGGGTGCCCACACCGTCCCGGCCGCGCGGCAGCAGCGCGGTCACTCCGGTGCGTACGTCGTCGCCGTCGACGAGGGTGACGTATCCGACCTCGACGCCGGGGACGTCCGTGATCGCGTTCCACCTCCCGGGCTCGCCGTTCAGGGAAATGCCCAACTCGCGTGCGCGCCTGCGCTCTTCACCAGGGTGATCGTCACTCATGCGGACAGAGATTACGGTGCGGGGGTGTCCTCGACAACGATCGCGGTCAGCAGCAGACCGCCTTCGGACAGCCAGCGGCCGCTGAAGACCCCGGGGACCGCCGGCGCTCCCGTACCGGCCGCCGGTTCCAGGTCGGAGGTCAGGATCTCGGCGGTGAAACTGCCGTCCGGGCAGAGCTCGATGTCGGCCTCCTCGAAGCCCAGCCAGCGGTGGGTGAGCGGGTACCAGGTCTTGTACACGGCCTCCTTCGCGCTGAACAGCAACCGGTCCCAGTTGATCCCCGGTTGTTCCAGGCACAGTTCGCGCTCGCGCCGCCGTTCCGTCGCCAGCGCGATGCTGCCGTGCACGTCGGCGGGGAGCGGCGCGTCGCACTCGGCGTCGATGCCGACGGAACGCACGTCCGCCCGGTGGGCCACCACGGCGGCGCGGTAGCCGGTGCAGTGGGTCAGGCTTCCGACCGTGTTCTCCGGCCAGAGCGGGGCACCCCGCGCGCCCTTGAGGATGGGGACGGGAGGGATGCCCAGCGATCCGAGGGCGAGGCGGGCGCAGTGACGCGCCGTGGCGAACTCCCCGCGGCGCTTGGCCACGAAGCCGCGGGTCAGCTCCTCCTCAGCGGGCAGGAGCACGGCGTCGGGCAGGTCGGAGAACGCCTCTGCCACCGCTACCCGGGACGGTAGAATTTTCTCGATCATGATCTCCCCTTACCGGCTGGACAGCACCATCCTGCCTGGTGCCGGGAGCTCACCCAACCGGCCGGGGTCACCGGGCCCCGGAGCGCCCGTGCTCACGGCCGGGGCCCGGGTCCCGGGGCTCAGCTCTCGGGGCTCAGGACCCGGGGTTCCGACTCGGCGAGCACCGGCCAGCGGATCCGTGTGGCGCACAGGGACACCAGGATCGCCGAGGCGGCGACGGCGCCCATTCCCCAGACCAGGCTGCCGGCGCTCGCTATGAAGCCGATCAGCGCGGGCCCGGCCAGCAGGCCCGTCGTCCCCATCGCGGCGACCAGGGCCAGGGCGTCCGTGCCCTGCGCTGCCGCCGCCACGTAGATGCAGGGCGTCACGGCCGCGACGCCCAGGCCGACGCAGGCGAACCCGATCAGTGTCGGCACCACACCGCCGGCCAGCAGGGCGAGCGCCAGCCCCGTACCGGCCACCACACCGCCGACACGGACGATGCGCCCGTCGCCCCAGCGGCTGCGCCAGCCGTCGGCGAAGACGCGGGCCAGCACCATCATGACCGAGACCACCGCGATGCCCATGGGCGCCAGTTCCGCCGCCGCGTCGGCCACGTCCTTCAGGTAGAGCGCGGACCAGTCGTTCATGGCGCCCTCGGTGACCGTGCCGAACACCATCGCGAAGCCCATCCATATCGTCACGCGCGACGGCATGCTCAGCCTGCGGCGGCTCTGCTCCTCGGCGGGCGCCCCGGCCGAGTTCCCGGCCGGGGGCTGCCGGTCCTCGGTCAGCAGCCCCGACCTGGTCAGTCCGATCAGCAGGAGCAGCAGGACCGCGGCCGCACCGAAGTGCACCGTGACGTCCGTGGTCAGCAGGTTCACACCGGAGGCGAGGAGCGCGGCGAACAGCGAACCGGCGCTGAAGGTCGCGTGCAGTCTGGCCATGGCGGTGCGCTGATAGGTGACTTCGAGCGCGGCGCCCTGGGCATTCATCGCCACGTTCAGGCTGCCGACGGCGATCCCGTCACAACAGATGACGACGAGGGCGACCGGGTAGTTGGGGGCTGCCGACAGTGCGAGCAGGAGCAGGCTCAGGACCACGGCCGACAGGACCGCGAGTCGTCGTGAGCCCATGCGCTTCATCAGTATCGCCACGAGGGGGAACGACGCGGCCGCGCCCGCGCCGCAGGCCATCAGCAACAGGCCCAGTTCCGCCTCCGTGAGGTCCAGCCGGCTCTTGATCGCGGGGAGCCGTGATGCCCAGGTCGCGTACTGGAATCCGAGAAAGCAGAACAACGCTGCGATCGCGAGCTGTGCTCGGCGGAATTGATCGGTAACGCCGGACATCGGCAATCAGCCCACTTCGTCTTCCAGAGGTGCCCGTCGCGACGACGCGCGGGCGGGATTCGTTCTCCTGCTGTGGGCGCCCGGCACGGCCCGGGACATGTACACCGCGTCCGCGCCGTAACCCGTCGGGGGTGTGACCTCCCGATGGGCCCGGTATCCGTTCGCCGCCCAGAAGGTGTCGCTGCCCAGGACGGCGATCAGGGAGATTCCCTCGTACCCCTTCGCCCCCGCCGTTCCGGTGAAATGCCGCAACAGCCTCTTCGCCAACCCCCTGCCGCGGAATTCCTCGGCGATGACGAGATCGTGCAGATGCAGATTGCGCGAGTGGAAGACGATGTCCTCCGTCCGGTTCAGGTCCGGATACTCGAACATCGGATAGGGCAGTGCCAGCAGATAGCCCACGGTCCGGTTCCCGTGGTCCAGCACGAAGCAGGTGGCGGGCGAGGCATCGGCCCGGGACTCCAGGGCCGCCCGGCCTTCCGAGAGTCCGGCGGCGGTGTACGCACCGGCCTCCAGTGCCACGACGGCGCCCCAGTCCCGCTCCGAGATACGGCGTACGCACACATCACGGTCCATCTATCGGCCCTCGACGCAGGTGTACGGAAGGGGATCGAAACCGTTGAATCCCTGGGTCATGTAGCCAGTGGCGTAGGCACCGCTGGAGAGAATCCAGACCGGGTCCCCCGAGGCGGCCGATCCGGGCACGGAAACTCGATTGTGCCGGTGGTCGTAGGCGTCGTCGCTGTCGCAGGTGGGGCCCGCGACAACGGCCCGGACGTGTTCCGTACCGGAGTGCGAAGGGAACAGCAGCCGGTACTGCAACTGGTCCATCTCGTAAAGGCCGTTGAACTTTCCGCAGCTCAGATAGAGCCAGTGTTCGCGTTCGCCGTCGAGCTGTCTCCGGGAGGACAGCCGGGACACATGTGCCCTGATCGCACCGTGGTCGGCGACCAGATGACGGCCCGGTTCCATGACGAAGTCCAGCGGGCTTTCCGAGACCGCCCCGAGGTGCTGGAGTCCTTCCCGGATCACCGCGAACATCTTGTCCAGCGGAGGGTCCAGCGGGATTCCCCGGCTGTCGAGATAGCCGGCAGCCGGCAGGCCGCCGCCGAGATTGATGTGGTCGGGAAAGATGCCCCGGCGGTTCAGGGCCGTGAGCACATCTGCGATGCGCTCGATGGCGTCCTGCCAGGCTTCCGGTGTCATCTGCTGCGAGCCGACGTGGACGGACAGCCCGGCCGGTGTCAGTCCGGCCGACCGGGCGGCCACCATGACGCGTACCGCGTCGGTTCCGGAGCAGCCGAATTTGCGGCTGAGGCCCCAGAGTGCTCCGTCGCCGCTGGTGGCCAGTCTGCAGAAGACCCGGGATCCGGCGGCGTGGGCCGCTATCGCCGCCACGTCCTCCAGGCTGTCGGTGGCGAAGGTCCGCACGCCGAGGCGGTGGGCCTCGGCGATGTTCCCGTCGGACTTGATGGTGTTGCCGTAATGAATCAGGTCGGCCGGCACACCGGTCCTGAGGGCCTGCGCGATCTCGTTGGGGCTCGCCGCGTCGAATCCGGACCCCTTCTCCGCGAGCCGGGAGAGGACCTCGTCCACGGGGCAGGACTTCATGGCGAACCGGACGGAGATGCCGGGCAACTCCCGTAACAGTGAATCGTATTGCGCTTGGATTCCCGTGAGGTCGAAGACGATCCGGTCCTCGTCGGCGGCTTCCAGCGCAGCGCGCGTATGGGTGTTCAGATGCATGATGATCCAGGCCCGCCTAGCGGCTCGACCGATGAACGCCGGCGGGTTCGGCCGGTCGGTGGACGGCGGCGGACGCGGCCGGCCGGTGGACGGCGGTGGATCTGCTCGCGCGCACCAGGGAGTGCCAGGCCTCGGTCAGCAGCGCGAAGTCCTCGATGTCCGCCTGGGCCTCTTCGAGCAGCTGTCGGCCTCGCGATGCCAGGGTCTCGGCGAACTCGGCGTACCTGCCCCCCAGTCGGCGGTAGGAGCGCTCGATGACGTCCAGCCGGTGCACGTTCTCCTCACGGTCCGCTCCGGCGCTCCGCCTGGCCAGCCCGGCCACCGTCTCCGGGCGTACGTGGAAGTCGTCGTCGAGCAGCGCGGCACCGGCCGCCGCCATCCGCTCGTAGATGAAGTTGAAGTAGAGCATCGACAGGAAGAACTTCGTGAATCGCAGCTGGTAGGCCATGAATCCGGCGTCGGTGCGGCGCTCGGCCGTGTAGTGGTTCACGATGTTGCGGTTGTGCAGTACGCCGGGGAGTGTGCCGTCGTGCACCAGGTGCATCAGGAAGTAGTCGCTGCCGATGGTGTCGGTCGCGGGTGGCAGTGGCACCCGCTCGTACACCTCGTCCAGGAAGCTGATGTTGCACATGTCCACCCGCATGGGATCGACATGGGTCAGGGTCGAGTGGTCGCGGACGAACGGTTCGGTGCCCGCTCCCCGGAAGGACTCCTCGACCAGTTCCCGTCTCTGCTCGTCCGGCCAGTGGCGAGGCGCCCACAGGCTGACGACGTCGTGGTAGATGTCGTTGTCCAGCCGGGCTATCTCACCGATGTCCACGGACAGTTCGCCGACGAAGGAACTGCCCACCATCGCCACCGGTTTGGCCGCGTGTGCCGGGTCGAGCACCGTCTCGGACACACCGCCCGCCGCGTCGGCCGCTCTCTTCCCGAGCGAGGTCAGCTCATGGTGGATCGGAAAGACCGTCTCGCCGTTCAGAACCTGATACGTGCTGTCGGAGTCCCTGCGGTGCACCGAACGGCAGCCGAGCGCGGCGGCGATCAGGAACGCACGGTTGGTGCAGGCACCGTAGGAGACGCCGGACGGGAGCATGAGATCGAGCATCAGATCCGGCTCGGCGGCACCGGAGCGCCGGATCGCCCGGCGCAGGAAGTCCCGCTGTTGTGTTTCGTCGAGGTGGTGCGTGATCACGTTCGGGGCCCGGCGGGCCTTGGCGACCAACTCGGCGTGCTCGGTGAACGCGTCCTTCCCGCAGGAGTCCAGGATCAGCAGATGCACCTCGACGCCGAATTGGCCGGCCGCGTGGTCCGCCTCCTCGCCGATGGCCGAGATCGCGGCGGTGCAGGGCCGGTTGGTCGGAAGGGTCAGGCAGATACGGCGCATGCCGGCTCTCCCTTCGGCTCTTCGGATTCCCGCTCGTTCCAGGACGTCAGGCCCAGCAGCCGCTCACCGAGGCCGTTCAGCGCGGCGGTGCCGTACCTGAGGGATTCGTGCCTGGTGGCGTCGCCGACCAGCGTCCTGTTCCAGTCCGGTGTGCCGAGCCGGCGCCAGGACTCGATCCGGGACCGCCTCAGGTCTTCGTGCGATTCGAGCGCGGGCATCATGGAGAGGTACTGCACCGCGCGCACCCCGTTCTCCGAGGTGTTGCGTGCCACCCCGTGCGCGAGCAGCCCGTTCCAGATGAGCAGGTCACCGGCGCTCAACTCGGGCCGCACCACGGGGAAATCGCCCGGGTCGGCGTCCGGTCTGATCGGGTCGCGGTCCGTGGGCTGAGCGGTCTTCCACTCCTCGAACCGGCGGAACAGCTCGGGCGAGCACTGGAAACCGCCCAGCTCAGGCCGGGTGTCGTTGAGCGCGATGATCCCCTGGACCCTTTGCGGCAGAACGCCGAGCGTGGTGTCGACATCCCAGTGCAGCTCGATGTCGAAGCCCTTGTCCGTGGGCGCGATGAGCGCGCGATCGCGGTTCTTGATGTTGGGCGGATTGAGATTGAGCCGGTCCAGCGTCACCCACAGCTCTTCGCAGTCCCAGACGTCGACGAACGCGTCGTACACACGCCGGGCCTGCCGGCTGTCCCAGATGAGCTGGTGGTGGTACGCCTCGACGAAGCCGTAGACATGCAGCTCGCGGTCCAGGTCGTTCCGGAACGGCCTGTCCTCGTACCAGCTCTCGGGCCGTGCCGGGTCGAGCCCCTGGAAGTCCCAGGTGAACTCCAGCAGGCGCCGCGCCGCCGAGGCGGGAATGGCCTCCCTGACGATGACGTACCCATAGGTCTGCCAGAAGTCGAAGTCCTCCTGGGACAGCACCCGGAGCTCCTGCGACTTGCGGATGTCCCTCAGTGGCGTCTGCGTCAGATACGCCTCGCCGTCCGAGCTGAAGTAGGGGAGGTCCGAGGGGGCTCGATGCAGATACGGGGTGGGCGTCGGCATGCAGTCACTCCAGGCTCGAAGTTCTCGGTGGCTGAGCGGACCGGCCGCTCCCCCAGCGCATCCGGTCCGGGCACATCACCGCGGTGGGTGCCGGGGAACGGCCTCGGCGCGGCCGCCGTGAACGGCGGGCGTCGGGCCGGGCCACGGGCCTGGCCCGAGCAGTTCCCCACCTCGACCCTTGTCGACGGCAGTGGGACGGACAAGCCTTTCGGTGTACGCCGAATCACCTCGGAAAGGGCTCCGGCCGGCCGCTTCGACTGTCCGTCACGCCTGTGCGGCGGCGCCGTCCACCTCACTGATTCATCAGGCACTGCGTGAGCGTGACGCCCGAACGGTTCAGCTCGTACAGGACGCGGGTGCCGGCCCGGTGGCGTTGCACAACGCCTGCGGAGACGAGGGCCGAGAGGTGCTGCGAGACCGTGCTCGCGGCCAGTCCCAGCTGGTCGGCGAGCGCGGAGGTGGTGATCGGTACGGCCAGCTCGCGGACCACGGACGCGCGCCCCCGGCCCAGCAGGATCGCCAGCCGGTCCTCGCGCGGGGGCTGCCCGGCACCGTCCCGTTCCGGGCCGTTGTGCAGGAGTCCCGCTCCCCGCGCGGCGAAGGCGACCACGGTCCGCCCGGCGGAGGCCGACCACCAGTGGGTGCCGTCCGCGAAGAGCATCGGCACCGCGGTCACCCGGTCCGCGCCTTCCGTGCGCTCGACCGGGAGCCCGAGATCACGGAGCAGTGCCGCTCCCCCGCCCATCGCCAGGGTGCGCGAGCGGAAGAGGATCTCCTCCTCCAGGCAGCGGGCCAGACCGCCCCCGCGCGGCTCGATCGCGGATCGCCAGAAGTTGGCCAACTCGACCGCCAAGTAGCGCAGTTGTACTTCCGGTTCGCGGATCAGGGCGGCGATCAGGGGATCGTTGAAGGCCTGTGGGTACTCGCGGGCCAGCTCGTCACGGACGAGCCCGGCCGGGGTGTGCGCCAGGCCGTCCAGCTCGTCCGCGACATTCGCCTTCCGGGAGGTGACACCCCCGGTCAGGAACGAGGGAATGCGCCCGCGCGTCCGCGCCAGAGCGACCACCGACCGCAGTCGCGGCGTCAGCGCACCGTGCGCCTCGCGGGCCCAGGAGGAGTGGGGCCAGGGAACGTCGGGGCCGAACCGGACCAGCAGCGCGGCGGCCCCGAACGCCTGCCATAACTCACACAACGCCAGCCGCACATCGGATAACTGTCGGTCCATCAGTTCCCCACGGCAGAAGCACGTGACGGCTCGAACATGAACCCCGCCCATTCATTGTGGTCCAGACCAATGATGAACGAGCTTTCGGCAACCGTCCGGCGACTGTCAAGGATCTTGTGCCCCAGGTCACACCGACATCACTCATGGCGAACCGACGCACGCGTATCGTGATCCCGTCAGGCCAATTGCCTTACGGAATACGCCAGTCGGACCGGATCCCTTCGCCTGCCGGTAACCCGCGCGGGCATCACGGCGCATCACGGCGCATCACGGCGCCGGAGCCCGGAGGCGCGGTGGACCCGGCTCAGCGGGAGTCGGCGGACGCCTCATGCAGGGCGATGACGGACGCCTCCCGCAGGGCAGCGTCGGGCACCTCGGGCGAGGCGGTGGCGGACGCCTCCCGCAGGGCGGTGACGACGGACTCCAGTACCTCGATGGGTCGCAGCAGGTCCCCGTAGCCGATCGGCGGCGTGCCCGTGCGCGCCATCTCCAGGAACACTTCGAGGCCGGGTACGCAGTAGTCCGCCCTCGGAGTGAGGGTCTGCTGGACCATGCTCTGCCGGGTGAACGTCATCGCGTGGAAGGGGATCTGGTCCGTGCTGCCCGGCCTGACGAGGTTCACGACGACGCGGGTGGCACCGGCGACGAACGAGACGACGACCGTGGTGCCGGTGATGTCGGTGCGGACGCCGGAGATCTCGCCGGGGGCGAGCCTGAGTGCGATGTCCACCGCGTGGATACCGTAGAAGAAGATCCCGCCGTGATCACCATCGGGATCGGCCGGCCCGGACACCACGACCAGCTGCGGCGTGCCTCCCTGCGCCGACCGGGCCACCAGCGCCTCGGTGTCGGGAATCCAGCGGAGCGCCGACGAGGAGGTGAGCGGCGCGTCGTGGGCACGTGCGGTGTCGATCATGGCCCGGGCGTCCGCGACGGTGTGGCTGAGGGGCTTGTCGACGTAGACCGGAAGGCCCGCGGTCAGGAAGGGGATCGCCTGCTGCCGGTGGTTCGCGCCGTCCCGGTCCGCGACGACGACGGCGTCGACCAGCCCGAGCAGGCCGGCGGGCTCGTCGACGCCCGCCGCGATCCCTCCGGTTGCCGCCAGCGCGTCGTTGCGCGGGCCGCGACCGCCGCCGAGCGCCACCACCCGCGCGTCGCCGCCGGCCTTCTCGACATTGAGGTGGCGGACGATCTGGTCGACATGGCTGTTGTCGGTGCCGACGATCCCGATGCGCATCCGGAGAGCTTCCCTTCGAGGTGACAGGCCTGCGGCCCGGCGCACCCGAACTGACCGGAACACGGCGGACGTGGAATTGACGACCCGGTCGGTGCGGCGCGGCGCACGGTCGAGTTTCGCACAGCCGCCGGGCCGACCGAGCGCCCGCCCAGCGGTCCTTGCGGAAGATCCGCCGCGGCTTCATTCGTGCGACGGCGCTCGGCGCGGGCGGACCTGTGGGCAGGAACCGGCCGAGCGGGGGGAGTTCAAGCGTGGGCGTCCTCGACGGCTACGCGTCGCACTGTGCGCAGTGTCGACCGGAGACTGTCCAGATCGGTGGAGCCCAGAGCGAGGCGGATCGCTTGCGGTGTGTGCATCGAGGTGGTGAACGGCTCGGCCGTGGATACCGAGATGTGCTGACGCGCGAGGGTGGCGGTCAGGCGGTCGGCGCGTGCGTCGTCGGGCAGCGGCAGCCAGGCGAAGTAGGACGAGGGGTGGCTGATGAGGGGCAGGCCGGCCAGCTCCTGTCCGGCGAGTGCTTGGCGGGTCCTGGCGTCGTCTCGTTTCAGCGCTTCCAGGCGGTCCACCGTGCCGTCGTCGAGCCAGCGGCAGACAATCGCCGCGGTGAGGGCCGGGGTGTTCCAGGTGGTCGCCCGAATCGCGCGTTCGAGCGAGGGCACCGCGGCGGGCGGGGCAACGACGAAACCGACCCGGAGACCGGTGGCGACGCTCTTGGACAGCCCCGAGACGTAGACGGTGATGTCCGGCGCGATTGCGGCCAGGGGCGGTGGCGGATCCTCCGCCAGGTAGGCGTAGGAGGCGTCCTCGATGAGGAGTGGACCGTACTGCCGAGCGATCTCGATGAGGCGGGTCCGGTCAGGTGCCGACATGACCCAGCCCAGAGGGTTGTGCAAGGTGGGCATGGTGTAGATCGCGCGCACAGGGCGCGTCGCGCAGAGCTTCTCCAGGGCATCGAGATTCGGCCCGTCGGCGGTTACGGGTATGGGTTCCAGGTCGAGATGAAAGGCATGCGCGAGCACCTTGAAACCCGGGTAGGTGAGCGCGTCGACCGCGACGACATCGCCGACGTTGAGCGCGGCCATGACAGTGATGGCCAGGCCGTGCTGCGCACCGTTGGCAATGAGGATCCGATCCGCGTCAGTGGTGATTCCCCGACGCCTCAGGTGCCGCGCGATCGAGGCTCTGTCCTGGGGACGCCCTCGATGTGGCTGGTAGCGCAACAGCGAGTCGAGATCACCGGAGGTGGCCACCTCTCGCAGTGTCTGCCGGAGGAGATCGGCTTGCCCGGGCAGCGACGGATAGTTGAAGTTGAGGTCGACCGCATCCGTGGCGACGATCTGTTGATCGATGCCGTGACCGGCGGGGACCGCGATGTCACGCACGAACGTGCCGCGGCCCTGTTCCCGGCTCACCAGGCCCATCGTTTCCAGTTCGGCGTACACCCGGGTCGCGGTCACCACGGCGATGCCCTCACGAGCGGCGAGCCCGCGGTGTGTCGGCAGCCGCACGCCCGCGGCGAGCCGCCCGGTCCGGATGTCGCGTGCGAACGCGTCGACCAGCGTTTTGTACCGCGAAGCTGCCATACACCGGATTGTACGCATGACAATTTTTCGACTGTCCTGTTCGTGGGGCTTTACGGTCAAGACCCACTCACCGGGAAGGACAGCCGCCGTGCACATCGCCATCCTCACCTTCGAGGGTTACAACGAGCTCGACTCTCTGATCGCGCTCGGTGTGCTCAACCGCATCAAGACCGACGACTGGCGCGTCACCATCGCCACCCCTAGCCCCAAGGTGACATCGATGAACGGAGTGGTCATCGAGCAGATGTCCACTCTTGAGGAGGCGTGCACCGCTGACGCCGTCATCGTCGGCAGTGGCGTGGCCACCCGCGAGGTCGTCGAAGACCCGGCGATCATGAACGTCCTGCGTCGTCTGGACCCCTCGCGCCAGCTCATCGCGGCACAGTGCTCCGGCGCACTCGTGCTGGCCAAGCTCGGCCTGCTCAACGACATCCCCGCCTGCACCGACCTGATCACCAAGCCCTGGGTCGTCGCCGCCGGAGTCGAGGTACTCAACCAGCCCTTCTACGCCAAGGACAACATCGCGACCGCGGGCGGCTGCCTGGCCTCGCACTACCTCGCCGCCTGGGTCATCGCCCGCCTCAAGGACAACGACGCCGCCGAAAGCGCGCTGCACTATGTCGCCCCGGTCGGCGAGAAGGAGGAATACGTCGAGCGCGCCTGGCGCAACATCACCCCCTACCTGCCCGCTGCCACACCGGCACGCGTCTGAACGACGAGTCGCAGACGGTGACCGGCCGGGAAGCCGCCCCGGCAGCCGGGCCGGTCGCCCGCGGCCGGCCCGAACCCCCCGGGCGTCGTCGCAAGCCGACAGATCACCTGGCAGAGGACCGATCGCGGGTGGAAGGATCAGGCCTTCTGAGTCCGGTATCGCTCAAGGGAATTGAGGGCTGTGTCATGACGGGGACCGTCGGGGAGCACGACCTGGAGACGGCGGCCCGCCGCCGCGCGGAGGACCTGTACGCCAAGGACCGCACCTGTGAACTGCTCGGCATCGACCTGCGGGACGCCGGGCCGGGGCGGGCGACCGTGGGGATGCGGGTCGCGGACACCATGGTGAACGGCCACGGCACCGGGCACGGCGGCTTCCTCTTCCTGCTGGCCGACGCGGCCTTCGCCTTCGCCTGCAACACACACGGCCCGGCGACCGTGGCCCAGGGGGCGCAAGTCACCTTCCTCCGCGCGGCCGAGGTGGGCGACGACCTGGTCGCGGAGGCGGTGGAGCGCAGCCGGTCCGGGCGCAGCGGTGTGTACGACGTGACCGTGCGGCGTTCGGACGGAGTGACGATCGCCGAGTTCCGGGGCCAGAGCCACACTCTCGGAGGCCGGCCACCACGGCGGGCCGACGAGAGCGGTGAGTGAGTCCGTCACTTCGGCGTCCACCGGGGGTCGCGGCCCAGCGACGCGAGCAGGCGGTCCTCGGCGCTCGCCGGGCGCACCGGTTCGACCGCCGGGCGGAACGAGGCGCCGGGGCGCTCCCGCGAGGGCCCGGTGGGCACCTCCTTGCGGGCCACCTCGGCGGCGGCGAGGACGAGGTCCTCGTCGTACGCCGACGGGATGCCGAGCGAAGCCGCGACGTCCCAGCCGTGCACCACGTAGTCCACGAGATGGAAGCCGATCGCACGCGGGGCGGCGAAGGTCATCGTCGGGTGGATCCACGGCAGGACGACCGTGCGGTCCAGCACGCCGTCGGCGGCGAACGCGTCGAGGACCCGGTCGACGGAATCGGCGTACGCGCGGCGGGGATCGTCGAGCGGTG
This sequence comes from Streptomyces sp. NPDC007164, assembly GCF_040634135.1. Lineage (NCBI taxonomy): Bacteria > Bacillati > Actinomycetota > Actinomycetes > Kitasatosporales > Streptomycetaceae > Streptomyces > Streptomyces sp. NPDC007164. The sequence goes on from NZ_JBEYFB010000024.1 coordinate 108,672, forward strand.
TCTCCTGCCAGACCGCCTCGTCGACCGGTCCGCCCCCGGCTGCTGCGGCGAAGCCGAGGTGCTGCGCGGTCATATGGGCGAGGAGACGCCGCAAGGACCAGTCGCCGCACGGGGTGGGAACGTCCCACTGGTCGTCCCGGGCCTGCGCGACGATCTCCGCGCTGCGCAGCACGGCCCGGCGGTCGAACTCCTGGACCTTCTCCTGCGACAGGTCCGTGTTGGTGTCGGCGCTGGTGTCGGTTCTGGTGCTGGTGTCGGTCATGGTCAGCTCGTCTCCCGTGTGTTCTCCCGCCACCGGCGTCGGCTCGGCTCGGCTCGGGCAGCATGGTGATGGGGTCGTAGTCGTGGAACGGATGGCGACGCACGAGCACATCGAATGTCCCGGACGTCCACGCCCACACTCACGCCGAGCACGGGCCCGATGGCCGGCGCAGGGCAAATCGGCCTGGAATCTGTCCGAAAGCGCGGCCGCCGGCAGGCGACGAGGAGCCGCCCGGGGCGCGGGCCCGGGCGGAGCCACGGCCGTTCGGCATGGGCGTCGCCGGCCACGAACGATGCACTGAACGGCCCGTACACCGCCGCGAGGCTGTCCACCTCCAGCAGAAACCGGGGCTGCTGCCCTCGTCGGAGGCGAGGTGGCGTCGGTGGCAGTCGGCGTGAACCCGTAAGAGGGGGCCTGTGTCAGCCGGGGTCGGACAGCAGGTCGGCGAGCAGGTCGGACAGCACCGCCTCCTCCTCCACCCGCACACCTGCCTCCTCCAGCGCGTCCGGCAGACCGGGGTCCCACGGCGCTTCGGCCCGGACCCCGGTGAGGGGCGGACCGGCGGGCAGTGTGTGCACCGCGGCACGGTAGTCGGCGGCGGTATAGCGCCACGGGCTCCACGGGACCCTCCGCAGCAGGGCGGCGGCGATACGCAGGCCTCCCCAGTCGAAGTCGCCGTGGTAGCGGAAGTGGGCGCCGTGCGTGTGGAGATGGCGCAGGAGGACAAGAGCGGCGGCGGACGGCTGCCCCTGGAGGCAGATCAGGGGTGCGCACCGCGTGCCGTACGTGTCGGCGGCTGCGGCGAGCACGGCCGGGTTCTCGCACATCCGGACCGTCGGCGGCGCGGAGCGAGGCGGGCACCGGGTCAGCTGCCGCAGAGTCAGCACGGCGGGCTCGCCCGCGTCGGCCATCCAGTCCAGGGCGGGAGTGCCCCGCAGGTTCAGGGCGAGCACTGTCGAGGACAGCTCGTCACGCAGCAGCCCCACCGATGCCCACACCTCGCGCCGCCCCTGCGCACCGCTTCCCTCGCACACCCCGGTCAGCGCGCGGACACCGGACAGGGCGAGGGTGCAGAGCGGGGTGCCGTCGTCCAAGGCGTGCGCACTGCCGAGGTGGCGGGAGGAGAACGCGGGAAGCGACACCGGTGGCTCCACCGGCAGGGCCCGGATGACCGTGGCGGTCCGGCCGAGCAGGCCGGCCGCAGCGGTGGGGGTACCGGCGAGGCGCCGTACCAGCCCGTCGTTCCGCAGCCGGTCGGCCCAGTCCCGGAGGGCGGGGACCTCGTCCGCCAGGGCGTCGACCGGAGCGTGCGCCTGTGCCCAGGCCCGCTGCTCCTCGGCACGCGCCTGGCCGAGGAGGGTGACCGGCCCGGTGAGCGCCACCACGGCAGCGGCGAGCCCCGACGGGCTGATGCCGGAGCGGCGCAGTACTTCGTCCACCGCTTCGAGGCGCACGGACAAGGACCGCCCGCCGCCCGGAGCGCGCCCCAACAGCCTTTCTGCCGCTTCCCGTTGGTCCGCCGTGGGCGAGCTCAGCGACACCGGGCCGGTGAGTGGCCGCCCGCGCTCCAGCCGTCGGCGCGCACGGTCGACCAGCCAGCCGAGTCCGGGTGCTCCGAGGAGTCTGCGCAGCCGTACCTCGTCGACCGTCACCGCTGTCGCGGGGGTCAGTTCCACAACGGCTCCGACGCACCGGCCGTCTCGGCCCGGGGTGCGGGAATCGTGTGCGCGTGCCCCACCGGGTCCGGGCCGCGCCGCCTTCGCGTGCCGTCCCACTCCCACCGGGTGACGAGCACCGCCGCGACCTCGTCGATCCGCGACAGCTGGGCGATGGCGATGCCGGGCACCTGCGGGTAGCAGGCCCACTCGCGCTCGCTCGTCATCACGACATCGAGGTCGAAGGCGTGCAGCAGGCCCAGGCACTTGGCGCGGGAGTCGTCGTCCACCCCGGCGAACGCCTCGTCCAGGGTGACCAGGCGCGGTGCGTACGGGCTGCCCGCGCTCGCGTAGTGGGAGGACGCCGCGGCGAACAACGGCACCGACACGGCCAGTACCCGCTCACCGCCGGAAGCGGGTCCCGTGGCCGGGACCCAGCGGCCCTGCTGGTGCCGCTCGACCCCGAACTCGTGCCAGGTCCGGTAGTCGAGTGCGGCGGTGAGGTGGTCCAGCCAGCTGCCCGAGGCGTCGTCGGAGTGCTGGCGGGCGATCTGCTCCTGAAGGAACTCGCCCACAGCCGCGCGGTCCTCGGCGGTCCAGACGTCGGCCGAACGGCGCAGCCGCTCCCTGGCCGGGGCGAGCCCGGCGGGAGCCTTGCGGGACGCCCGCCACACCAGCCTCAGCCGCATGCCGGTGGAAGTCGGCCGCTCCTCCAGTTCGACGTTCATGTCCCGCACCTGCCGCTCGGCCGCACCGATCAGGTCCTGGAGCGTCCCCGCGACCTCAGTGACCAGATGGGTCTCCAGGATCTCCCGCTCCCGCGCGGACAGGATGCGGGCCAGTTCGCCGACCTCGACAGCCAGTGCCTCGGCCAGGTCCGGTACGGCTCGTTCGCGGCCCTGGTAGGTGATGTCGACGACCATGCCGTCCTCCACCATCCGGGCGGAGGCTCGGTGCCCGTGCCGGGACAGGGTGTCCTGGAGGGTCTTGAACTCCTCGCTGAGCCGGCGCTGGACCCGTTCCCAGGCACTGTCGGAGTCGTCGGTGGCGGCCAGTGCCGCGTCGATGGCGCGGGCCAGCGCGATGGCGGGGGTGGCGGCCCACGCGCCGTCGTCCACGGCGGGAATCTCGATGTCGGGGACCGCCACCGTCATCAGCCCGGTACCGGTGAACCGCTGAAGTGCGGCAATGGCCTCCGTACGTGCCTCGGCCGCCTCCCCGAGCCCTTCGTGCAACTGCTCGATCCGGCCTTCGGCCTTGCCCGCCGCCCGGTCGGCCTCGGCATGGCGCACACGGGCGGCCCGCTGCCGGCTCTCGCACGTGCGCGACGCCTCCGCGGTCTGCGCCAGCATGCGCTGGAGTTCGTCGACGGCGGCACCGACCGTGGAACGCAGGGTGCTGAAGCGTTCGTCCGCCGCTGCTGCCTCGCTCCGCGCCTCCTTCGTCCGCTCCGCGAACTCCGCGGCCCGCCCGGCGGCCTGCCCGGCCTCGGTACGCTCGTCCGCCACCTGTCCGCCGGCCTCCCCGCGTTCGCGCAGCGCGGGCCAGAGAGCGGCCAGTACGGCGGCGAGGGCACTGTGTGCGTCGCGCACCGCCGTCAGCCCCTCCTCGTCGGCCGGCATGCTCAGGTCCTCAGCGGTCCCGGTGAGGTCCGCCGCGGCCGACTCCTTCCGCCCAGCCGCCTCCAGAAGGGCAGCGGCCCGCTCCTCGCGCCGTTCACCGGCGCGGCGCAGGGACTCCGTGGCGGCTGAGACGCGCGCGTGCGCACGAGTGAGGCCGGTCTCGTCCGGTACGTCGGCGACTTCCGCGTCCAGCACCCTGCGGCGGGCAACCAGCGTGCCGGCCAGATCCGCGAGGGTCGCCAGCTCGCCCTGGAGAATTTCGAGTTCGCCGTGGATGACGGCGATACGGGAGCGCCTGGCGGCCTCCCGCGCGCCCTCACCGATGTACTCGGCGGTGGTTTTGGTCCATCGGCCGGTCAGCGCGCCGACCCGGAAGCGCCCGTCTACCGCGGCCCAGGTTCCGGCTTCGCCCTCCGGCCCCGCTTCCCAGCCGGTACCACCCTGCCCACCAGCCACCGCTCCGGCTTCCCGCCCGGTGCCGATCGCGGCAAGCAGCCGGGCCACGGTGTCTTCGCCCACGGCGGCGGCCCCGGCGTCCCCCTGGTCCACGGCCGGGCGCAGCAGGTGCGCGAGCGACTTGCCCCGCACCGGAGTCCCGGCCGGGGCGAGCAGCACCTCGTCGCTGTCGGCGGTGAGAACCGCACCGTCGGGGAGTACCCAGGCGTCGAGCATCCCGGACGCCTCCAAGGCGGCCTCAAGACCGGCGCGTTCCTCCTCGGGGAGCCCCTCCTCGAAGTCCACCAGCCGCCACAACGGGGCGCCTGTCAGCCGCTCGCGCAGACCGGGGGTGCGGGTGCGCGGCGGCTGCGGCGGGCGCCGCCCGCCGGCCTCCAGCCCAGCCAGTTCCTGCCGCAGCCCTCCGGCCTGCCCCGTGAGTTCGGCCCGGCGCCGGTCGGCGGTGGCAGCCTGCTCAGCCAGCCGCGCGGATGCGGCGCTGTGGGCACGCGCGGCCTCGGCCCGTGCCGGGTAGGGGCCATGGAGACGGCCCACCCATTCCTGGAGTTCGTCCAGCAGGCCGAGCTCATCCGCATAGGCGAGTTCGGTCCAGCCGCGGGCGCGGGTGCGGACCTCGTCCAGCAATGCCCGTCCGGCGCGCACCACGTCCTCCTCGGCCAGGCCGAGCTCCGTCCCGGCCGCGGACCGGTCGGTATCGGCCTCGTCCAGCCGGGCGACCTGCGCGCGCCATTCCTCCGAGGCGCGGGCGGCAACCCGCGCGAGGCCCGTCACATGGGTGAGCGCACGACGTCCCCGCTCCACGGACTCCTCGACGGCGCCGCGCAGTTCACTCGCGGCGATCGCGTCGTCCAGCAAGTCGCTCCCGGGCAGGACGACCCGGGCTGAGGCCGCGGCCTCGGCCGCCGTCCGCCAGGTGTGCTGGGCGTGCCGCTCAGCCGCCCGCAGCCGGTTCTCGGCGGCACCGAGCCGCTCCAGGCCCTTGTGGTGCAGCCGCACCACATGGTCCTGGTCGCTCCGCGCGCGTTCGGCCGCACGCGCCGTGCGCTCCACCTCGTGGTGTGCCTGCTCAAGATTCCTGGCACTGCGCATCTCGGGGCTTTCCCGCAGGGCCGCGTCCTGAGCGCGGAGCCGGTTCTCCTCTTCCTCCAGCATCACGGTGAGCTCGGCTGCCGCCTGTCGCTCGTCCTCGGCCCTGGCCTGCTGCGTCTGTGCCTCGCTGAGGTCCCGTTGGCGTTGCTCGTAGCGGGAGTGCTCGGCGCGGGGCAGCCGGGCACGGCGACGGGTGGCGACGCGGGCGTAGCGCCGGTAGTGCTCCAGGAAACCGGCGGCGGCACGCTCGGCGGCGGAGGCGGCCGCCAGTTCGGTCTTCTCCTCGTCGAGTGAGCGGAACGCCTCGGCCACGTCGGCGACCACGGCCTGGTCCACCGGTGGCAGGGCCTCGGTGAGCGCGCGGGAAAGGGCCGCCTCGTTGGGGCGCTTGGACAGTTGGGGCTGGCGCAGTTGGACGAGCAGGTCTACCAGGGCGCCGTACCGCTGCTCGCCGAGCCCGAAGAGGGCCTCGTCCACAGCTCTGCGGTAGGTCTTGGCCTGGTCGTACACCATGCCGTCGCCGGCGAGGGCTTCGACGAGGCGGTCCCGCGAGAGGGCCGTGCCAGTGGCGTCGACGAGGCGGAAGAACCCGTCCCCGGGTGTGCCGGGTCCGTGCCGGACGCGTCGGCCGGTGACCGCGTACCAGTGCCGGGCGATCCCGCGTCCGCTCACCGCCTTCAGTCCGCACAGCAGCGTGCGGAAGTGGCTCTCCCCGCTGGTCGCGTCGAGTCGGCCGAACTCGATCCAGGTGTAGCCGAGGCGCTCGGTGTGCGGGTGCTCACCGCCGAGGAGAAGGTTCCATTCCATCCGCTTGCCGGGGTCGCCGTCCGGTTCCACCCGTCGCGGGCTCAGGTCCCCGTCGAGCAGGAACGGCAGCGTGAGCGCGAGCACCTTGGACTTGCCGGTGCCGTTGTTGCCTCGCAGCAGCAGTCGCCCGTCGCGGAAGTGGAATTCCTCCACGTCGTAGTGGAAGAGGTCGACGAGCCCGATCCGCAGCGGCTGCCAGCGGGAACGCAGTGGCTCGGGAAGCGGATTGGTCACGCCGGACCGGCCTTTCGCTGTGCCGGCGTGCGCGCGCTGCCGGGTGTGCCTGGTTCGATGACGACGGGCTCGCCGACCGCGTAGCGGGCCAGCGCGGGGCGGGGCTCTGCCCCGTCGGCGGTCCGGGAGACCAGGCCGAGGGCGGCGAGCCGGGCGACGGCCTGCTCGACCAGCTCGGCCTCCGTGCCCGGTTCCCGCGCGGCCTTGGACCAGAACGTGCCGTGTACGAGGGCGAGTTCCCGTACCCGCTCGGTGAGCTGGTGGGTGGTGACGGGCCGGCCCGCCCCGGCCAGGTACTCGGCGAGCAGCAGAGTGATGTGGCCGTGGGTGCCCTGCTCGGGCATCCGTACGTCGGTGAGGTCGTCCTCGGGGTCGACCATGGCGATGCCTTCCGCCCGGATCTCGGGCACCAGGCCGGTCAGTTCGGCCACCCGGGCCGTGAGGAAGCCTCGCTGCCTGGTGAGATAGCTGAGTTCGGCGTCGCTGAGCTCGTCGTAGTAGAGCACCGGGTCGTCCAGAAGTCGGCGGGTGAGTGCCTGCCGCATCGCGCGGAAGCGGAGCTCCTCGCTGTCGAGGGCGGTTTCGGCGACGAGCTGTGCGAGCCGGTCGGCGGTGGCTTCGGCCTGCACGGTGGAGGGCCCGTGGCGCGTGGCGAGCAGTCCCGCCAGCACCCGGCGTTCGACGTCGTACAGCACGTCGCCCGCCCCGTTCACGTACGCGTCCTCGTCTCCGGCGACCCGGCGCAGCACGCCGAGACCGAGCAGGAGCCGCACGACGGCCGCGAGGTCGAGGCGCTCGTCGCGGCGGTCCAGGGTGAACTGGATCCCCGCCGCGACCAGCCCGGGATCGGTGGCGTCGAGGACGACCTGGTCGGCGAGACGGCCGAGAGCGATCTGCGACTCACCGCGCTCCAGGGCTGCCAGAGCCAGGCAGAGCAGGACGTAGCGGCGGCGGGTGAAGGGGGTGGCGGCGCGGGTCGCCTCGCGTGCGGGGTGCGTGGAGTCGTGGAGCACGCCGGGGGTCTTGCGCAACCGGGCGGTCTCGGCGTCCACGTGGAGCGGCCAGCCGGTGTTGCGGTCGAACCATTCGCGGAGTTCGGAGGCGTGCCGTCGCACCAGCCGGAACTCGCCCGCGTGCTTGCCGTGGGAGAGGAGGAGCGGATGTTTCAGCAGGGCGCGGGCTGCCTTGCGGAGCTCAGCGGCGTGCTGCCCGTCGAGCACTTCGGCCGGTGGCGTGGTCGTCATTCGCTTCCTCCGTGCACCGGTCCGTCGCCGTCGGTCAGGTCGACGATCTCGATGAGGTGGTCGGGCCCGTGGAAGGTCCCCGACTGCGTACGGATCTCCGCCGCCGGTCCGCCGGCCAGAGCGCTGAGCCTGATCTCCATCGAGCCGTCGTTGCTGGTGGCCACGGTGTGCCGCATCCCGGGTCGCCACGTGGCCAGTGCGTCACCGAGCAGTTGGAGGAAGAATCCGAAGGAATCCGGGTCGAGCTCGCCGAGTTCGGACAGCCTGACCACTCCGTCGGTGACGAGCCGGTCCCGGGCAGCGGCCGTCTCGGCCGCCTGCTTGGCCGCCACTTCGGCGAGGTGGCGACGCCGTTCCTGGCGATCCTCGACCTTGCGGGGCTTGCCCCGCCGCTCGTAGCTTCCGGTGCGGCGCAGCTGAGGGCTGATCCGCAGCGGTTCCGCGGCGGCCCAAGGGGTGGCGGCGGGCACCGGGACGGCCAGGCGCGCGGCCAACGTGTCCGCGTCGACTGTGAGGTGCCGGGCGGGGTGGAGCCCGAAGGCCGCCCGCCACAGCCGGTGCCGCGACGCGTCGTCGGGGGCCTCGGCGAACCAGCGGGCGAGTGTGCGGAAATCGGCGGAACGGTCGGAACGCCCGGCCCGCCGCTCCCCCAGCACACGGACGACGGCCAGCATCTGCGGAATCGCTCCCAGCGCACGGCCGCGCAGCAGTCTGGCCTGCGACTCGCGCCCGTTCCGGCTGAGGAACCACGCCGCGAGCCCGTCCCAGCGGCCTGCCCAGTGGGCGTACGCCTTCTGAGCGGCAGGCTCCGCGTCCTCGGGGGCGGCGTCGGCGGCCTCCCGCCCGGCGGCGGCCTTGAGCAGGACCTCGATCCTGCCCGAGTCCTCCAGCTCCAGGATGAGCTGGGCGATGCGCCCGCCCAGGGTGATCAGGTCCTGGATGAAGCGCTCCAGATACTGGATGAGGCGGTCCTTGTACGCGAGGAAGACCGCTTCCTCCACCTCGTGCAGATCGATGGTGCGCTGCAACGAGCCCATGAACGCGCGCGCGTTGTCGGCGAGAGCGGCGAACCGGCTGGCGAGCGCGTCGAACGCGAGGTAGGTCTTGCCGGGATCCGGCTGCTCGTCGGCGGTGAGCACGAGCAGAGCCCGCAGCTGCGTGACGATGTCGTGCAGTGCGATGGCCTGGAGGGCGCCCCGCCGCCCGAGCGCCTCGTCATAGGCGGCAAGGGCTTCCTCGGCCGCCTCCCCGGCCCGGGTCAGCTGGTAGATGAAGCGTTTGCGATAGAAGTCCTCGACGGCGCTGACCCGCCCGGTGTCGGGGTCGGCCCGCAGATTCCCCCACCCGACCAGCTTTTCCAGTGCCTTGACGACTCCGTCGAGCTCACCGGGCCGCACCTCCACGGGCAGTGCGGCGTGCACATCCTCGGGACGCAGATGCACGGCGAAGTGTTCCTTGGCCATGACGAACGACCGCATCACCTGACGGTAGAGGGCGGTGTTCTGCACGGTGAGGTGGGCGAAGGGGCTGAACCCGTCCGGCCCAGGGTCCGGAGCGGTGGTGCTGGTCATCACCCACCATTCTGCCCCGGCGGCAGCGTTCCCGGACAGCCACCAAAGCACTTGGCTGGTTAACACCGGTATGCGGAGCGCCCTTGGCCGCCTCCCGCGGCCGGATGCCTCGCAATGCCTGAGCGCTCGGCTGCATGCCCGGCGGCCGGATATCGGGACGCGCCAACGGCGTCTGCCCGCAGGCCGACAGGCCCTGCTCTCGCCTCGGCTCACCTGCGGTGCGGCGATACCTGTGCGCAGCTCGCCGCCGGGTCCGCATCGGTATCGCGACGGTCTACCGCTGCATACGCGAAGCAATCGACGTCCTGACCGCGCTCGCCCCGACCCTGACCGAGGCGATGAAGACCATCCGGACCGACGAACGCCGCTCTTTCGTCGACGAGTGGGCGGTCGGGAGCGTTCGGGGACACGCCCGACGCACTGCCCGCGCCGCCGCCGGACCCGGGGCTCCGATTGACGGCACGGCCGGGGCGGTGTGACGATGCGCCGATGTCGGACCTGCACGCCCGGATGGCCGCCCGGGTCGGTGGCCTCACGGCCGTCGTGGTCGCGCGCTGCGCGGCGGAGGCGCCGTTCTACGGGGCACTGCCCCGTGCCACCCTCCAGGGCGAGGTGGCGCGGTCCATCGCGGCGGTGCACGCGCTGTTGCTCAGGGCACTGCGCGACAGCGGCGGCGGTGGTGGTCCGATGGGGCCGGGCGATCTGACCCGGCTCATCGAGTGGTCGGCGCGCCGGGCCGAGGAGCGTGTCCCCCTGGAGGCGGTGATCGCCGCGTACCTGATCGGCGCCGAGGTGTGGTGGCAGACGCTGACCGAGGTCGCGGAGCCCGGTGAGCTGGCCGGGGCGGGCGGCAAGCTGCTCGGCTGCCTGCACGCCGCGCTGCCCGCGGTCGTCCTCGCTCACCAGAACGCCCAGGAGGACCTCCACAGCGAGGACAAGCGCGCACGGCGGGCCCTGCTCGGCGCCCTGCTGGCAGGACGGCCGTACGAGGAGCTGGCGGGCGTGGCGCGGGTGGCCGTGGTGGGTGACTACGAGGTGGTTGCCTTCGCGTTCGAGTCCGAGCCGCCGAGCAGACTGGTGCAGTCCTCGCTCGACGCCTTCACCGGGATCCCTGTCCTGATGGACCACGTCGCCCGGATCGCCTTGTTGCCGGGCAGCTCCGACGTACCGGGCCTGGTGGCCCGGCTGGAGAAGGACGTGGGGCAGCCCGTGCGCGCCGCCGCCGCCCGCTCCTCCGTGCCGGCGGCCATCTCCTCGGCGGCGCAGGAGGCCGGCCGCGTGCTGGATCTCGTCCGGCGCCTGGGACGCCCGCCCGGGTGCTACCGCCTCGACGACGTGCTGCTGGAGCACCAGCTCGCGCGCCCAGGGGACGGCCTGGTGCGGCTGGCGGCCAAACTCGACCCCCTGGAGGAGCATCCGTACCTGCTTGAGACGCTGCGCGTGTTCGTTGAGCGGGGGCTCAACCGCCGCCAGACGGCGTGGGAGCTGTGCGTCCACCGCAACACCCTGGACTACAGGTTGCAGCGAGTGAGCGCGCTGACGGGCCTCGACCTCGCGGTTCCCGCGCAGGCGCGGCTGATCCAGGCGGCGCTCGTCGCCAGGGACCTGGCCGGGCCCGCGGATCGCCGAGGGGTCACCGGAGGGCTGGGATCCGCAGGAGCGGCGGAAGGCGGATGAACCACGGCCGGCGCCGGCGAGCGCTTGGGCCCTGCCATCTGTCATCTGTCATCTGTCAGAGCCAGACGCCGAGTTCCTCGTGCCGGGGTGCGAGGACCGGGCCGGCGGCGGGGTGGTCGAAGACCATGACGGGCCGGTCCGCGTTCCAGCCGGACCAGCCCGGCTGTCCGGTAGTGGCGAAGGCGACCCAGGCCCGGTGCATGGCGTCGGCCAGTGGCTGGGGCGCGCCGGGCCCGGTCAGGTCCTCGGCGGCGCGCAGGTTGTCGAAGACAAAGCCGATTTCCAGCGCATGGCACGCGCCGAGTTCCATCACGGGCGAGCGCCAGCAGAATTCGTAGACGAAGGTGCGGGCGGGCCGGGAGTCGGCGAGGCGGTTGAGCGGCCCCCGCAGCAGCAGGTCGGTGGCCATCTCTCCCAGGATCTCACCGGGTTTGGCGTGCGGCCGGGTGGCTCGGTACAGGCGTGCCACGCGTTGCGGGACACGGATCTTCAACAGTGCCAGCCGCAGGGTGAGCCGACTGATCCGGTCCACGGTTCCGCCGGGTACGAACCACAGCCGGTACTCCTCCCGGTTGCAGCCCAGCAACAGGTCGGCCTCGGGAAGGGGCGGGGCGGCGGGCACCACGTCGTCGTCGACCACGATGTGGAAGCCGGGACCGCCGCCGATGGGGTCGGACCGGTCGACAACGGCGGCCTGCGTGTCCAGCAGCAGGTCTCGGTCCACCGCCGCAAACGCCTCGGCGGTGGCCGGGATCCGCAGTCTCTTCGCCATCGACCGTACGGTCTTCGCGCCCTCGCGGCGCGACACCGTGTGCGGCGGGCCGCTCTGCAGGATCGCCCGGTGGAACAGCCCGGCCGCGCCGGGGCTGGTCATGAGGGCCGCGATGCTGATCGCTCCGGCGGACTCCCCGCACACGGTGACGTTCGCCGGGTCTCCGCCGAAGGCGGAGATGTTGTCGCGGACCCAGATCAGGGCTGCGATCTGGTCGAGGAGGCCCCGGTTGACGGGGGCGTCGGGGAAGACCCCGAACCCCTCGACGCCGAGCCGGTAGTTGACGGAGACGAGGACCACCCCGTCGCGCGCGAAGGCGCCCCCGTCGTAGAGCGGCAGGTTCGCCGAGCCGTTACGCAGGGAGCCCCCGTGGATCCAGACCATGACGGGCAGCCGGCCCTCGCCGACGGATGGGGTCCAGACGTTGAGGTTGAGACAGTCGTCCCCGGCGATGCTCGGATCGGGTATCAGCCGGTCGAGGGGCGGGCGGTAGGGGCGTTTGGGGGCGGTCGGCCCGTACTCCAGAACGTCTCGTACCCCTTCCCAGGGCTCGACCGGGGCGGGAGCGCGGAAGCGGTGGGCGTCGAAGGGCGGGGCGGCGTAGGGGATGCCGAGGAAGGTGGCGATCCCGTTGTGGAAACGGCCTCGGACCTTGCCCTGCCCGGTGGTCGCGATGAGGTCCATGGCGGTCCTTCCATGTGCGAACGGGAGGCCGCCCCTGGCCGGGGGAGCGCCAGGGGCGGGCGGCGTGGATCGGGACGGCCGCCGGTCACGGCGGAAGGGTTCTCCCGGAGCGGGTCACTGGCTTGCGAGTCCGTTGCGGCGGACGTCGGACCAGGTGCCGCTGTCGGTACAGATCCCGCAGTCGGCCCCGAAGAACTGTGCCCGCGCCGTCTGGTCCCCCATCAGGTGCGCCTTGAACCAGGCGGTGGTGGGCGCGGCGAACGGGCCGGGGTCGCCCACGACCGTGAGGTGATCGGCGCCGCGCAGTTCCCCGTAGATGGCCGGTATGTGGTCGGCGTCGTTGTAGAAGGCCTTGACCAGGAAGGGGAAGACGATGCTGTCCTTCTGCCCGGCCAGGAGGAGCGCGGGCACGTGTACGTTGTCGATGTCGGCGAGCGGCCCGGGCTGGATGGGCAGGATGGTGTCGATGCGCGGGTCCGCGCCGACGACGATGGCGGCGGCGCCGCCCTGCGAGTGACCGGACGCGCCGATGTGCTCCAGGTCGACGCGGTCGTGGAAGGGACTGTTTTGGTCGGCGTTGCGACGGGTGAGCATGTCGATCCCGGCGCGCATGGAGATGCCGAGGTTGGACTGCGGGGTGTTGGCGGCGGCGACGATGAAGCCCTGACTGGCCCAGTGGAGCAACAGTTCGCGGTAGACGACCGGGAAGGCGAAGGTGCCGTTCCCCCACACGATCACGGGGTGGCGGCGGTCGCTGGTCGCGATGTCACGCGGGTAGTACAGGGTGGTCACCGCCCCGACCTCCACCGCGGTGGCGTAGGGGCCGGGAGCGCCGTAGTCGGCCGCGGCCGCCTCGGCACTGGCACCGGCGGGGGAACCGGTGGACGCCGCTGCCGTTCCCGCGCCGGCAGAAGCCGTCAGCAGGAGCAGGAGCGCGGTCAGGGGGACGAGCAGTTTTCTCCAGAGCACAGCGGACTCCCGATGTCGTCACGGTGAACTGGATGTTTCATCCGGCTCACGCCTTGTCTGATCGCACATCCTGAAGCACAGTTCGAGACCCGTCTCTGCGCAATCGCGGCAAGCAGCGACATCGGAGTTTGTGCAACATGCCGAGAGGCCTGAGCGCGGTGAGGGTGACATGCTCGATTCCACCGCTACGGCAGAGAGCCCGCCGCCCGGTCCCGAGAGGAGAACGCCGAGAACGGAGAACGCCCCGTGCACCGTCCGCCCCGCATGACCTGCACGGTCATCTGGTGACGCCGCCCATCAGGCCGAGCGTCACATGAGCGCACGAGCGTCATTTCAGCGTCAATGACGAACAGCCCGTCACTCCTGCCCGCCGATCTCTTCCGCTGACACCATCTGCCCAGAGGAAAGACGGCATGGGCGGCAGCCAACCATGGGGACCAGAGGGCTACTCGCCTGACGCCCCGTCTGAGCCAGCGTCAAGAGGTTCCCGTGCGCCCCGCGGAGTAGGGACAACGCGTCCACCGTCTCGCACGACGTTCACGAAGCCGCAGGTCAATCCCCTCTCCCCGGCCCCCGACACGATCCACGTCGTACACACTCGGAATCAGGTCGGCGGCCGTCCAGCAGCCTGAAGAACCAGAGGGAACAGCAGGTCAGACGCCCTTCGCGGCAGGCTCCAGAATCCGCCACGCACTCCACATGATGCGTCATCGGAAAGGTGTCGGGCCGAGTGATATTCGGAAAAGGCCAGGTCAGAGCCTATTTTTGGACTCGTAGTACCGCGATCTGTCACCCAGAGCGTCAAACGAGCGTCATGACCAGTCGTGCCATGGTGCGCTCCCCCGGGCTGCCTGCCTGAGCGGGCGCCCGGTTGACGGTGCTCTGGGGCCGGATGAGTTTCCCTCCGAAGTGGCCGTTCGGCTCCAGCGGGAGGTACGTAACCCGTCGGACAGTCTGCGGACGTTCGGCACCGTCGGACTTCGGACCGCCCGTTGAGGATGGCGCAACCGTGTTGCCCAGCAATTCCTCGACTAGTGATCTGGTTCGGAGATGTGTGAGGAGTAGCGGCAGATCCGGTCAAGGATCTGGTCGGCGGTCTTGGTCCACTTGACGGGCCGGGCTTGGTCGTTCCAGACCTTGATCCAGTTCTCGAGTGCGGCCTTGAGCTCGTCCAGGGAGCAGAACACTCCGCGTTCGAGACAGCGCCGTTCCACCTCGGCAAACCACCGCTCGACCTGATTGATCCACGACGAGCAGGTGGGGGCGAAGTGCAGCTGAAACCGGGGGTGTGCGAGCAGCCACTTGTGCACCACCGGCGCCTTGTGGGCGGAGAGGTTGTCGCAGATGACGTGGACCGCCAGGCCCTTGTCGGTCTGGCGGTCGATCTCGTCGAGGAAGTCACGGAAGTCCACGGCCCGGTGCTGTGCGGACAGCTTGGTGATTACCTTGCCCGTCGCGGTGTTCAGGGCTGCGAACAGATCGACGGTGCCGTCGCGGACGTAGTCGAAACTCCGCCGCTCGGGCGCTCCCGGGATCATCGGCAGGAACCGCGCGGTCCGCTCCAGGGCCTGGATCTGCGGATTCTCGTCCACTGCGAAGACGACGGTGTTCGCCGGTGGAGCGAGATACAGGCCGACGACGTCACGGATCTTGTCGATCAGGAACGGGTCCGGGGAGATCTTGAAGGTCTCGGTCCGCCACGGCTGGAGGCCGAAGGCGTGCCAGATCCGCAGCACGCTCGCGGGCGAGATGCCGACAGCCCTGGCCAGTTCCCGCTTGGACCAATGCGTCCCGCACGGAGGAGTTTCCTCCAAGGTGCGGACCACCACTTCTTCCACCTGGGCATCGGTGATGGTCCGCGGGACCCCGGGCCGTGGTTCGTCCGCGATCCCGTCGAGCCGGTCGCGCAGGAACCGGGTCCGCCACTTCGCGACGGTGCCCCGGTTCACGCCCAGCCGGGCGGCGACCGCCAGATTCGGCCCACCTCCGCACACGCCAGCACGATCCTGGCCCGCAGGGCCAGACCCTGCGCGGTCGACCGGCGCTTGACCCAGTCGCTCAGTACCTGCCGCTCGGCCTCGCTCAAGACCAGTGGCTCCAGCCTGTTGTCACCCACAACCCACAGCAGACCGAGGCCGACCAGCAGCCGTCAGGCAAACCCGCGAATTGGTACGCAGAGCGACTCACACAGTACCGAAAAAACTCACGACCAGGTCACTAGTGTGATGCGCCAGAAATTCTGTTAGTTTGACCCTGTTCTCTGGCTGTCGGTTCCGACTTTGGCGAGGTAGTCGGCGAGGGAGTTGAGGATCTCGTCGGCGGTCTTGGTCCAGATG
>NZ_JBEYFB010000025.1:0-83772 GCF_040634135.1 Streptomyces sp. NPDC007164
AGGTCGTCCCACATGAACCAGAAACGGTCCTGACCCGGCGTACCGAAGAGGTACAGGATCAGGTCCTGGTCCAGGGTGATACGACCGAAGTCCATGGCGACGGTCGTCGTCGTCTTGCCCCCGGTGTGCGTGAGGTCGTCGATGCCCGCGGACGCGGACGTCATCACGGCCTCCGTACGCAACGGGTTGATCTCCGAGACGGCACCGACGAACGTGGTCTTGCCCACGCCGAAGCCCCCGGCCACCACGATCTTCGCCGAGGTGGTGGCCCGGGCAGCACCGCCACTAGAGCTTGCGAAGTCCACTGAGCACCCTTTCGAGCAGTGTCACATCCGGCGCGCCGCCGGCCTCTCCATTGCCCGGCTGGTGGATGGCCACCATGCCGGCTTCCGCCAGGTCCGCGACGAGAATCCGGGCCACACCGAGCGGCATCGACAGCAGCGCCGAGACCTCGGCCACCGACTTGACCTCACGGCAGAGGTGGCAGATCCGCTGGTGCTCGGGGAGCAGTGTCCCCAGATGCGCGGGATCGGCCGTGGTGGAGACCAGGGCCTCTATGGCGAGCTGGTAGCGAGGCCGGGTCCGGCCACCGGTCATGGCGTACGGGCGGACCAGTGGCTGGTCGCCTTCACCGTCGTACGACGCGTGGTGCAGTGCGCCGTACGGATCGGGTGAGGCGGGTGGCGGGGTCATGAATCCTCCGGGCGTGACAGCAGTACGTCGGCTTGCCGTCTGAAGGGGCCGGTGGGGGGCTCTAAGCGGCCGGACGGGCGAGGGATGAGGGCATTACCTGGGGCAATCGAGTCTGTCATCGATCCAGGGCCGCCTAGTGGAGCAGGCTGCCCTGGAGCTCGGCGCGGAGGTCGGGGGTGAGGACACTGCCCGCACGGTCGACCAGCAGGGCCATCTCGTACCCGACCAGACCGATGTCGGCGTCCGGATGGGCGAGAACGGCCAGTGAGGAGCCGTCCGAGATGGACATCAGGAAGAGGAACCCGCGTTCCATCTCCACCACGGTCTGGCTGACGGCGCCGCCCTCGAAGATCCGGGAGGCACCCGCGGTCAGCGAGGTCAGCCCGGAGGCGACGGCCGCCAACTGGTCGGCGCGGTCACGGGGGAATCCTTCGGACATGGCCAGCAGGAGTCCGTCGGCGGAGACCACCACCGTGTGCGACACCCCGGGGGTGTTGTCCACGAAGTTGGTGATCAACCAGTTCAGATTCTGTGCGGCCTGACTCATCGGGCTCAACTAACGCTCCTGCTGGTGAGTGGGGCCGAGTGGGAAACTGCCGGTCGACTGGCCGTTGTTGGCCTGTCGCCCTTGCTGGATGCCCCGGCGGAGATTGGTCAACCGCCCGCGTACATCATCGGGGGCACGTGACACCTGCGGACCGGACTGATGGTTCTGCTGCTGAGCGGTGCCCGGCACCAGGTTGGCGCGAGGCACTCGGCGCGGCAGTCCGGAAGTGGTGACTCCGCCTGCCGCGGGCTTCTTGACCCGCTCCGCCTGCCGTCCGAGTTCGTCGTTCGGCGAGGGGCGCCAGGAATTCGTGGTGCTGCCCGGGGCGTCCCCGGTGCGGCGCGGCGCCGCGGGAGCGGAGGGCTCCTGGGCCGGCTGCTGCTGGTTGACGGGCGTGGGTGCCTGCGGCTCGGCGGGCGGCTGCTGGCCGCCCGGCTGCGGGCCGTGGAACCAGTTCGTCTCCAGGGTGTCGTACAGCGGCGTACGACCGTCCCCGGGGCCGGCCGCCGGAGGCAGTGCCTCGGGCTGCGGCTGCGAGGGCAGGACCGGACGGTACTGCGCGTCGCCGCCGGGCACGGCGGGCGGACGCGGGGCGCCGAACTCCTCGTCGTCCCGGCCGCGCCGGCGCGGCGCCGGCAGACCCTGGTCCTGGGACCGGGCGGGCTGCTGCTGACCGAAGTCGGGGCGGGCGAACTGCCCGGTGCTCGCCGGGTCCTGGCCCGACCGGTCCTGCGAGCCGTACGGCTGCGGGGCCGGCGCGGAGAAGTCCGGGCGGGCGAACTCGGCGGTGGAGCCGGGGCCCTGCCGGTCGTCCATCGGCATCCGCGGCGTGAGCGGCGGGTTCATCGGCCGCTGGAACTGACCGGTGGACTCGGGGTCCTCGTGACCGCGCGGGGCGTCCAGCGGAGTCTGCCGCGGCGCGGACGGCTCCTCGGTGCCCCAGCTGGTGGTCTGCGGACGCTGCGGCTGCGGATTGCCGCCGGGCAGCTCGGCCCGCGGGCCGCCGACCGGGGGCAGCTGACGGCCGGGCCCGTCCTGGCCGGCGGGCTGCTGGAAGCCGCCCTGGCCGACCGGGTTCTGCCGGGCCTGCTGCGGCTGCTGCTGGGAGGGCTGCTGCCACGGGGCGGGGCCGTTGCCCTGCGAGCCGTTCTGGTCCTGGCGGTCGGGGAACTGACGGTTCTGGTCCTGGCGGTTCTGGCCGAACAGGTCGGGGCGGCCCGAATCCGTACGGCCCGGTCCGTCGCCCTGGCCGCGGGCACCGAGACGGGCGCCGTTGCCGAAGGCACCGGCGAGGCCGCCGCCGTGACGCTGCGGCTCCGGACGGGAGGCGTCCTGCGGACCGGTGCCGGACAGCCCGGCGGACTGGAACCCGGCGTTCTGCTGACCCTGCTGGTTCTGCTGGCCCTGCTGGGCCGCCTGGTGGCGGGGGCCGCCGTCGCGGGAGGGCAGCGCGGCACGCGGCGCGGACCCCGCACCGACCTGGCCGCGCGAGGCGCCCGGACCCGAGGCGAGCCGGCCGGCCGGGCCCGAGGGCGGACCGCCGAGGCCGGGACGGGAGCCGTTGCCCGCGCCCGTGGCGCCGCCGGCGAGCAGACCGCCGGGGGCACCGGACTGCTGCCCGGGTGCCTGCTTGGGAACCGGCTGCTTGCCGCCGTGCGCGACATCGACGGGCAGCATGACCAGCGCGGTCGTGCCACCGGAGTCGGAGGGCCGCAGCTGGATCCGGATGCCGTGACGCAGCGACAGCCGGCCGACCACGAACAGACCCATGCGGCGGGAGACCGAGACGTCCACGGTGGGCGGCGAGGCGAGCCGCTCGTTGATCGCGGCGAGGTCCTCGGGGGAGAGGCCGATGCCGGTGTCGTGGATCTCGACCAGCACCCGCCCGTCGGGCAGCGCGTGACCGGTGACCCGGACCTTCGTCTGGGGCGAGGAGAACGACGTGGCGTTCTCCAGCAGCTCCGCGAGCAGGTGGACGAGGTCGTTGACCACGCGGCCGGCGACCTCGGTGGCGGGCACCGCCGCCAGTTCGATGCGCTCGTACTGCTCCACCTCGGAGGCGGCGGCCCGGAGCACGTCGACCAGCGGGACGGGGCGGGTCCACCGGCGGCCCGGCTCCTCGCCCGCGAGGACGAGGAGGTTCTCGCCGTTACGGCGCATACGGGTCGCGAGGTGATCGAGCTTGAAGAGCGAGGAGAGCTGGTCCGGGTCGGCCTCGCGCGACTCCAGTTCGGAGATGAGCGAGAGCTGACGCTGGATGAGGCCCTGGCTGCGGCGCGAGAGGTTGGTGAACATCGCGTTGACGTTGCCCCGCAGAAGGGCCTGCTCGGCGGCGAGACGGACGGCCTCGCGGTGCACGTCGTCGAAGGCCGCGGCCACCTTGCCGATCTCGTCCCGGGAGTGCACGCCGACCGACTCGACCGAGGTGTCCACGTCCTGCGGGTCGGCCTCGGAGAGCTGCTTGACGAGCTCGGGCAGACGGTCCTGGGCGACGCGCGTAGCGGTGTCCTGGAGGCGGCGCAGCGAGCGGATCATCGACCGGGCGACGACGAAGGCGCCGACCAGCGAGACACCGAGCACCAGCAGGATGAGCGCACCGCTGATGATCGCTTCGCGCTTCGACTCGTCGCGGAGCTCGCGGGCCTTGCCCTCCATGTCGCTGAGGAGGGTCTCCTCGATGGTCTTCATGGCCTGGATCTTGGTGGAGCTCTGGTCGTACCAGTCCAGGTAGGAGCGGCGCGCGGTGCCGGTCATGCCCGAGGGGCTGTCCAGCACCTTCTTCGCGTAGGTGTTGGCGGCCTTGATCTCCGGGTTGCCCTCGTCGAGCGTGGCGGTCAGCTCGTCGGCGTTGTTGCCGGTCGCCTGGTACACGGCCTTGAAGGAACGGAGGGCCGAGCCCTCCTTGCGCAGCGCGGCGCGGCCGAACTGCTTGTCGTTCTCGTCGAGGTGCGGCTGCTTGTCGTTGCCGCCGGGCAGGGCCGCCGCGATGATCGCCCGCTGGACCGAGGCGTACTCCTTGGCGGAGGAGAAGGCCGCCAGTGCCCGGGTCCGCTTGATCATCTCGGAGTTGCTGGTCGCCTGCGCCATGTCCTGCGAGAGGCTCAGCAGCGAGGTGATCAGCTGGCTGTACTGGTCGACGGTCTGGAGACTCGGGGTGCCCTTGCCGTACGCCGCCTTGCGGATGTCGCGGATCTCGGACAGCTGGCTCGCGATCTGGGTGACGCTGGCGACGATGCCCTCAAGGGCCTCGTCGCCGGAGGGGTCGCCGATCGAGGTCGTCGCGTCGAGGAAGGCCGTCTTCGCCCGGTCGGTCTTCTTGCGCGGCTCGGTGACCTTGAAGTCGTCGGCCTTCACCCCGTTGGCCAGCGGACCGGCCGAACGGTCGCGCTCCTCCTGGAGCGCCTGGGCCAGCGACGTCGCCTGCTTGGTCATCCGGGTCAGCAGCTGCATGTGGTCCAGCTGCTGGATGTCGTTCATGGACTCGTTGATCCGCAGACCACCCAGCGTGGTCGCGGCGACCACGGGAAGGGCGAGCAGGGAGACCAGGCGGGTGCTGATGCGCCAGTTGCGAAGAGCGACTCGGGAGCCGGTGCTGACGGGCCCCCGGGACTTGGCCGACGTGCTCGGATCCGTGTCGCCGCTCGCCGCGGCACCGGGGCGCTGGGCGCGGTCGCCACTGTCACCGGCCGCGGCAGGCCCGGGGTTCTGGGCGTGCTGGGCCGAGGAGCCGCGGTCGGTCCCGCCGTGCGGCTCCTGCTCCGCCGCAGCGCTGCCATCCCTCTTGAAACGTCCCTGCACTAGCGTCGCAACCTCTGGACCAGGCGTCCCCCCGCTGGGCGGTGGGACGGTGTCGGCGTCGTGGGGCGTTGTACCCGCCCCATGGTGGTCGTGAGTGACCGGCGTCCTTCCCCTTCCCGCCGCCACTCGGCGCTCCGTTGCGCCCCTGCGCGCCGGCTTGAAACCCGCGGCGGTGCGTGGAATTCCAGCACAGTGCCGGATCTCCAACAAGGGCCCAACGCCCGGCCGTGACAGGGGTGACGCGTTGTGATGACTGAGTAACAAGCCGTGGAGCGTGATCATGGATGAAACGGATGATTACGGGCGAATCAGTGAAGCGTAAAGGGTGTCCCAGTCGACATGATCAGGAGCGGAATGGCTGATTCAGTTACGTAATGTCCGTTTCTGTCGACATCATTGACCGACCGGAATGGGTGAATTGTCTGCCCGGTCGTGAGGAAACTCACATGATGATCGCCGTCTCTTCCGGGCTTCCGGAGGGAATTGGATGTTTAGCCTGACGCTTTACAGGGATGGCAAATCCGACAACCGGCGCCCCTCCGGGCGGCGCCCGAACCGACAGGGTCCGATCGGCAGATGAAGACGACGATGATGTTCCGCAACATTGCCAACCCCCGGCGCACCACGCTGGCGCACCTCGAGGACATCGACGGACCGCGGACGCCGGAGCAGCCGGAGCACGCCGTGGACCTGCCCACCCAGACGGCCAACCCCCGGCGCACCATCCTCATGGTCGCCCCGGTCACCGCCGCCGTCCCGGAGTAGCCCGGACGCCGTCCCCCTCGGAGCCCGTCGACCGGCCTCCGACCGAAGGCCGCCGGACAGGCTCTCGCTCGCGCCGCCCGGTGATCGGGGCAGGTCCCGACGGGCGACGCGTTAGCCTGGAGCGTCAGTCTTCAGCCAGCAAGTGAGGGGCGACAGCATCCCGTGCGCATCGCCAGGTTCTCCATCGACGGCAATGTCGCCTTCGGCGCCGTCGAGGGCGAGGGGCCCGATGGTCTCGTCCTCGACATCATCAAGGGCATCCCGTACGCCGAGTTCGAGCTCTCCGGTACCAAGGTCCCGCTGAGCAAGGTCCGCCTCCTGCCCCCCGTGCTCCCCAACAAGGTCGTGGCCATCGGCCGCAACTACGCGGAGCACGCCAAGGAGCTGGGCAACGAGGTACCGGACGTACCCGTCGCCTTCTTCAAGCCCACCACCTCGGTGATCGGCTCCGGCGACGCCATCGAGTACCCCTCCTTCTCCAACGAACTCCACCACGAGGCCGAACTGGCCGTGGTCATCGGCCGCATGTGCCGGGAAGTTCCGCGCGAGCGCGTGAAGGACGTCATCTTCGGCTACACCTGCGCCAATGACGTCACCGCCCGCGACGCCCAGAAGCGCGAGAAGCAGTGGGCCCGGGCCAAGGGCTTCGACACGTCCTGCCCGCTCGGCCCCTGGGTGGAGACCGACCTCGACCCCCACGACCTCACCATTCAGGCGACGGTCAACGGAGAGCAACGGCAACTCGGCCGTACGAGCGACATGATCCGCTCGATCGAGGATCTCGTCGTCCACATCACGGAAGCCATGACGCTGCTCCCGGGCGATGTGATCCTCACCGGCACTCCCGCAGGGGTCGGACCCCTCCATGTCGGCGACGAGGTCGCCGTCACCATCGAAGGCATCGGCACTCTCACCAACAAGGTGATCAAGCGTGGTTAACGCACCAGTCCGCGTACGTTTCTGTCCCTCCCCGACCGGCAACCCCCATGTGGGTCTGGTCCGCACCGCCCTGTTCAACTGGGCCTTCGCCCGGCACCATGGCGGCACCCTGGTCTTCCGCATCGAGGACACCGACGCGGCCCGCGACTCCGAGGACTCCTACAACCAGCTCCTGGATTCGATGCGCTGGCTCGGCTTCGACTGGGACGAGGGCCCCGAGGTCGGCGGCCCGCACGCCCCGTACCGCCAGTCGCAGCGCATGGACATCTACAAGGATGTCGCCGAGAAGCTCCTGGCGGGCGGGTACGCCTACCACTGCTACTGCACCACCGAGGAGCTCGACAGCCGCCGCGACGCCGCCCGCGCCGCCGGCAGGCCGTCCGGCTACGACGGCCACTGTCGCGAGCTCACGGCGGAGCAGATCGCCGCGTACGAGGCCGAGGGCCGGACCTCCATCGTCCGCTTCCGGATGCCCGACGAGGCGCTCACCTTCGACGACCTGGTCCGCGGCGAGCTGACCTTCCAGCCGGAGAACGTGCCGGACTACGGCATCGTCCGCGCCAACGGCGCCCCGCTCTACACGCTGGTCAACCCGGTCGACGACGCGCTGATGGAGATCACCCACGTCCTGCGCGGCGAGGACCTGCTCTCCTCCACCCCGCGCCAGCTCGCCCTGTACAAGGCGCTCATCGAGCTGGGCATCGCCAAGGAGACCCCGGCCTTCGGCCACCTGCCGTACGTCATGGGCGAGGGCAACAAGAAGCTCTCCAAGCGCGACCCGCAGGCCTCGCTCAACCTCTACCGCGAGCGCGGCTTCCTGCCCGAGGGACTGCTCAACTACCTCTCCCTGCTGGGCTGGTCCATCGCCGAGGACCGCGACATCTTCTCCATCGACGAGATGGTGGCCGCGTTCGACATCGCGGACGTCAACGCCAACCCGGCGCGCTTCGACCTGAAGAAGTGCGAGCACGTCAACGCCGAGCACATCCGCAAGATGGACGTGAAGGCGTTCACCGAGGCGTGCGGCCCCTGGCTCACGGCCCCGTTCGCCCCCTGGGCCCCGGAGTCCTTCGACGCGGAGCAGTTCGCCGAGATCGCCCCGCACGCCCAGACCCGTGTGACGGTCCTCTCGGACATCACGGCCAACGTCGACTTCCTCTTCCTGGACGAGCCGGCGACGGACGAGGCGTCCTGGAACAAGGCGATGAAGGAGGGCTCCGACGCCCTCCTCACCACGGCCCGCGCCAAGCTGGCCGAGGCCGAGTGGAACGCGGACGCCCTGAAGAACGCCGTTCTCGCCGCGGGCGAGGAGCACGGCCTGAAGCTCGGCAAGGCCCAGGCCCCGGTCCGCGTGGCGGTCACCGGCCGCACCATCGGCCTGCCGCTCTTCGAGTCCCTGGAGATCCTGGGCCGCGAGAAGACCCTGGCCCGCGTGGACGCCGCCCTGGCCCGGCTGGCCGCGTAACACACCGCACCGCACCCGAAGGGGGTGGCCACCGGTTCGTCCGGAGGCCGCCCCCTTCGCGCCGTTCACGGCCACCGTGCCGGACCCTACGCTGGGCCGTATGACGATCCGCGCGGTTCTCTGGGACATCGACGACACGATCTTCGACTACACCACCGCCGACCGCCTCGGCATGCACAAGCACCTCGAACACGAGGGCCTGCCCGACGGATACGAGGACGTCGAGCAGGCCCTCGTCGTATGGCGGGAGCTCACCGACGTGCACTGGGCGCGGTTCGCCGCCGGGGAGACCGACTTCCAGGGGCAGCGCCGGGAACGGGTCAGGGAGTTCCTCTCACGGCCGCTGGGCGACGCCGAGGCCGACGACTGGTTCGCCCGGCACATCACCCATTACGAGGCCGCCTGGGAGCTCTTCCCCGATGTGCTGCCGGTGCTGGACCTGCTGGCGGACGGGTTCCGGCACGCGGTGCTGTCGAACGCCAGTATCCAGAACCAGGACCAGAAGCTGCGCAGACTCGGAGTGCGGGACCGGTTCGAGGCCATGGTGTGCGCCGTGGAACTGGGCATCTCCAAGCCCGAGGCCGGCGCCTTCCACGCCGGCTGCGAGGCGCTGGCGCTGGAGCCGGGGGAGGTCGCGTACGTGGGGAACGAGCCGGACATAGACGCCGGCGGGGCGGCTGCCGCAGGGCTCATGGGGATCTGGCTGGACCGGGGCGGGCGCGGCGGACGGCCCGAGCTGATCCGCATCAGCGGGCTCGATCAGCTGCCCGGACTGCTGGCGGGCAATACCCGTTTTGGAGCGCCGGACACCTTCGGGTAATGTTCTTCCTGCGCCGCCCGAGCGGAACGAAAGATCCGAACGGGAAGCGTGAGCCGAACAAGACCCCCCACAGGGGTTGAGTTTTGGTGGGCTATGGTGTAATTGGCAACACTACGGTTTCTGGTACCGTCATTCTAGGTTCGAGTCCTGGTAGCCCAGCGCAAGACAAGCAAGTTGTAACAACAAGCCCCCGTTGTGTAGCGGCCTAGCACGCTGCCCTCTCACGGCAGTAGCGCCGGTTCGAATCCGGTCGGGGGTACAGATCCTTCCCGCGAGATCATCTGGGTCGCACCCACGCTCTCGATGCAGGATCGCTAGGGCCCCCGTTGTGTAGCGGCCTAGCACGCTGCCCTCTCACGGCAGTAGCGCCGGTTCGAATCCGGTCGGGGGTACTTGAAACACCATGGGCTATGGTGTAATTGGCAACACTACGGTTTCTGGTACCGTCATTCTAGGTTCGAGTCCTGGTAGCCCAGCGCAGAAATGCAACAGCAGTAATCAGCAGTATCAAGCCCCCGTTGTGTAGCGGCCTAGCACGCTGCCCTCTCACGGCAGTAGCGCCGGTTCGAATCCGGTCGGGGGTACAACAGCAGGACAGGCAGAGGCCCTTCACTTCGGTGGAGGGCCTCTGCCGTTGCCGGCAAGGCCCGTTCAGATTCCGTAGCGCCGGGCCGACTCCTCCTCCTGGGCCATCCGCCGCAGGGACATCAGCAGCGGCTCGTAGAGCACGGCCGACGCGACCGCGATCTCCACCTGCTCCGACTCCGTGGGGTGCGTCTCCATCATGTCCAGGTCCTGGACGGCGACTTGGTGCATCAGCCGGGCCTGTTCGGCCAGGTAATCGACGTCACAGGGGTAGCCGAGGCGGATGAGTGCCGCCACCGACGACACCAGTGAGCGATGCGCGGGGGAGAGGGAGCCGATCTCCTGCGACGTCGCCCAGCCGATCCGGTCCAGGAGTCGCTCGACGGCCTCGCGGGCGGCCGCCGTCTCCGGTGCCTCCTCGTCGGGGTCCGGGCCGTGCGGGAGCGCCCACAGCGCCGCGCCCAGTCGGATCGTCCGGCCCAGGGAGTCGTCGTCGATGTGGGAGAGGACCTCGCGTGCCGTCGCCACGGGAAGGCGGCCCACCTGGATCAGGGCCCGCACCAGCCGCAGCCGGCGCAGATGGCTCTCGTCGTACTCGGCCTGTGTGGCGGTGACCCGGTGGCCGGGGTGCAGCAGCCCCTCGCGCAGGTAGTACTTGATCGTCGCGGTCTTCACACCGCTCTGCTCGCTCAGTTCCGAGAGTCGCATGTCCGTGCCTTCCCTTGCGCCACCTCTTGGGCAGTGCCACTATCCAATCATTGGATAGTGGCACTCTCCAACGATGAAGGGGCAGACATGTTCGCGAAGCCGATACCGGGACGGATCACCGCCGCGGCCGAGGGGGAGGTGGTCGTGCTGCTGATCGGGATGCGCATCAACCACTTCCGGGGCGTGCACCACTGGCTGCCGGTCCTCGCCGCGATGCCGCGCATGCTGCGGGAGTTGGGCAGGGACAAGGAGCGCGGCCTGCTGGGTTACACGCTGCTGACCGGTTCGCCGCGGACGTACTACGTCGTCCAGTACTGGGAGTCGAAGGAGAAGCTCTACGCGTACGCGAGCGCTCCCGACATGTTCCACCGCAAGGCCTGGGCGATCATGAACCGGAAGGAGAAGAAGTCCCGGCAGCACGTGGGGCTGTGGCACGAGACATACATCGTGCCCGAGGGCGGATACGAATCGATCTACGCCGACATGCCGGCCTACGGCCTGGCCGGGGCGACCGGCGTACTGCCGATCGAGGGGCGGGGGCGCCGCGCGGCGGACCGGCTCGCGCACCGCTCGTCCGTGAAGTGAGGCGCTGGAAGGGGGCCGCCACGACGCTGGGGCGGCCGGGGAGGGGTGCCGGGTGCGTCAGCCGGTGCGGCGCAGGGCCTCGCTGAGCCTCGCCGCCGAGTCGATGACCGCCTGGGCGTGCATCCGGCCCGGATGCCTGGTCAGTCGCTCGATCGGTCCGGAGACCGAGACGGCGGCGACCACCCGGTTCGACGGGCCGCGCACCGGCGCCGAGACCGAGGCCACCCCCGGCTCGCGCTCGCCGATCGACTGGGCCCAGCCCCTGCGCCGTACGCCGGAGAGCGCCGTCGCCGTGAAGCGGGCGCCCTGGAGGCCGCGGTGCAGGCGCTCCGGCTCCTCCCAGGCCATCAGGATCTGGGCCGAGGAGCCGGCCTTCATGGTGAGCGTGGAGCCGACCGGCACGGTGTCCCGCAGGCCGGACAGCCGCTCCGCCGCCGCCACGCAGATCCGCATGTCGCCCTGCCTGCGGTAGAGCTGCGCGCTCTCGCCGGTGATGTCACGGAGGTGGGTGAGCACCGGTCCCGCCGTGGCCAGCAGGCGGTCCTCGCCCGCCGCGGCCGCGAGCTCCGCCAGCCGGGGGCCGAGAATGAAACGGCCCTGCATGTCCCTCGCCACCATGCGGTGGTGTTCCAGTGCCACGGCCAGTCGATGGGCCGTGGGTCGTGCGAGCCCGGTCGCCGCGACCAGCCCGGCGAGGGTGGCCGGACCGGACTCCAGGGCGCTCAATACCAGAGCCGCCTTGTCGAGAACGCCGACGCCGCTAGAGTTGTCCATACGACGATACTCCCGTCTCACTCTGTGAAACGCAAGTTCAATATTCGGCGGAAGTTGCGAACCTGTACGGGCGGCCACACAACGGCCCGTAGCCACCGCCCCGCACGGGGGTCCGGACGGCGGCGCACCGAATCTCTAGTTGGGCCGGCGAAGACGCCGGCCGGAGGGAAAGCGATGGGTAGGACACTCGCGGAGAAGGTCTGGGACGACCATGTCGTCCGGCGCGCCGAAGGTGAGCCCGACCTCCTCTTCATCGATCTGCACCTGCTGCACGAGGTGACCAGCCCCCAGGCCTTCGACGGCCTCCGGCAGGCCGGACGCCGGGTGCGGCGCCTCGATCTCACCATCGCCACCGAGGATCACAACACCCCGACCCTCGACATCGACAAGCCGATCGCCGACCCGGTCTCCCGCGCCCAGTTGGAGACCCTGCGCAAGAACTGCGCGGAGTTCGGCGTACGACTGCACCCCCTGGGCGACGTCGAGCAGGGCGTCGTGCACGTGGTCGGCCCGCAGCTGGGGCTGACTCAGCCGGGCACCACGGTCGTCTGCGGCGACTCCCACACCTCCACGCACGGCGCCTTCGGCGCGCTGGCGTTCGGCATCGGCACCAGCCAGGTCGAGCACGTCCTGGCCACCCAGACGCTGCCGATGGCCCGCCCGAAGACCATGGCCATCACCATCGACGGCGAACTGCCCGACGGCGTCACGGCCAAGGACCTGATCCTCGCGATCATCGCCCGGATCGGCACCGGCGGCGGCCAGGGCTACGTCCTGGAATACCGCGGCCCGGCCATCGAGAAGCTCTCGATGGAAGCCCGGATGACCATCTGCAACATGTCGATCGAGGCCGGCGCCCGGGCGGGCATGATCGCCCCGGACGAGACCACCTTCGAGTACCTGAAGGGCCGCGACCACGCCCCGCAGGGCGAGGACTGGGACGCCGCCGTCGCGTACTGGAAGACGCTGCGCACCGACGACGACGCGGTCTTCGACGCCGAGGTCGTCATCGACGCGGCCGAACTGGCCCCGTTCGTCACCTGGGGCACCAACCCCGGCCAGGGCGCGCCCCTGTCGGCCAACGTCCCCGACCCTGCTTCGTACGAGGACGCCTCGGAGCGCAACGCCGCCGAAAAGGCCCTGGAATACATGGGGTTGACCGCCGGGCAGCCGCTGCGCGAGATCAACGTGGACACCGTCTTCGTAGGCTCCTGCACCAACGGCCGGATCGAGGACCTGCGCAACGCGGCCGCGATCCTGGACGGCCGCAAAGTCGCGAGAGGCGTACGGATGCTGGTCGTCCCGGGCTCCGTCCGGGTCGCCCTGGAGGCCGTCGCGGAGGGCCTGGACAAGGTCTTCACCGCCGCGGGCGCCGAATGGCGGCACGCCGGCTGCTCGATGTGCCTCGGCATGAACCCCGACCAGCTGGCCCCCGGCGAGCGCTCCGCCTCCACCTCGAACCGCAACTTCGAGGGCCGGCAGGGCAAGGGCGGCCGTACTCACCTGGTCTCCCCGCAGGTCGCCGCCGCCACCGCCGTGCTGGGCCACCTGGCCTCGCCCGCCGACCTGTCCGACGCCCGTACGCCCGCCGGAGTCTGAGAATCATGGAAGCTTTCACCGCACACACCGGCCGGGCCGTCCCGCTGCGCCGCAGCAACGTGGACACCGACCAGATCATCCCCGCCCACTGGCTGAAGAAGGTCACTCGGGACGGCTTCGAGGACGGGCTCTTCGAGGCCTGGCGCAAGGACGAGAGCTTCGTCCTCAACCGCCCGGAGCGCGAGGGCGCCACGGTCCTGGTGGCCGGCCCCGACTTCGGCACCGGCTCGTCCCGCGAACACGCCGTGTGGGCGCTGCAGAACTACGGCTTCAAGGCTGTCATCTCCTCCCGGTTCGCCGACATCTTCCGCGGCAACTCGCTGAAGAACGGACTGTTGACCGTCGTGCTCGACCAGAAGGTGGTCGACGCGCTCTGGGAGCTGACCGAGGCCGACCCCACCGCCGAGATCACCGTCGACCTGGAGGCGCGCCAGGTCCGCGCCGAGGGCATCACGGCCGACTTCGAGCTCGATGAGAACGCCCGTTGGCGACTGCTCAACGGGCTGGACGACATCAGCCTCACCCTTCAGAACGAAGCGGACATCACGACTTATGAGGCGGCCAGGCCGGCCTTCAAGCCGCGTACAATTAACGCCTGAGCAGCGCGTTTCCAGGACTGCGCCCCTTGCCATCTGGTAGGGGGCGCAGTCGCTTGTTGAGACCCTGTCGGGCGACAACTCGCCCCAGATGGCACAATCGGTGCATGGAACGCGACAGCCAACTCAAGCTTTACGGCCAAGTCGCCGACCGATTGAAGGAAGCGCACACAAGAGTGCGCGCACTGCAAGTCCCGGAGGGCGTAAGGATGGCGCTGTCCCGGAAGCTGTTGGTCATCACGGCCGCGGCTAAGCACGATCTCCCGGATGCGGCAAGGCGTCTGGACCGGTTGATGAGGGACCTCGATGAGGGCCGATTCCCCGAAGGTGGCTGACTCTGCGGAACTGTGCAGCGGTCGACTTCGTTGCGGCACTAGGGTGATTAGCCCGTTTCGTGTTTGATTTGCGGTATATATCTGCCTAACGTGCGAAAACGCTTGAACACTTTCGTTCTGGCAATGTCTCCGAAGGGGAAGACGTGAACAAGGCGCAGCTCGTAGAAGCGATTGCCGACAAGGTCGGAGGCCGCCAGCAGGCCGCCGACGCCGTCGACGCGGTACTCGACGCGATCGTCCGTGCGGTTGTCGCGGGGGACCGGGTCTCGGTCACCGGCTTCGGCTCGTTCGAGAAGGTCGACCGCCCGGCCCGGTACGCCCGCAACCCGCAGACGGGTGAGCGCGTACGGGTCAAGAAGACCTCGGTTCCCCGTTTCCGTGCGGGACAGGGCTTCAAGGACCTGGTGAGCGGCTCGAAGAAGCTCCCCAAGGGCGGCGAAGTGTCCGTGAAGAAGGCGCCCAAGGGCAGCCTCTCGGGCGGTCCTTCCACCCGTACGACGACCAAGGCCGCAGCCAAGAAGGCCGCCGCCAAGAAGGCCACGGCGAAGAAGACCACCGCCAAGAAGACCACGGCGGCGAAGACCACCGCGGCCAAGAAGACCACCGCGAAGAAGACCACCGCGGCGGCCAAGAAGACCACGCCGGCCGCGAAGAAGGCCACCACCGCTGCGGCGAAGAAGGCGACGGCCACCAAGAAGGCCACCGCCAGCAAGACCGCGCCCGCGAAGAAGGCCACGGCGAAGAAGGCGCCCGCCAAGAAGACCACGGCGCGCAAGACCACGGCGAAGAAGGCCACCGCACGGAAGAAGTGAGACCGAGCAGCACAGGGCTACTCACACGCGCCGGGCCGGGCTCCCCTCGGGGAGCCCGGCCCGCGGGCTGTCACGGGCGCTCCGCGCGCGGTGCCTCGGTAGGTTCGCGGCGCCTCAGAAGGTCTGGAGGGTCACCAGGGTGATCCGCAGCCGCGCACCCTCGCCGCTGCCCTCGATCCGCACCCGCTGCCCCGGGCGCAGCAGCCGCAGACCGCCCGCGTCGAAGGCCCGGGCGTCGAATTCCACCGGGGTGCCGTCGTCGAGCAGCACACTGCCGGTGCGGGTCTCGGGGTCGTAGGTGTACGAGGTCGCCTGCATGGACGGCAGCCTATCGGTCGGGACGGCTCTCAGGAGGCCGTCGCGGGCTCGGTGCCCGGGGACCCGGCGGCCCAGTGCCCCGCCGTGTGTGCGCCGACGCCCAGGGCGAGCGCCACCCGCAGATCGTCGCCGGTGTCCACGTCCTGGCGGACCGAATCGATGCCGGGCAGATCGATTTCCACCGCACCGGACTCCAGGTGCCGGGCCCGGGAGGGCCCGCCGAAAGCCGGGCGCAATTCCACCCCCGGCGCGGCCGACAGAAATGTTGTACCGATTCCTGCCGCATCGGTCACAAATGCGCGGAGGAATTCGGCGGAATAATCGAGCACCCGGGCCAATTCTCCGGGGCGCAGTGCGGGCAGATCCGCGTTGAGCGCGGCGACCGCCGCCCGGGGCCGCCCGGCCCGCACCGCCCGCTCACCGTGTGCCAGCGCGGCGTTGAGCCCGCGGCCCGGTGCGTCGGGGACGATCCGCGCCCCGGTCGCCGTGAGGGCCGCCCCGGCCTCCGGATCGTCCGTGACTACCACCACATCCAGCACCGCCGGGCAGGACAGGGCGGCGGCGACGGTGTCCCGGGCGAAGGCGAGGGCGAGCAGGGGGCGCAGCCCGTCCCCGGTCGCGGGTGTCAGCCTGCTCTTGGCCCGCGCCAGCGGCTTCAACGGGACGACCAGGGACCAAAGACCGGTCGGGTCGGTGTTCGTGGCGATCTCCCCCTCGGTACGCGTCGCCGCCTATTCTCGCCTGTCCGGTGCGAGAACCCGGAGGGTCGGTCCCGAAAGCGGGGCGTACGGTGTTCTCGACAGAGCAGGGGCCTGGGGCGAGACTTGACCGTCGGTAGCCAGGCAGAGTTCAGGTCCTTAGAGGAAGGTGTCCGAGTGTCCCGCCGCAGAATCGGCTTCTGGTACCGCCTGGCGGCGGTCATCACAAAACCGCCGTTGGTGGTTCTGTTCAAGCGTGACTGGCGGGGAATGGAACACATTCCGGCCGACGGTGGATTCATCACCGCGGTCAATCACAACTCCTATCTGGACCCGCTTTCCTA
Source organism: Streptomyces sp. NPDC007164 (assembly GCF_040634135.1). Taxonomy (NCBI): domain Bacteria; kingdom Bacillati; phylum Actinomycetota; class Actinomycetes; order Kitasatosporales; family Streptomycetaceae; genus Streptomyces; species Streptomyces sp. NPDC007164. The sequence continues at coordinate 16,382 of NZ_JBEYFB010000025.1, forward strand.
CGGTCACTTCCAGTACAACACCGGACGGGTGCCGCGGCTTCTCGCCAAGGCGGGCCTGTTCAAGACCCCCTTTGTCGGAATGATGCTGCGCGGTACCGGACAGATCCCGGTCTACCGCGAGACGACCAATGCGCTGGACGCCTTCCGGGCCGCCGTCGACGCCATCGAGAGCGGCGAATGCGTCGCCTTCTACCCGGAGGGCACCCTCACCCGCGACCCCGACATGTGGCCGATGGCCGGCAAGACCGGTGCCGCCCGCGTCGCGTTGATGACCAGGGCCCCGGTCATCCCCGTCGCCCAGTGGGGCGCCAACTTCGCGATGCCGCCGTACGCCAAGGAGAACAAGTTCCGGCTGTTCCCCCGAAAGACCCTTCAGGTGCAGGCCGGACCGCCCGTGGACCTCTCCGGGTTCTACGACCGGGAGCCGACGCCCGACGTCCTGCGCGAGGCGACCGAGGTCATCATGGCCGCGGTGACCGCGCAGCTGGAGATCGTGCGGGGCGAGCAGGCTCCCGCACAGCCCTACGACCATCGCAAGGCCCGTGCGGAGCAGCGGCGCAAGGCAGAAGGAAAGGGACCCAAGTGACGCACCCCGCAAAGGCGGCCGTCTTCGGTACCGGCTCATGGGGTACGGCCTTCGGCATGGTCCTCGCCGACGCCGGCTGCGAGGTCACCCTCTGGGGCCGCCGCGCCGAAGTCGCCGAGGCCGTCAACACGACCCGTACCAACCCGGGCTACCTGCCGGGCATCGAACTCCCCGAATCGGTCCGGGCCACCACCGACGCCGTCGAGGCGCTGGACGGCGCCGACTTCGCCGTCCTCGTGGTGCCTTCGCAGACCCTGCGCGCCAACCTCGCCGACTGGACCCCGCACCTCGGTTCCGACACCGTTCTCGTCTCGATGATGAAGGGCGTCGAACTCGGCACCGCGAAGCGGATGAGCGAGGTCATCGAGGACGTCACCAAGGTCTCCGCGGACCGGGTCGCCGTCATCACCGGCCCCAACCTGGCCAAGGAGATCGCCGAACGCCGCCCGGCGGCGGCCGTCGTCGCCTGCCAGGACGAGTCCGTGGCCCAGCGCCTCCAGACCGCCTGCCACACCTCGTACTTCCGCCCGTACACCAACACCGACGTGGTCGGCTGCGAGCTCGGCGGCGCGGTGAAGAACGTCATCGGCCTGGCGGTCGGCATCGCCGACGGCATGGGCCTCGGCGACAACGCCAAGGGTTCGCTCATCACCCGCGGCCTGGCCGAGACGACCCGGCTCGGCCTGGCCATGGGCGCCGACCCGCTGACCTTCTCCGGACTCGCGGGCCTGGGCGACCTGGTGGCGACCTGCTCCTCGCCGCTCTCGCGCAACCACACCTTCGGTACCAACCTCGGCCGCGGCATGTCGCTCCAGGAGACCATCGCCGTCACCAGCCAGACCGCCGAGGGCGTCAAGTCCTGTGAATCGGTGCTCGATCTGGCGCGCCGGCACGGCGTCGACATGCCCATCACCGAGACGGTCGTCGGCATCGTCCACGAGGGCAAGCCGCCGATGGTCGCGCTGGCCGAGCTGATGTCGCGCAGCGCGAAGCCCGAGCGGCGCTGAGACCGGCCGGGGCGGCCGGAGCGGTGAACCTTCCCGGTCACCGCTCCGGCCGCCCGGCCGCGCTGACGCGAGTGGTACCAGCAGGTACGCTCAACGCGATATGAGCAGCGAGAACCTCCCCCAGAGCCCGGAGCAGCAGCTCCGCAAGCCGCGTGTGGCCGTCGTGTTCGGCGGCCGCAGCTCCGAACACGGCATCTCGGTCGTCACGGCCGGCGCCGTCCTGAACGCCATCGACCGGACCAAGTACGACGTCCTGCCGATCGGCATCACGACGGACGGCCGCTGGGCGCTCACCGCCGACGAACCCGAACGCATGGCCATCACGGACCGGAAGATGCCGGAGGTGGCCCAGCTGGCCGAGTCCACCGAGGGCGCCGTGGTGCTCTCCGTCGACCCCGGCAGCCGCGAAGTTGTGTACAGCGAGCCCGGCTCGGTCCCCAAGGCGCTCGGCGAGGTCGACGTCGTCTTCCCCGTGCTGCACGGCCCGTACGGAGAGGACGGCACCCTCCAGGGGCTCCTGGAGCTCTCCGGTGTGCCCTACGTCGGCGCCGGTGTGCTCGCCTCGGCGGTCGGCCAGGACAAGGAGTACATGAAGCGGGTCTTCATCTCCTTCGGACTGCCGGTCGGCCCGTACCTCGTGGTCCGTCCCCGCGAGTGGGACAACGACCCCTCCGGCGCCCGCAAGCGCATCGTGGACTTCGCCGGTGAGCACGGCTGGCCGCTCTTCATCAAGCCCGCACGGGCCGGCTCGTCCTTCGGCATCACCAAGGTCGACGACCTGTCCGGGCTCGACGAGGCGATCGAGGAGGCCCGCCGCCACGACCCCAAGTTCCTGGTCGAGTCGCTGCTGCGGGGCCGCGAGATCGAGTGCGGGGTGCTGGAGTTCGAGGACGGTCCGCGCGCCAGCGTGCCCGCCGAGATCCCGCCGGTGACCTCGCACGACTTCTACGACTTCGAGGCCAAGTACATCGATTCGGCCGCCGGGATCCTGCCCGCCCCGCTCACCGAGGAGCAGACGGCCGAGGTGCAGCGGCTCGCGGTCGACGCCTTCGAGGCCACGTCCTGCGAGGGGCTGGTCCGTGCCGACTTCTTCCTCACCGAGGACGGCAGCTTCGTGATCAACGAGATCAACACCCTGCCGGGCTTCACCCCGATCTCCATGTACCCGCGGATGTGGCAGGAGAGCGGCGTCAGCTACCAGGAGCTGGTGGACCGGCTGATCCAGGCGGCGTTGCGGCGCCCGACCGGACTGCGCTGAGACCGGTCCCGCGCCGCAGGGCGGGTGCTCCCGGCCGGGAGCACCCGCCCTACAGCCCGGGAACCGTCTTGCTGATGGCGGCGCCGAACGCGGCCAGCGGGCTCGCGTCATGGGCGTACGCCTCCGACATCGCCACCTCGACGTACGCCTTGCGGTAGGTCGTCGTGAATCGCGGACCGGCGCCGTCGGGCTGCTCCAGCAGCCAGTTGACGCCGTTCGCCTCGGTGCCCTTCGCCATCGGGTCGTCCATCTTCGCGGGCCGCGGGACACCGCAGCGCAGTACGATCTCCCCGTCCCCCCACTCGGCGGTCAGTTCGGACTTCGGCCCGGCATCACCGCGGTCGAGTCCGGCAACGGTCCTCGGCAGCTCCTTGTGCAGCGCACGGCAGTAGGCCGCGGCTTCCGGGGACGGCGTGGGAACCGTGATCGACACCGCGGCGTCCGTTGAGGAACAGCCCGTCGCGGCCAGCAGCAGCGCGGCGACGGACGTACCGAGGGACACGGGGTGGCAGAGCCGGCGCAATGAAGTCACCGGCCCAGCGTAGACGGGGACTACAGATGGACGACCGGGCAGGTCAGGGTTCGGGTGATGCCCTCCACTTGCTGGACCTTGGCGACCACCATGCGGCCGAGTTCATCGACCGTGTCGGCCTGTGCGCGCACGATCACGTCGTAGGGGCCGGTGACGTCCTCTGCCTGGATCACTCCCGGAACTCTGGCGATGGTCTCGGCGACGGTCGACGCCTTGCCCACCTCGGTCTGAATAAGGATGTACGCCTGTACCACGGAACCTCCAGGGCGGCCACGAGGATCATGTGGGGGGAGAAAGGGACGCCACGGTATCGCGTTGCCGCGTGCCGCGGGGAGACCTGGGGGCCGTTGACGCCCGCAGCGTGGCGTACACAAGACACAAGTTGACGTATCTCTTGACAGTACCGACAGCAGTGACGGCCCGCGACCGCAAGCGCAGCGGTCCGGAAGGGGGACGGGCATGGCGTTGACCAGCGGTGCAGACCGCTCCCCGGGGCGGCGGCCGGTCCACGGCGCGGACCCTCGGCCGCCGAAGCAGCCCGGACGACCGTCCGGCGCGATAGATGAGAGGTGAGACTCGGTGAAGGGAACCGTGGGCGAGTTGGGGGAGTTCGGGCTCATCAGGGAGCTCACTTCCCGGCTCACCACCACTCCGGCGGTACGGCTCGGCCCCGGCGACGACGCCGCGGTGGTGACCGCTCCCGACCGCAGGGTCGTGGCCAGTACGGACATCCTGTTGGAGGGCCGGCACTTCCGCCGGGACTGGTCGACGGCGTACGACGTCGGCCGCAAGGCCGCCGCCCAGAACCTCGCCGACATCGCCGCCATGGGCGCGGTGCCCACCGCGCTGCTGCTCGGCCTGGTCGTCCCCGCCGAACTCCCGGTCACCTGGGCCGGCGAACTGATGGACGGCATCCGTGACGAGTGCCAGGTCGCGGGCGCGGCCGTGGTCGGCGGAGACGTGGTGCGCGGCGAGACGATCACCGTCTCGATCACCGCGCTGGGCGATCTGCGCAACCACGAGCCGGTCACCCGCTCCGGTGCTCAGCCCGGCGACGTCGTCGCCGTCACCGGCTGGCTCGGCTGGTCCGCCGCCGGATACGCGGTGCTCTCCCGGGGCTTCCGCTCGCCGCGCGCCTTCGTCGAGGCCCACCGGCGCCCCGAACCGCCGTACCACGCCGGCCCCGCGGCCGCCGGGCTCGGCGCCACCGCCATGACGGACGTGAGTGACGGGCTCGTCGCCGACCTCGGGCACATCGCCGAGGCCAGCAAGGTCCGGATCGATCTGCGCTCCGGGCTCATCGACATCCCCTCGCAGATGTCCGACATCGGCCAGGCCGTCGGCGTCGACCCGCTCCAGTGGGTGCTGACCGGCGGCGAGGACCACGCGATCGTCGCCACCTTCCCGCCGGACGTGAAGCTGCCCGCCCGCTGGAAGGTGATCGGCGAGGTCCTCAACCCCTCCGCGCTGCCGCAGGTGACGGTCGACGGGGCGCCGTGGACCAGCAAGAGCGGCTGGGACCACTTCGGGGACATCGAGGACGCCCAGTAGATTTCGGTGTATGCCCAAATCTGCTGATGTACCCGCCCGTGTGCTCACCGTCGCCGGATCGGATTCCGGCGGCGGTGCGGGCATCCAGGCCGATCTGAAGACGATGCTGGCGCACGGTGTGCACGGGATGAGCGTGCTGACCGCCGTCACCGCCCAGAACTCGCTGGGGGTGCAGGGCGCCTGGGAGCTGCCGGTCGAGGCGGTGCGCGCCCAGTACCGCAGCGTGGTGGACGACATCGGGGTGCAGGCGGTCAAGACCGGAATGCTGTCGTCGGCCGTCCTGGTGGAGACCGTGGCCGAACTCCTCGCGTCGACCGACGCCCCGGCCGTCGTCGACCCGGTCGGCGTCTCCAAGCACGGCGATCCGCTGCTGGCCGCCGAGGCGCTCGATTCCGTACGGACGAAACTCCTGCCCGTCGCCGCGGTCGCCACCCCCAACCTGGACGAGGTGGCACAGCTCACCGGCGTCCGCGTCGAGGACGAGGCCGGGATGCGGCGGGCGGCCGCCGCGGTGCTGGAGTTCGGGCCGCGCTGGGCCGTCATCAAGGGCGGTCATCTGCCGGGCGACCCCGTCGACCTGCTGACGGACGGCACCGAGGAGCACTGGCTGCCTGCCCCCAGGCACGACAACCGCCACACCCACGGCACCGGCTGCACCCTCGCCTCGGCCATCGCCTGCCAACTGGCCCTGGGACAGGAGGTGCCCGCGGCGGTACGGCACGCGAAGGCGTACGTCACCGGGGCGATCATGGCGGGCTTCCCACTGGGCGCCGGGATCGGCCCGGTCGACCACGGCTGGCGGACCCGCAACGGATGAGGGGTCCGGGCACAGCAAAAAGCCGGTCCACCGAGGTGGACCGGCTTTTTGGGCAACCGGAAGGCTGCGCTACGACGGGAACGTCAGCGCGCGACCTTGCCGGCCTTGATGCACGAGGTGCAGACGTTGAGCCGCTTCGGCGTCCGACCGACCACGGCACGCACGCGCTGGATGTTGGGATTCCAGCGACGGGACGTACGGCGGTGCGAGTGCGAAATGTTGTTGCCGAAGCCCGGCCCCTTGCCGCAGACGTCGCAGTTGGCAGCCACGGGTCACTCCAAAGACTTCAGATGCACTTACAGTGAAATCCGGCGCGCCGGAATCATTTGACTGAAGTGGCGGTGCCGGAGGGATGGCCCGACTCTCATCGGGCAACCGAAGCAGCATACAACGGCTGCGTCGGTAGAACGAAACTACCATGGGTTTCACCGACCTCCTCCCGCCCCCTGTTCCCGCCGGACCCGGTGCGCGGGGGACTACTCTGCGATGCAGCCGGCCGCCCACGGCCGAATCCGAGGAGGAACGACAGGTGCCGCAGACCGCCGACGACATGGACGCCGTCGCGGTGCGTACCTGGTGCTCACTGGCCCTGGAGGCGCTGGGCCGGGAGCGCGCGGCGATCGACGCGATCAACGTGTTCCCCGTCGCCGACGGGGACACCGGGACGAACCTCTATCTCACCGTGGAGTCCGCGACCCAGGCCGTCGAAGCGGTCTTCGCCGCCCACGAGACCGGCGGGACGGTGCCCGCGACGGGCGACGCGGTACGCGCCATGGCGCACGGCGCCCTGATCGGCGCCCGCGGGAACTCCGGCACGATCCTGGCCCAACTGCTGCGCGGAATGGCCGGAGTGCTGGCCGCCGGCCATGACGCGGACCGGCTGCGCGAGGCGCTCGCCGTCGCCGCCGCCGCGGCCCGGCAGGCCGTGGCCCACCCCGTCGAGGGCACCGTGCTCACCGTGGCCACCGCCGCCGCCGAGGCCGCCGCCCGCGCCGAGGGCGGCGCCGGGACCGAGACCGTCGCACGGGCGGCGTACGACGGGGCGCGCACGGCTCTGGACGCGACCCCGGGACAGCTCGCGGTGCTGGGCAGGGCAGGCGTGGTGGACGCCGGCGGACAGGGGCTGGTGACCGTGCTCGGGGCGCTCGTCGAAGCGGTCTGCGGACGGGCGCCCGAACACCGCCAGGGGGCGGTGCCCGTCCTTCCGGTGCCGGACGACTGTGCGGAGGCCGACGCGGAGGACGGACCCGCCTTCGAGGTCATCTACCTGCTGGAGGCCACGGACGACGCGGTGGACCGGCTGCGGACCCGGCTCGACCGGCTCGGCGACTCGCTCGTGGTGGTGGGCGGCGACGGGCTGTGGAACGTCCATGTGCACGTGGACGACGCGGGCGCGGCCGTCGAGGCCGGGGTCGAGGCGGGGCGGCCGTACCGGATCCGGATCACCCACTTCGGCGCGGACCGGGTGCACCCGCACACCGAGCCCGTGCAGCGCGCGGTCGTCGTGGTGGTCCCCGGCGACGGGCTCCGCGACCTGTGCAAGGAGGCCGGGGCGACGACGGTCCTGGCCCGGCCCGGGGAACCGCCCGCCAGCGGCGAACTGGCCGACGCGATCCACCGGGCGCACGCCCGCGAGGTGGTCCTGCTGCCCAACGACGCGGAGCTGCGCCACACCGCCGCGGCCGCCGCCGAACAGGCCCGCGCCCAGGGCGTCCGGGTCGCCCTGATCCCGACCAGGGCCGCCGTCCAGGGCATCGCGGCCCTCGCCGTCCACGAACCCGACCGCAGCTTCGACGAGGACGTGGTGGCGATGACCGCCGCCGCCGGCGCCACCCGCTACGCGGAACTCGCCGTCGCCGAACGGCAGTCCTGGACCATGGCGGGCATCTGCCAGGCCGGCGACGTCCTGGGCCTGATCGACGGCGACGTCGCGGTGATCGGCAAGGACGTACCGCGGACCGCCCGCGACGTGCTGGACCGGATGCTGGCGGCGGGCGGCGAACTGGTCACCCTGGTCCTGGGCGAGGACGTCCCCGACAGCCTCGCGGACGCGCTGGAGGAGCACGTGCGCGAGGGCCATCTGGCGGTGGACACCGTGGTGTACCGGGGCGGCCACCAGCGCGCTCCGCTGCTCATCGGGGTGGAGTAGCGGAGCACGCCGCACCTCGGGGACCGGCCGGGCCGGCCCTCCCGCCCACGTCCCCCGGACACACCCGGTGGCCGGTCCGCCGCGCCGGCAGCACGCCCGGACGGTGCCCGCCGGACATCTGTCAGTGGTGTGGTGTGCAATGGATCGCGTGTCTGCGTTCGATGAACCCCTCAAGAAGCTGCTCGGCGGAGCCACCGCGAAGGTGATGGCCGAACACCTCGACCTGCACACGGTCGGTGATCTGCTGCACCACTACCCGCGGCGGTACGAGGAACGCGGCCGGCTCACGGCGCTGGCCGACCTCCCGCTGGACGAGCACGTGACGGTGGTCGCCCAGGTCGCCGACGCCCGCGTCCTGATGTTCAACAACGGCCGCGGCAAGCGCCTGGAAGTGACCCTCACCGACGGCCACGGCCGGCTCCAGCTGGTCTTCTTCGGCCACGGCGTGCACAAGCCGCACAAGGAGTTGCTGCCCGGTCGCCGGGCGATGTTCGCGGGCAAGGTCTCCGTCTTCAACCGGAAGATGCAGCTCGCCCACCCCACGTACCAGCTGCTCGACGCCGAGTCCATCGACGGGGCCGAGGCCACGGAGGCGGTGGACGCCTTCGCCGGGCGGCTGCTGCCGATCTACCCGGCCTGCAAACAGCTCGACTCCTGGCGGATCGCCAAGGCCGTCGACACGGTGCTGCCCAGCGCGCGGGAGGCCGTCGACCCGCTGCCGCCGGCCCTGCGCGAGGGCCGTGGACTCGCCCCGCTCCCCGAGGCGCTGCTGAAGGTCCACCGGCCGCAGACCAAGGCGGACATCGCGGAGGCCCGGGACCGGCTGAAGTGGGACGAGGCCTTCGTCCTCCAGGTCGCGCTGGCCCGCCGCAGGTACGCCGACACCCAGCTCCCGGCCGTGGCCCGCAGACCCACGCCCGGCGGACTGCTCGACGCCTTCGACGCCAAACTGCCCTTCACCCTCACCGAGGGGCAGCAGAAGGTCTCCCGGGAGATCTTCGACGACCTCGCGACCGAGCACCCGATGCACCGGCTGCTGCAGGGCGAAGTCGGCTCCGGCAAGACCATGGTCGCGCTGCGCGCCATGCTCGGGGTCGTCGACGCGGGCGGGCAGGCCGCCATGCTCGCGCCCACCGAGGTGCTCGCCCAGCAGCACCACCGCTCGATCACGGAAATGATGGGGGAGCTGGCCGAGGGCGGAATGCTCGGCGGCTCCGAGCAGGGCACGAAGGTGGTGCTGCTCACCGGTTCGATGGGCGTCGCGGCCCGCCGGCAGGCGCTCCTCGACCTCGTCACCGGCGAGGCCGGCATCGTGATCGGCACCCATGCCCTGATCGAGGACAAGGTGCAGTTCCACGACCTGGGCCTGGTCGTCGTCGACGAACAGCACCGCTTCGGCGTCGAGCAGCGCGACGCCCTCCGCTCGAAGGGCAAGCAGCCGCCCCACCTGCTGGTCATGACGGCCACCCCCATTCCCCGTACGGTCGCCATGACCGTCTTCGGCGACCTGGAGACCTCCGTACTGGACCAGCTCCCGGCCGGCCGCTCGCCCATCGCCAGCCACGTCGTGCCCGCCAAGGACAAGCCGCACTTCCTCGCCCGCGCCTGGGAGCGGGTCCGGGAAGAAGTGGAGAACGGACACCAGGCGTACGTGGTCTGCCCCCGCATCGGCGACGACGCCGAGGACGAGGCGGCGGGGAAGAAGACGAAGAAGAAGGCACCCGAGGACGACGGCGACAAGCGCCCGCCGCTCGCCGTGCTGGAGATCGCCGAGCAGCTCGCCAAGGGCCCCCTGGCCGGCCTGCGCATCGAGGTGCTGCACGGCAGGATGAACCCGGACGACAAGGACGACGTGATGCGCCGCTTCGCCGCGGGCGATGTCGACGTGCTGGTCGCCACCACCGTCATCGAGGTCGGCGTCAACGTCCCCAACGCCACCGCCATGGTGATCATGGACGCCGACCGCTTCGGCGTCTCCCAGCTCCACCAGCTGCGCGGCCGGGTCGGCCGGGGCTCCGCCCCCGGACTCTGCCTGCTGGTCAGCGAGGCCCACGAGGCGAGTCCCGCCCGCGCCCGCCTCTCCGCCGTCGCCGCCACCCTGGACGGCTTCGAGCTCTCCCGGATCGACCTGGAACAGCGCCGCGAGGGCGATGTCCTCGGCCAGGCCCAGTCCGGGGTCCGCTCCTCGCTCCGGATGCTCACCGTCATCGACGACGAGGAGGTCATCGCCGCCGCGCGCGAGGAGGCCGTCGCGGTCGTCGCCGCCGACCCGGAGCTCGGACAACTGCCGGAGCTGCGGATCGCGCTGGACGCGCTGCTCGACAAGGAGCGCGAGCAGTACCTCGACAAGGGCTGACCGGGAAGGGCGGTGGACACCGGGTGCGGGGGCCCGATCGGTCACCACGCCATATCGTGGGTGGCACGTCGCCGCGGCACCCCGCGGGCCGCCCACGAACCGAGGACCAGACACCCATGACCCGCGTGATCGCCGGCTCGGCCGGCGGACGCCGCCTGGCCGTTCCGCCCGGCACCGGCACCCGCCCCACCTCCGACCGTGCGCGCGAGGGCCTCTTCTCCACCTGGGAAGCGCTCCTCGGCAGCCTGGAGGGCATCCGTATCGCCGATCTGTACGCGGGCTCCGGGGCCGTCGGCCTGGAGGCGCTCTCCCGGGGCGCGGTGCACGCCCTGCTCGTCGAGGCCGACCCCAAGGCGGTCCGCACCGTCCGGGACAACGTCCGCACCCTCGGCCTGCCCGGCGCCGAGGTCCGTACCGGCAAAGCCGAACAGATCGTGACGGGACCAGCACCGGAGGCCCCCTACGACGTGGTGTTCCTGGACCCGCCGTACGCCGTCACCGACGACGATCTTGGCGAGATACTGCTCACACTCCGTGCTCAGGGGTGGCTCACGGCCGATGCTCTCGTCACCGTGGAACGCAGCACCAGAGGCGGAGAATTCGGCTGGCCGAAGGGATTCGAACCGTTGCGGGCCCGTCGCTACGGCGAAGGGACGCTTTGGTACGGTCGCGCCGCCTCTACGTGCGAAGACGCACGATGACCGGACCGGAGAGCGAGGGAATGAAGTTGCGCCGCGCCGTCTGTCCGGGGTCATTCGACCCCATCACCAATGGACACCTCGACATCATTGGCCGCGCCTCGAAGCTGTACGACGTCGTACACGTCGCGGTGATGATCAACCAGTCCAAGAAGGGTCTGTTCACGGTCGACGAGCGGATCGATCTGATCCGCCAGGTCACCACGGACTTCGGCAACGTCCAGGTGGAGTCCTTCCACGGCCTCCTGGTCGACTTCTGCAAGCAGCGCGACATTCCGGCGATCGTGAAGGGCCTGCGGGCCGTCAGCGACTTCGACTACGAGCTCCAGATGGCCCAGATGAACAACGGCCTCTCCGGCGTCGAGACGCTCTTCGTGCCGACCAATCCCACCTACAGCTTCCTGTCGTCCTCCCTGGTCAAGGAGGTCGCGACCTGGGGCGGAGACGTCTCCCACCTGCTCCCCCCGCTGGTCCACGAGGCCCTCACCGCGCGCCTCGCCCAGCAGTGAGCGGCTAACGGTCCGTCACCAGGTGTCGGACGGGCGCCGACTGGCCGTACAGTCGTCCCGTCCGTCTCCAATCGGCTGTAGAGAGTGGCGAGCACACGGTGGACGTGCAGAAGAAGCTCGACGAGATCGTCGAAACGGTCGGGAACGCCCGGTCGATGCCCATGTCGGCTTCGTGCGTGGTCAACCGCGCCGAACTGCTCGCGATGCTCGAAGAGGTGCGCGAGGCCCTGCCCGGCTCGCTCGCCGACGCCCGGGAGCTCATCGGCGGCCAGGAGCAGCTGGCCGAGCAGGCCCGCCAGGAGGCCGAGCGGATCATCGGCGCCGCCCGCGCCGAACGCACCTCGCTGATCTCCGACACCGAGATCGCCAGGCAGTCCCGCAGCGAGGCCGACCGCATCCTCGACGAGGCCCGCCGAGAGGCCGCCGAGGTCCGCGGCGACGCCGACGAGTACGTCGACAGCAAGCTCGCCAACTTCGAGGTCGTCCTCACCAAGACCATCGGCTCCGTCGACCGCGGCCGCGAGAAGCTCCTCGGCCGCGGCCGGCCCTTCGACGAGCAGGGTTACGAGGACCCGGACTTCGCCGAGGCCCCCGAGCGCAGCACCGACCCGGCCACCCTCCAGCGCCGCGCGGACGAGTACGTGGACACCAAGCTCGGCGCCTTCGAGGCGGTGCTCGCCAAGACCCTGGAGGCGGTCGGCCGCGGCCGGCAGAAGCTGCACGGCCGGGTCGCCACCGACGAGCTCGGCGCGCATGTGGCCGCCCAGGACGCGGCGGGCAACCAGGCGCACATGAGCGACGAGGACCACTGGGCCGGCCTCGCCGAGATCGCCACCCCGGAGCCGCAGCCGGTGCACCAGCAGACCCAGCCGCACTTCCCCGCCCAGGCCCAGCCGGGCTACGCGGAGACCTACGCGTACCAGGAGCAGCCGCAGCAGGACGTCTACGGGTACCAGCAGCAGCCGGACCCGTACGCCGCGGCCTATCAGCAGCAGGGCTACGACCAGGCCCAGTCCCAGTCCCAGGCCCAGGTCCAGTCCCAGGTCCCGGTCCAGGGGTACGACAACTGGCAGCAGCAGCCCGTGCAGCCCCAGCAGGCGCTCCAGCCGCAGGGTGAGAGCGCCCTCGACGAGACCAGCCTGTTCGACACCAGCCTGATCGACCTGGACCAGCTGCGCCGGTACGAACAGGAACGCTGACCGGACGGGGCCGGCGGCGCCGGAGCCCCGGGCCGGAGGGCCCCGACGGCCCGGATTGGGAGCTGGGCGGCGCGTCCAGTATCCTGGCTCTTCGGTCGCGCGTATGTCCGCGATCCCGGCTGCCCGTTTCGACTCCGAATCCGGGCGGCCCTCCCCACGATGTGCGTTGCACATGATTTCGAAAGCAGGAAAAGCCCTGAACGGCCACCTCGACCACCGAAACCCCCTCGTGTTCGACACGCACGAGCTGGGCCGGCGTCCCGGTGCCCTCCAGCGGCTCTCCCGCTCGGTGGACGCACCCGGTCCGCCGTCGGTCCTCGGCATCGAAGGGGTCATCGGTGTGCCGGAAGGCGCACCCGTGGAGCTGGACCTCCGTCTTGAGTCGGTCATGGAAGGGGTGCTTGTCACAGGCACCGCCCGTGCGTCGGCCGAGGGGGAGTGCGTAAGGTGTCTGGAGCCGCTGCGCCAAGAAGTCGCGGCGGACTTCCAGGAGATGTTCTCGTACCCTGACGCCGATGACCGGAGCCGCAGCAGCAAGGCGGAGCCGGCCGACGACGCCGAGGACGACGAGGACAGGCTCTTCATCGAGGACGGCCTGTTCGACCTCGAACCAGTGCTGCGTGATGCGGTGGTGCTCGCACTGCCGATGCAGCCGGTGTGCCGGGAGTCCTGTGCCGGTCTGTGTTCCGAATGCGGAATCAGGCTGGACGAGAACCCCGGTCACCACCATGATGCCGTCGACATTCGTTGGGCGGCATTGCAGGGACTCGCCGACACCGTTCAGGACGGCGAGAAGGACAACATGGGCGGCGCCGAAGCGGGCGTCGACGAGAAGCAGGAGAAGTAGCCGTGGCTGTTCCGAAGCGGAAGATGTCGCGCAGCAACACGCGCCACCGCCGGTCGCAGTGGAAGGCTGCGGTCCCCACCCTGGTTTCGTGCGAGCGTTGCCAGGAGCCGAAGCTGCAGCACATCGCGTGCCCCAGCTGCGGCACGTACAACAAGCGCCAGGTCCTCGAGGTCTGAGCGGCTGGTGAGAGGCCCGATGTCTGAGTTGTCCAACGCCAAGAAGAAGGCAGACAACGTCAACACAGCCTCGTCCCACACGCTTCTGGAAGGGCGGCTCGGGTATCAACTCGAGACCGCCCTTCTGGTGCGTGCGCTGACCCACCGTTCGTACGCATACGAGAACGGCGGTCTGCCCACCAACGAGCGACTCGAATTCCTCGGGGATTCGGTGCTCGGCCTGGTGGTCACGGACACGCTGTACCGCACCCACCCCGACCTGCCCGAAGGCCAGCTGGCCAAGTTGCGGGCCGCGGTGGTCAACTCTCGTGCGCTTGCGGAAGTGGGCCGCGGCCTCGAACTCGGCTCCTTCATCCGGCTCGGCCGCGGTGAAGAGGGCACGGGTGGCAGGGACAAGGCGTCCATCCTCGCCGACACGCTCGAAGCGGTGATCGGCGCGGTCTATCTCGACCAGGGCCTCAGCGCGGCCTCGGAGCTGGTACACCGGCTCTTCGACCCGCTGATCGACAGGTCCTCCAACCTCGGTGCCGGCCTGGACTGGAAGACCAGTCTCCAGGAGCTCACCGCCGGCGAGAGCCTCGGAGTCCCCGAGTACATCGTCACGGAGACCGGCCCGGACCACGAGAAGACCTTTACTGCTGCTGCTCGCGTCGGTGGTGTCTCGTACGGCACCGGCACCGGCCGTAGCAAGAAGGAAGCGGAGCAGCAGGCGGCGGAGTCCGCCTGGCGCGAGATCAGCGCCGCCGCGGAGGAACGGGAGGCCGCGGCGAAGGCCGCTGCCGACGGCGGGGCGGCCGACGCCCCGGCCGGCCCGGCACCGTCCACGGACGCGGCTCCGGCCTGACCCCGAGAACCCCTCGGTGCCTCGTGCACCGGGGGGTTCTTCCTGTCCAGAACCGTACTGTTCAATCAGAGCATCCCTTCAGGAGCGACACCGTGCCCGAGCTGCCCGAGGTCGAAGTCGTACGACGTGGTCTCGAACGCTGGGTCGCCGGCCGCACCGTCGGCGACGTCGAGGTGCTGCACCCGCGTGCGGTCCGCCGCCATCTCGCCGGTGGCGTGGACTTCGCGGCCCGGCTCGGCGGCACCCGCTTCGGAACGGCGATGCGCCGCGGCAAGTACCTCTGGGTGCCGCTGGACGACGAGTCCAGCTCGCTCCTCGGCCATCTGGGGATGAGCGGCCAGCTGCTCGTACAGCCGCAGGACGCACCGGACGAGAAACACCTGCGCATCCGGATCCGTTTCGACGACGCCCTCGGCACCGAGCTCCGCTTCGTCGACCAGCGGACCTTCGGCGGGCTCTCGCTCCACGACAACACCCCCGACGGGCTGCCCGACACCATCGCGCACATCGCCCGCGACCCGCTGGACCCGGCGTTCGACGACGCCGCCTTCCACACGGCCCTGCGACTGCGCCGCACGACCGTCAAGCGGGCCCTGCTCGACCAGTCGCTGATCAGCGGCGTCGGCAACATCTACGCGGACGAGGCGCTCTGGCGCAGCAGGCTGCACTACGACCGGCCGACCGCGACCCTCACCCGTCCCAAGTCCGCCGAGCTGCTCGGCCACGTCCGCGACGGGATGACCGCGGCGCTCGACCAGGGCGGCACCAGCTTCGACAGCCTCTACGTCAATGTGAACGGCGAGTCCGGATACTTCGACCGCTCACTCGACGCCTACGGACGCGAGGACGAGCCCTGCCACCGCTGCGGCACCCCGATGCGCCGCCGCCCCTGGATGAACCGCTCCAGCTACTTCTGCCCACGCTGCCAGCGGCCGCCGCGCACGACCGCCTAGCGGCCGGGGTGTGCCTCGTCGTAGTGGGTACGGGCCGCGAGCACCTCGGGCATCCGGCCCTCGACGAGCTCGATCAGCGCGAGCAGCCGCTCGGCAACCTGTCGGCCCAGCGGCGTCAGCCCGTAGTCGACGCGCGGCGGATTGGTCGGCCGGGCCTCGCGGTGCACCAGACCGTCCCGCTCCAGGGCGTGGAGCGTCTGGGAGAGCATCTTCTCGCTGACCCCGTCGACCCGGCGGCGGAGTTCGTTGAACCGGAAGCCGCCCTCGTACAGCGCTCCCAGCGTCAGGCTGCCCCAGCGCCCGGTGGCGTGCTCCAGCGTGGAGCGTGAGGGGCACTGTCTGGAGAACACGTCGAAGGCGAGCGCGTCCAGACGGGTGTTCTCGTCCATACCGGCAGCTTACGCCCGCACAGCGCTCACCGCCGGAGTGCGCTTTCCGCCGGTGAGCGCTGTGCGGGCCGACGGTCAGAAGCCGAAGTCCTGGGTCCACCAGGGGCCGCCGGAGCCGTAGTGCACACCGACGCCGAGCGTCTTGTAGTCGCAGTTGAGGATGTTCGCCCGGTGGCCGTCGCTGTTCATCCAGGACTCCATCACGGCCTGTGCGTTCGCCTGGCCGCGGGCTATGTTCTCGGCGGCGAGGCCCTGTACGCCGGCCTTGGAGGCGCGGTCCCACGGGCTGCGGCCGTCGGGGTCGGTGTGGTCGAAGAAGCCGCGGGCGGCCATGTCCTCGCTGAAGTCCTGGGCGAGCGAGGCGAGCGAGGAGCTGGCGGTCAGCGGACTGCAGCCGACCTTCGCGCGTTCCTGGTTGGCCAGGGCGAGCACCGCGGACTGGACGGAGGAGTCGGCCGGGGCCGAGGCGCTGCGGGTCACGGGCGCGGAGGTCTTCGGTGCGGCGGACGACTTCCCGGCGGCGGGGGTGGTGCTCTTCCCGGTGCCGGTCGAAGGGGCCTTCGACGACACGGACCGGGACGGTTCCGTCCGCTCGGCCGGTGCGGACGCCTTCGAGGAGGAAGCGGAGGACGGGGATCCGGTGGGGGACTGGGACTTGGTCGGGCCCCCGGTCCGGCCGATGCCGCGGCTGGCCGGGTCGGACGCGGTGCCGCGGTCGACCGGGGCGGCGGAGGAGCCGCCCTGGCCCAGCAGATCCGGGGAGCCCTCGGTGCGCACCCGGTCGGAGCCGCCACCGCCCAGGGTGTAGGTGTCACCGCCGGGCAGCACGCCGGAGGCCACCACCGCGGCTCCCACGGCCAGGGCCGCGGAGACACCGACCAGTCCGGTACGGACCGGTGCCGCGGACCGCTTCCTGCGGTGCCCGCCCCGGCTGCGTTCCGCACCCCCCGCCTGCTCCTCGGCGGTGGCAGTGGTGGCGGGGCGTCGATGGCGTCCCATCTGCTGAGCCCTTCCGACGATCTGGACGCCACTTCCGGCGTCAACACGTTTCACCCGTTCGAGTGAGTTCATTGCGTCGGGACTGTACGCCATGGCCTCACGGCGGGAAGTGCCCGGAGAGCAATTGGGCGGTTAGCGTTCGGGCATGAACGAAGATGTACGACTCACCGCATGGGTACGCGGCCGAGTGCAGCAGGTCGGATTCCGCTGGTTCACCAGGGCGAGCGCCTTGGAGATCGGTGGTCTCACCGGCTTCGCCCTGAATCTCGACGACGGCCGGGTGCAGGTCGTGGCGGAGGGGCGGCGCGAGAACTGCCACCGGCTGCTGGACTGGCTGCGCTCGGACGACACACCCGGACGCGTGGACGGAGTCACTGAGATATGGGACACCCCGCGCGGCGGTTATGAGGGCTTCGCGATCCGCTGATCCGGGTCCGTTCCGGGGGTGCGGAGCCAGCCGTGTTCGGACCGTGTTCGAAGTGCGGCGAGGTGTTACCGGACGGGGTGCTCATCTGCGTACACATGAAATGACCTGCGGAATGTCCGGGTGGTTGCCAAGATTCGGTTACCGTGCCAGGCTGCGGCAGTAAGGATGATCTCCACGCCCCGCAGGGCCCCGCAGGAGAGTCGCGCCGCATGATCGCCGAGCCGCGCGCCCCAGGGCTGCCCGCCTCTACAGGGTGTGATCGTGTTGACCGTCAAACTTTTTGGTGAGACGCTGAAATCCCCGCGCACCTTAGCTGTTTGGCAGAGCTGTTTGGCAGCAGAACAGCAGTGACTACAGAGCACTGCCGAGCACCGCGGGTGCGATTCCCTCACGACCCACACCGCATCGGTCGGTCACTCAGTGTGGAGGACCATCCATCATGGCAAAGGCGCTTCTCGGTTACGTCGGCGGTTCCGACCCGCGACTCCTCGCCGAGATGCGACGGCTCCAGCAGCGCGTCCAGGACCTGGAATCCGAGCTCGTACGGATCCAGGACGAGAACGACGCGCTGAACGCCGCCGCCCAGCACCAAGAGTCGCTGCTCGACAGCATCGACATCGACGTACCTCAGGCGGAGCCGGCGCTGACCTGACCGATGGCCCCCAGGGGCCGGTCGGGCCGCACGCGCCAGCCGTCCGAGATCATCACCCGGATCGTCGCCGGATCATTGAAGATCACTGCTCTTGATCTGTCACCTTCGTGACATGTCCTTGATCCGTCATGCGCAGCTGCACCAGCAACACGCGGATATCACCGCTCAGACGTAACACCGCACAAGATTTACCAAGGGGCGCTTCGGCGTCCCTTCTTTCTTTTCCCGTTCGGATCCCCCGGATCTTCCGGATCCCTTTTCCACTCGGAAGCTGTGCGGGACCCGCCCCCGGCGTACACCCCTTCCCTTACCGTCTGATGTGCCCTGCACCTTCATCAGCGAAACCGAGAGTGAAAGGTAGAGTCCGGCGGCGTGCACCTCAAGGCCCTGACCCTGCGTGGTTTCAAATCGTTCGCCTCCGCCACGACGCTGCGGTTCGAACCCGGCATCACATGCGTCGTCGGCCCCAATGGGTCCGGCAAGTCCAATGTGGTGGACGCGCTCTCCTGGGTCATGGGGGAACAGGGCGCCAAATCCCTGCGCGGCGGCAAGATGGAGGACGTGATCTTCGCCGGCACCACCGGGCGGCCGCCGCTCGGCAGGGCCGAAGTGTCGCTGACCATCGACAATTCCGACGGCGCACTGCCCATCGAGTACGCCGAAGTGACGATCACTCGGATCATGTTCCGCAATGGCGGCAGCGAGTATCAGATCAATGGCGACACCTGCCGGCTCCTGGACATCCAGGAACTCCTCTCGGACTCCGGAATCGGCCGGGAGATGCACGTCATCGTCGGTCAGGGCCAGCTGGACTCCGTGCTCCACGCCGATCCGATGGGCCGTCGCGCCTTCATCGAGGAAGCCGCGGGTGTGCTCAAGCACCGCAAGCGCAAGGAGAAGGCACTGCGGAAGCTGGACGCTATGGGCGCCAATCTCGCCCGCGTCCAGGACCTCACCGACGAACTGCGGCGGCAGCTGAAGCCGCTCGGCCGGCAGGCCGCCGTGGCACGCCGGGCCGCCGTCATCCAGGCCGATCTGCGCGATGCCAGGCTGCGGCTGCTCGCCGACGACATGGTGCGGCTGCGCACGGCGCTGAGCAGCGAGATCGCCGACGAGGCGGCGCTCAAGCAGCGCCGGGAGGCCGCGGAGGCGGAACTCAGGGCGGCCCTGGCCCGCGAGACGGAGCTGGAGGACGAGGTACGGCGGCTGACGCCGCGGCTCCAGCGGGCCCAGCAGACCTGGTACGAGCTGTCCCAGCTGGCCGAGCGGGTGCGCGGCACGATCTCGCTGGCCGGTGCCCGGGTGAAGAGCGCCTCCGCCCCGGTGGAAGAGGAGCGGCGCGGGCGCGATCCCGAGGACATGGAGCGGGAGGCGGCCCGGATCCGCGAGCAGGAGGCGGAGCTGACGGCCGCGCTGGAGGCCGCGGAACACGCGCTGGACGACACCGCGGCCCACCGTGCCGAGCTGGAACGGGAGTTGGCCGCCGAGGAGCGCAGGCTCAAGGACGCCGCCCGCGCCATCGCGGACCGTCGTGAGGGACTCGCCCGGCTGAACGGCCAGGTCAACGCGGCCCGCGGCCGTGCCAGTTCGGCCCAGGCCGAGATCGACCGGCTGGCCGCCTCCCGGGACGAGGCGCAGGAGCGGGCGGTCGCCGCCCAGGAGGAGTACGAGCAGCTCAAGGCCGAGGTCGAGGGCCTGGACGCCGGTGATCAGGATCTCGGTGAGCAGCACGACGCCGCCCGGCGGGCACTCGCCGAGGCGGAGGCGGCGCACTCCGCGGCCCGGGAGGCGGCCACCGCCGAGGAACGGAAGCGGGCGGCGGTGGCGGCCCGCCACGAGGCGCTGGCCCTCGGTCTGCGCCGCAAGGACGGCACGGGCACGCTGCTCGGGGCGCAGGACCGGCTGTCGGGGCTGCTCGCTCCGGCCGCGGAGCTCCTGACGGTGACGCCGGGGCACGAGGTGGCGGTGGCGGCGGCACTGGGCGCGGCGGCGGACGCGGTCGCGGTGACGGACCCGGCCACGGCGGCGGAAGCGATCCGGCTGCTGCGCAAGCAGGACGCGGGGCGGGCAGCGCTGCTGCTGGGCGGAGTGCGCGCCGGGGTCCCTGATCAGGGGGGTGCCCCTGGTGCTGGTGTGGTTGGCGGGGGTGGTGGTGCACCCGGTGTTGGTGGTGCTGGTGGGGCTGGTGGGGCCGGTGACTTCGGTGGTGCCGGTGCTGCGGCTGACCTCGGTAGCCCCGGCGACGCCGATGCTGCTGTCGTACATGTGCCTGGGCAGGTGCAGGGGTCCGGTGGGGTGGACGGGGCGACCGTGGGCGCTCAGGTCGGGACCGTCGCCGTGGGCGGGGCGCCCGCCGTGGCCGACCTCGTCCGAGGGCCCGTCGAACTGATGGGCGCCGTGCGCAGGCTGGTGCGGGACATGGTGGTGGTCGGCACCCTGGAGGACGCCGAGGACCTCGTCGCCGTACACCCGGAACTGACGGCCGTGACGGCCGAGGGGGACATCCTCTCGGCGCACTTCGCGCACGGTGGTTCCGCCGGGGCGCCGAGCCTCCTCGAAGTGCAGGCCTCGGTCGACGAGGCGGCGGCCCAGCTGGAGGAACTGGCCGTGCGGTGCGCCGAACTGACCGAGGCGCAGCGGATCGCGGGGGAACGGCGCCGGGCCGGTGCCGCGCTGGTCGAGGAGCTGGGGGAGCGGCGCCGGGCCGCCGAGCGGGAGAAGTCCGGGGTGTCCCAGCAGCTGGGGCGGCTGGCCGGTCAGGCCCGTGGTGCGGCGGGCGAGGCCGAGCGGATGACGGCGTCGGCCGCCCGTGCTCAGGAGGCGCTGGAGCGGGCGACGGAGGAGGCCGAGGAGCTGGCCGAACGGCTGCTCGTCGCCGAGGAGATGCCGGTCGAGGAGGAGCCGGACACCTCGGTACGGGACCGGCTCGCCGCCGACGGTGCCAACGCCCGCCAGACCGAGATGGAGGCCCGTCTCCAGGCGCGTACCCACGAGGAGCGGGTAAAGGCGCTGGCCGGCCGCGCCGACTCCCTCGACCGGGGTGCCCGCGCCGAGCGGGAGGCCCGTGCCCGCGCCGAGCGGCGCCGGGCCCGGCTGCGGCACGAGGCAGCCGTCGCCTCCGCCGTCGAGTCCGGCGCCCGTCAGCTGCTCGCGCACGTCGAGGTGTCCGTCGTACGGGCCGAGCAGGAGCGGCTCGTGGCCGAGGCGGCCAAGGCGGAGCGGGAGCGGGAGCTGGCGGCCGAGCGCGGCCGGGGCCGCGACCTCAAGAGCGAGCTGGACAAGCTCACCGACTCCGTCCACCGGGGTGAGGTGCTCGGCGCCGAGAAGCGGCTGCGGATGGAGCAGCTGGAGGCGAAGGCGCTGGAGGAGCTGGGCGTCGAGCCGGCCGGGCTGGCCGCCGAGTACGGCCCTGATCAGCTCGTACCGCCGTCACCCGCCGCCGAGGGGGAGGAGCTGCCGCAGGATCCGGAGCATCCGCGCAACCGGCCGAAGCCGTTCGACAGGGCCGAGCAGGAGAAGCGTCTGAAGTCGGCCGAACGGGCGTACCAGCAACTCGGGAAGGTGAATCCGCTCGCCCTGGAGGAGTTCTCGGCGCTGGAGGACCGGCACAAGTTCCTCTCCGAGCAGCTCGAAGACCTGAAGAAGACCCGGGCCGATCTGATACAGGTCATCAAGGAGGTCGACGAGCGGGTCGAGCAGGTGTTCACGGAGGCGTACCGGGACACGGCCCGCGAGTTCGAGGGCGTCTTCTCACGGCTCTTCCCGGGCGGCGAGGGCCGGCTCGTCCTGACCGACCCGGACAACATGCTCGCCACCGGTGTGGATGTCGAGGCGAGGCCGCCCGGCAAGAAGGTCAAGCGGCTCTCGCTGCTGTCCGGCGGCGAACGCTCGCTCACGGCGGTGGCGTTCCTGGTCTCCATCTTCAAGGCCCGGCCGAGCCCGTTCTATGTGATGGACGAGGTCGAGGCGGCGCTCGACGACACCAATCTCCAGCGGCTGATCCGGATCATGGAGGAGCTCCAGGAGAGCTCGCAGCTCATCGTGATCACCCACCAGAAGCGGACGATGGAGGTCGCCGACGCACTGTACGGCGTCTCGATGCAGGGCGACGGCGTCTCCAAGGTCATCAGCCAGCGGCTGCGCTGAGCCCTGCTCACCGAGTGCTCCCCGGGCCGGTCCACTCAAGTGGTGGCAGCCGGGAAGTTGTGTGCCACTTGGAAGGGTTCGCCCCCACACCTGACGGCGCGGCCAGGCATCAGGAGTTCATGTGACCAGCACCTCGCAGGGACCGGCGTCCGGAGCCCGAGCGGCCCACCCGGACCACCTCGGCCATGTCATTTTCATCACCGCGGCCGCCGCGATGGGCGGCTTCCTGTTCGGTTACGACAGCTCCGTCATCAACGGCGCCGTCGAGGCGATCCGCAGCCGCTACGACATCGGCTCGGGAACGCTCGCCCAGGTCATCGCCATCGCCCTGATCGGCTGTGCGATCGGCGCGGCCACCGCGGGGCGCATCGCCGACCGCATCGGCCGGATCCGCTGCATGCAGATCGCGTCCGTGCTCTTCACCATCAGCGCCGTCGGCTCCGCGCTGCCGTTCGCCCTCTGGGACCTGGCGATGTGGCGCATCATCGGCGGCTTCGCCATCGGCATGGCCTCGGTGATCGGCCCGGCGTACATCGCGGAGGTCTCGCCACCCGCCTACCGCGGCCGGCTCGGTTCCTTCCAGCAGGCGGCGATCGTCGTCGGCATCGCCATCTCCCAGCTGGTCAACTACGGCATTCTGCAGCTGGCCGACGGCGACCAGCGGGGCAAGATCGGCGGGCTGGAGGCCTGGCAGTGGATGCTCGGCGTCATGGTCGTCCCGGCCGTCCTGTACGGGCTGCTGTCCCTCGCGATCCCCGAGTCGCCGCGGTTCCTGATCTCGGTCGGCAAGAAGGACCGGGCCCGGAAGATCCTGGAGGAGGTCGAGGGCAAGAACGTCGACCTCGACGCCAGGGTGACCGAGATCGAGACCGCCATGCACCGCGAGCACAAGTCCAGGTTCACCGACCTGCTCGGCAGCCGCTTCGGCTTCCTGCCGATCGTCTGGGTCGGCATCGGCCTCTCCGTCTTCCAGCAACTCGTCGGCATCAACGTGGCGTTCTACTACTCGGCGACGCTCTGGCAGTCCGTCGGCATCGACCCGACCGCCTCGTTCTTCTGGTCGTTCACCACCTCCATCATCAACATCATCGGTACCGTCATCGCGATGGTCCTGGTGGACCGGGTGGGCCGCAAACCGCTCGCGCTGGCGGGCTCCACCGGCATGGCCATCGCTCTCGCCTTCGAGGCCTGGGCCTTCTCCGCCGACCTGGTCGACGGCAAACTGCCCAGCACCCAGGGCGTCGTGGCGCTCGTCGCGGCCCATGTGTTCGTGCTCTTCTTCGCCCTGTCGTGGGGTGTCGTCGTCTGGGTCTTCCTCGGCGAGATGTTCCCCAACAGGATCCGCGCCGCGGCGCTCGGCGTCGCCGCGTCCGCGCAGTGGATCGCCAACTGGGCGATCACCGCGAGCTTCCCGAGCCTGTCCGACTGGAATCTGTCGGGCACGTACATCATCTACGCCTGCTTCGCGACGCTCTCGATCCCCTTCGTGCTCAAGTTCGTGAAGGAGACCAAGGGCAAGGCGCTGGAGGAGATGGGCTGACCCCCGGGTCCCCGGCGTCGGGGGTCAGCGTGCGATCGCGTCGCAGAACAGCCGCAGACTGCGCCACCCCTCCTCGACCGGCATCCCGCCGCACAGCGGATGCAGGACCAGGCTGTCCAGCTCCGCGGCCGACGCGGCGCACTCGTCGGGCGTAACGACCCGGTAGACCCCCTCGGCCCGCAGCTCCGCCACCGTCGTCGCCGCCGAACGCACGGCGGAGCGGATGTCCTTGGACTGCCAGGAGGCGTACGTACGTGCCTCGTGCAGGAAGTACTCGCCGTACTCGGCCCAGGTCCGGTCCGGGTCCTCGGACACATGCAGCAGCGGTGTCTCGGCGGCGGGCATCATGCAGAAGCCGTCCGTCCCGAACTCGGCGCGCCGCTCCTGGTAGTACGCCTCGATCTCCGGCAGATGCGCACTCGGGAAGAACGGCAGCCCGAGCCGGGCCGCCCGCCGCGCCGCCGCCCGCGAACTGCCGCCCACCAGCAGCAGCGGGTGCGGCCGGGTGTACGGGCGCGGCGTGACCCTGACCGTACGGCCCCGGTACGGGAACGGCTCGCCGGTCCAGGCCAGCAGCAGCGTCTCCAGCAGCTCGTCCTGGAGCCTGCCGCGCCTGCCCCATTCGACCCCCGCCTGCTCGTACTCCTCGGGCCGGTAGCCGATCCCCGCCACCGTGACCAGCCGGCCGCCGCTCAGCAGGTCCAGGACCGCGATGTCCTCGGCCAGCCGCAGCGGGTCGTGCAGCGGGCCGATGATCGCCGAGACGGTGACCGCGATCCGGCGGGTGGCACCGAAGACCGAGCCGGCGAAGACGAAGGGCGAAGGCAGCCAGGAGTTGGCGGCGCCGTGGTGCTCCTCGGTCTGCACGGTGTCGACGGCGTGCTCGTCGGCGTACGCGGCCATCTCCAGCGCGGCACGGTAGCGGGCCGAGAGCGATTCGGGGGTGGCATCGGGATCGACCAGATTGAACCGGACCACTGTGAAGGCCATGAGTCTTGTCCCCATCGTCGGCGGGCGCGGCGAGGCGGGACAGTAACTGACGTAGCGTCAGAAGTGTAGGGGTGTGCCACCGTCCCGCCCGACGCGCTCACCCCCGGCCCGTCCGGCGGAGCGCGGCAGGATCGCGTACAGGGCGGCGGAGACGGTGATCGTGGCCGCCCAGCCCAGCCCCTGGCGCCCGATCCAGGTGGTGGCGAGCGGCCCCTCGAACCATCGCACGCCGGTGAAGAGCAGCCCCGTCACCAGCCCCGTCGCCCACGCGGCCACGGCCGGTACGGCGAAGCCCGCGGTGTACCAGTAGGCGCTGGTCGGCGTGGTGTCCAGGAGCGCCGCCGGATCGTACGTACGGCCCCGCAGCAGATCCACGCAGAAGACCCCGATCCAGGCGGAGAACGTCACGGCCAGCAGCGTCAGGAAGGAGACGAAGGAATCCAGGAAGCCCGCGGCCGTGAGCATCAGCGCCGCGCCGAGGAACAGGCTGATGGCGGCGTTCACGCCGACCGCCCAGGTGCGGGGAATCATGAATCCCAGCGTCTGCGCGGTGAATCCGGCCGAATACAGCGACATCGCGTTGATCAGCGCCATGCCGGCCACGGCGAGCAGCAGATACGGCACCGAGAGCCAGCCGGGCAGCAGCGGGCCGATGAACGCGATCGGGTCGCGGGTGACGGCCAGACCCGGCTCGGCGACCGCCATCACGGCCCCCATCAGCACCATCGGTACGTACACGATCCCGGCGCCGCCCACGGTCGCCCCGATCATCGCCCGGCCGGACGCCGTGCGCGGCAGGTAGCGGGCGAAGTCGGGGCCGGACGGGGCCCAGCTGAGACCGCCCGCCGCCAGGGTGCCGACCCCGGCGATCATCATCGTCATCGGTCCGGCGGGCCTGCCCAGCACGTCCCGCCAGTCGGTCGCACCGATCAGATGGACCAGCACGAGCACACTGACACCGCCGAAGAGGTACGCCGACCAGGTGCAGCACACCCGCAGTGCACCCAGGCCCAGCCCCGACACCAGGCAACTGCATCCCACGAAGGCGATCAGGGTCGCCAGGGTCAGCCGGTGGCTGCCCGTGACGCCGAAGAGCAGATTCAGCACGGCGAGCACGGCGTAGGTGCCGGTGACCGCGTTCACGGTCTCCCAGCCCCAGCGGGCGACCCAGGTCAGCGCACCGGGCAGCAGATTGCCGCGCTGGCCGAAGACGGCCCGGGAGAGCGCCATGCCGGGGGCCCCGCCCCGTCTGCCCGCGATCGAGACCAGGCCGACCAGCCCGAAGCCGATCACCGAGGCGGTGAGTGCGACCGCGAGCACCTGCCAGAGATTGAGCCCGTTGAAGACGATGAGCCCGGCGCCGACGGTTGGCAGGAGCACGGTCAGGTTCGCGCCGACCCAGGTGGGGAAGAGGGTCCGGACCCGGCCGGTGCGCTCGTTGTCGGGGACGGGCTCAAGGCCGCGGGTCTCCACAGGCAGAATCGTACCTTTACCGCCAAAAGGTGCATAACGGCCGAGCGGAAACTCGGCGGATCCTTCGGGGCGGTCCCCGTGGGCGGACGTGACTGATACTGGGTGGGTTATGGAATTCGTCATCCTTGCTGTAGTCATCGCCCTGGTCGCGGTCGGCGTGATCAGCGGGCTCGTGGTCAGCAGCCGTAAGAAGAAGCAGCTGCCCCCGGCACCGTCGAGCACGCCGACCATCACTCCTCCCGCCGAGCCCCATGTCGGCGAGGAAGCCGAGACGCCGCGCGAGGAACCGCGCCGCACCATCGAGGAGGTCGGCCCCCCAGAGGCCCCCGCCGAGGAGGCCCCCGAGGCCGTCGAGCCGGAGGCGCCCGCCGCCCCCGCCCTCGAAGTGCCCGAGCCCACCGCCGGCCGTCTGGTACGGCTGCGCGCCCGGCTCGCCCGCTCGCAGAACGCCCTCGGCAAGGGGCTGCTCACGCTCCTGTCCCGCGACAACCTCGACGAGGACACCTGGGAGGAGATCGAGGACACCCTCCTCACCGCCGACGTCGGCGTCGCACCCACCCAGGAACTGGTGGAGCGGCTCCGCGAGCGTGTCCGGGTGCTCGGCACCCGCACCCCCGAGGGGCTGCGCGCGCTGCTGCGCGAGGAGCTCCTCAACCTGCTCGGCACCGACTTCGACCGCGTGGTCAAGACGGAGAGCGGCCTCGACACCCCCGGCGTCGTGATGGTCGTCGGCGTCAACGGAACGGGCAAGACCACCACCACCGGCAAGCTGGCCCGGGTGCTCGTCGCCGACGGCCGCAGCGTCGTGCTCGGCGCGGCCGACACCTTCCGGGCGGCCGCCGCCGACCAGCTCCAGACCTGGGGCGAGCGCGTCGGCGCCCGCACCGTGCGCGGGCCCGAGGGCGGCGACCCCGCCTCGATCGCCTTCGACGCGGTGAAGGAGGGCATCGCCGAGGGCGCCGATGTGGTCCTCATCGACACCGCCGGGCGGCTGCACACGAAGACCGGGCTGATGGACGAGCTCGGCAAGGTCAAGCGCGTCGTCGAGAAACACGGCCCGCTCGACGAGGTGCTGCTCGTCCTCGACGCCACGACCGGGCAGAACGGTCTGGTGCAGGCCCGGGTGTTCGCCGAGGTCGTGGAGATCACCGGCATCGTGCTCACCAAGCTGGACGGCACCGCCAAGGGCGGCATCGTCATCGCCGTCCAGCGCGAGCTGGGTGTCCCGGTGAAGCTCGTCGGTCTCGGCGAGGGACCGGACGACCTGGCCCCGTTCGAGCCGGAGGCGTTCGTGGACGCCCTGATCGGGGACTGACCCCCGTACGCCGTACACGAGGAGCCCGGCCGCGCGGCACAGCAGCGGCCGGGCTCCTCCGCGTCAGGGCGTGTCCGGCGGATCGGGGCCGGACGCCCCGCATGCCCGGCGGTCGGGGCCGGACGCGCCCTCGTATGCCCGGCGGGCTCAGCCGCAGAGCGGTGCGCGATGGCAGCTGTACGCCAGCGTGCCCAGCAGCAGCCGGGCCTGCGGCGGCGCGGCCGCCGTGTCCAGCTCCGGCGGGCGCAGCCACCGGACCGGGCCCCGGCCGCCCTCGTCGGACGGCGGGGCGGTGATGTGGCAGCCGGGCCCCAGCGCCCGCAGGTCCAGCCCCGCGTCGTCCCAGCCCATCCGGTACAGCAGCTGCGGGAGCTCGGCGGCGGCGCCCGGGGCCACGAAGAACTGCGCCCGCCCGCCCGGGGTCACCGCGACCGGGCCGAGGGGCAGTCCCATCCGCTCCATCCGCACCAGGGCCCGGCGCCCGGCCGCCTCGGCGACATCGAGCACGTCGAAGGTGCGCCCCACCGGCAGCAGCATCGAGGCGCCCGGCGTCCGGGCCCAGGCGTCGGCGGCCGCGTCGAGCATGGCGCCGGCGGGGACCTCGGGGGCGAGGTCCAGCGGATGGGCGCCGGGGGAGGGGCAGCCCGGCTGCCCGCAGGAGCAGCGGCCGGCCGCTGCCCGCGCACCCGGCACGACGGCCCAGCCCCACAGCCCCGTGCACTCGGCCACCGCCGTGTACTCGGCCGCACGGCCGCGGCGCCGTGAGCCGGTGCGCATCTCGCGGATGCCGCCGATCGTGAAGCCCATGCCCCCTCCAACGGGTCCGACTCGCCGGTGGTTACGACGCGGACTGGAGTCGTGACGCTCCGTCGTCGTCGGTGATCCGGAGTACGCCGGTGGTGTGCGGGGTTGTGCGCCATTCTTCGCGCGCCCCGTTGCGCATCACTGCGCTCCTTATGGATCGCCGTGTGTCAAGTGAATCGCGCCCAACGGGGGTGGCGTTCATTCGAAGGGGTGGCGAATGGTGGCGTTTCTGTAAGCGCCCTCGCCCGGGTGGTGATCGTAGGATTACCGTCGGTACACGAACCATGGAAGTATGTGCGCCCGTGGGTATGCCGGAGGCAACCCGATTTCATGTTCGATGGTGCGCGACCTCCGCATGGGCGGCATCGACTCAGGGCATTCTGGTAATGGTTCGCGCGACAGGTATTCGGCGGATGGGGGCGTTCCAGTGAGTGGCAGCGGCGCAGGCGATTCGAATGCCGGTAAGCGCCCCAACGGGCAGTTGAGCTCCTGGTTCGTGCGAAGCGGATGGTCGAAGGGCGAGCTGGCTCGTCAGGTCAACCGCCGGGCGCGGCAGATGGGTGCCCACCACATCAGCACCGACACCTCCCGGGTGCGGCGCTGGCTCGACGGCGAGCAGCCCCGCGAGCCGATTCCGCGCATCCTCTCCGAGCTCTTCTCGGAGCGCTTCGGCTCCGTCGTGGCCATCGAGGACCTCGGACTGCGCTCCGCGCACCAGTCGCCGTCCGTGTCCGGCGTCGACCTGCCCTGGGCGGGCCCGCAGACCGTCGCCCTGCTCAGCGAGTTCTCCCGCAGCGACCTGATGCTCGCCCGCCGGGGATTCCTCGGCTCCTCACTCGCCCTGGCCGCCGGCCCCGCGCTCATCGAGCCCATGCAGCGCTGGCTGGTCCCCGTCGCCGGCGCGGGCCCCGCCGAGCCGGACCCGGCGGCGGCCCGCCGCCCCTCCAGGCTCTCCGGCCCCGAGCTCGACCTGCTGGAGTCCACCACCGCGATGTTCCGCCAGTGGGACGCGCAGTGCGGCGGCGGACTGCGCCGCAAGGCCGTCGTCGGACAGCTCCACGAGGTCACCGACCTGCTCCAGGAACCGCAGCCGGAGGCCACCGCCAAGCGGCTCTTCCGGTGCGCCGCCGAGCTGGCCGAGCTGGCCGGCTGGATGAGCTACGACGTCGGCCTCCAGCCCACCGCCCAGAAGTACTTCGTTCTCGCGCTGCACGCCTCCAAGGAGGCCGGTGACAAACCGCTGGGCTCGTACGTCCTGTCCAGCATGAGCCGCCAGATGATCCACCTCGGACGGCCCGACGACGCACTCGAACTGATCCACCTCGCGCAGTACGGCAGCCGGGACTGCGCCACCCCGCGCACCCAGGCCATGCTGTATGCGATGGAGGCCCGCGCGTACGCCAACATGGGCCAGCCCAGCAAGTGCAAACGCGCCGTCCGGATGGCCGAGGACACCTTCCTCGAGGTGGGCATCGACGGCGAGCCCGAGCCCGACTGGATCCGCTTCTTCTCGGAGGCCGAGCTCAACGGCGAGAACTCCCACTCCTACCGCGACCTCGCCTATGTGGCGGGCCGCAGCCCCACGTACGCCTCGCTCGCCGAGCCCCTGATGGAGAAGGCCGTCCAGCTCTTCGGCGACGACGACGAGCACCAGCGCTCCTACGCGCTCAACCTGATCGGTCTCGCCACCGTCCACCTCCTCAAGCGCGAGCCCGAACAGTCCACGGTGCTGGCCGAGAAGGCCCTGCGCGTCGCCAGGAAGATCCGCTCCGAGCGCGTCAACACCCGGCTCCGAAAGACCGTCGACACCGCCGCCAGGGACTTCGGGGACATCCCCGATGTCGCCGAGCTCACCGATCTCCTCACCGAACAGCTGCCGGAGACCGCCGAAGCGGTCTGAGCGCAGCACCCCGGCCCCGGCCACGGCGACCACCCCGCACAGACCGACTTCGGCTCCCCCGTTTGCCAGGTCAGCGGGTGGTCGGCGTGGCCGGTTCGCGTTGCCGTGCCCGTGCGGGAGAGTCGTAACCGCACCGTATGCGGCCCCGGCCGCGGGACGGGCCCGACGCCGGACCCGCCACCGCCGGTTCATGGCGACGTAACACACCGGACCTCTTCGTCACCACGGTGAAACACCGTGCGGCATCGGCGGAAACCACACCGGGCGAATCTCTTGCCCATAACCGGCCCGCACCTTTTCCCCAGTGGTCCCGCACGTGGTGCCGCTCCCATCGCCCGCACGTGGCCGCACCGACGACGAGGAGACGCCGATGCCCCCAGGCATCACGACGCTTGCCGCAGACACCCCGACACTGTCTGCCGCCAACACCGGGTTCATGCTGATCTGCTCCGCCCTGGTGATGCTGATGACCCCGGCCCTGGCCTTCTTCTACGGAGGCATGGTCCGCGTCAAGAGCACCCTCAACATGCTGATGATGAGCTTCATCAGCCTCGGGATCGTCACCATCCTGTGGGTGCTCTTCGGCTTCAGCCTCGCCTTCGGCACCGACATCGGCTCCGTCGTCGGCTGGAGCTCGGACTACCTCGGGCTCAGCGGGATCGGCGTCACCCAGCTCTGGGATGGCTACACGATCCCGGTCTACGTCTTCGCCGTCTTCCAGCTGATGTTCGCCGTGCTCACCCCGGCCCTGATCAGCGGCGCCCTCGCCGACCGGGTCAAATTCACCTCGTGGGCCCTGTTCATCACGCTCTGGGTCACCGTCGTGTACTTCCCCGTCGCCCACTGGGTCTGGGGCGCCGGCGGCTGGCTGTTCGAGATGGGCGTCATCGACTTCGCGGGCGGCACGGCCGTCCACATCAACGCGGGTGCGGCGGCGCTCGGCGTGATCCTCGTCATCGGCAAGCGCGTCGGCTTCAAGAAGGACCCGATGCGGCCGCACAGCCTGCCGCTCGTCATGCTCGGCGCCGGTCTGCTCTGGTTCGGCTGGTTCGGCTTCAACGCCGGCTCGTGGCTCGGCAACGACGACGGTGTCGGCGCGGTGATGTTCGTCAACACCCAGGTCGCCACCGCCGCCGCGATGCTCGCCTGGCTCGGCTACGAGAAGCTCCGCCACGGTTCTTTCACCACCCTCGGCGCCGCCTCCGGCGCGGTCGCCGGACTCGTCGCCATCACCCCGTCGGGTGGCGCGGTCAGCCCGCTCGGTGCCATCGCGGTCGGCGCGATCGCCGGTGTGCTCTGCGCCATGGCCGTCGGTCTGAAGTACCGCTTCGGCTACGACGACTCCCTGGACGTGGTCGGCGTCCACCTCGTCGGCGGCATCGCCGGATCCCTCCTCGTCGGCCTCTTCGCCACCGGCGGAGTCCAGTCCGAGGCCAAGGGCCTCTTCTACGGCGGCGGCCTCGAACAGCTCGGCAAGCAGGCCGTCGGCGTCCTCGCCGTCCTCGCGTACTCTCTCGTCGTCTCCGCGATCCTGGCCTTCCTGCTGGACCGGACGATCGGGATGCGGGTCCCCGAGGACGACGAGATCTCCGGCATCGACCAGGTCGAACACGCCGAGACGGCGTACGACTTCAGCGGAGCGGGCGGCGGCGCGGCCCCGCGCACCACGAGCTCCGCACCGGGCAGCACGGCAGCAGCGAAGACGAAGAAGGTGGACGCATGAAGCTCATCACCGCGGTCGTGAAGCCACACCGGCTGGACGAGATCAAGGAGGCCCTCCAGGCCTTCGGCGTCCAGGGCCTCACGGTCACCGAGGCCAGCGGATACGGACGCCAGCGCGGCCACACCGAGGTCTACCGGGGCGCCGAGTACACCGTCGACCTCGTACCCAAGATCCGGATCGAGGTCCTGGTCGAGGACGAGGACTCCGAACAGCTCATCGACCTCGTCGTGAAGGCCGCCCGTACCGGCAAGATCGGTGACGGCAAGGTCTGGAGCGTGCCGGTCGAGACCGCGGTCCGGGTACGCACGGGCGAACGCGGCCCGGACGCACTCTGACCGACGGCCGAAGCGCCGACGGGCCGACGGTCCCGATGAGCCGGCGGCCCCGCAGGCCGATGGTCCTGAAGGCCGATGGTCCTGAAGCGCCGAAGGCCCCGAAGCGCCGAAGGCCCCGAAGCGCCGATGGCTCCGCGGGCCGATGGCTCCGAGGAGCCGACGGTCCCGGAACACCGACGGCCCCGGAACACCGACGGTCCCGAAACGAAAGGCACCGGGTGACGAGCACCGAGACCACCACCGAATCCGCAGACTCGGAACCCGGCGGCTACGCGGCGGCCCGGCTGCGCCTTCTCCAGGAGGAGGCGCGGTCCGGGCCGCCGCGCCGTGCGGCCCTCGCCTCGCTCACCGACGACTGGCTCACCGGGCTGTTCACCACCGCGGCCGCGGAGACCGGCGTCCACGGCGCCGCCCTCGTCGCCGTCGGCGGCTACGGGCGCGGTGAGCTCTCCCCACGCAGCGATCTCGACCTGCTGCTCCTGCACGACGGGAACACCGGCCCCGCGTCCGTCGCCGCCCTCGCGGACCGGGTCTGGTATCCCGTCTGGGACCTCGGCCTCGCCCTCGACCACTCGGTGCGCACCCCCGCCGAGGCGCGCAGGACCGCGGCCGAGGACCTCAAGGTCCAGCTCGGGCTGCTCGACGCCCGGCCCGTCGCCGGGGACCTCGGGCTCGTCGCCGCGATGCGCACCGCGATCCTCGCCGACTGGCGCAACCAGGCCCCCAAGCGCCTGCCCGCACTCCACGAACTCTGCCGCGAACGCGCCGAACGCCAGGGCGAGCTGCAATTCCTCCTCGAACCCGACCTCAAGGAGGCCCGCGGCGGACTGCGGGACGCCACCGCGCTGCGCGCCGTCGCCGCGTCCTGGGTCGCCGACGCCCCCCGCGAAGGGCTCGCCGACGCCCGCCGCGTCCTGTCCGACGCCCGGGACGCCCTCCACCTCACCACCGGCCGCGCCACCGACCGCCTCGCCCTCCAGGAACAGGACCAGGTCGCGGACGCCCTCGGACTCCTCGACGCGGACGCCCTGCTCCGCCAGGTCTACGAGGCCGCCCGCACCATCTCGTACGCCACCGACGTCACCTGGCGCGAGGTCGACCGGGTCCTGCGCGCCCGGTCCGTGCGCCCCCGGCTGCGCGCGATCCTCGGCGGCGGCAGGGCGGCCGCCCCGGAACGCACCCCGCTCGCCGAGGGCGTCGTCGAGGCCGACGGCGAAGTGGTCCTCGCCCGCACCGCCCGCCCCGAACGCGACCCCGTCCTGGTGTTGCGCGCCGCCGCCGCGGCCGCCCAGTCCGAGCTCCCGCTCTCCCGCCACGTCGTACGCCGGCTCGCCACCGCCGCGCAGCCGCTGCCGGTGCCCTGGCCCGCCGAGGCCCGCGAGGAACTCGTCACCCTCCTCGGCGCCGGCGAGGCCACCGTCCCCGTCTGGGAGGCGCTCGAAGCCGAAGGGCTCGTCACCCGGCTGCTCCCGGACTGGGAACGCGTCCGCTGCCGCCCCCAGCGCAACCCCGTCCACACCTGGACCGTCGACCGTCACCTCGTCGAAGCGGCCGTCCGCGCCAGTGCCCTCACCCGCCGCGTCGGCCGCCCCGACCTGCTCCTGGTCGCCGCGCTGCTGCACGACATCGGCAAGGGCTGGCCCGGCGACCACTCCGCGGCCGGCGAGGTCATCGCCCGGGACACGGCCGCCCGGATCGGCTTCGACCAGCACGACGTGGGCGTCGTCGCCACCCTCGTACGCCACCACCTGCTGCTCGTCGAGACCGCCACCCGGCGCGACCTCGACGACCCGGCGACCGTCCGCTCCGTCGCCACCGCCGTCGGCTCCGCCACCACCCTGGAACTCCTGCACGCGCTCACCGAGGCCGACGCGCTCGCCACCGGGCCCGCCGCCTGGTCCTCCTGGCGCGCCTCCCTGGTCGCCGACCTGGTGGGACGCGTCGCCGCCGTACTCGCCGGCCGGACCCCCGAGGAACCGGAACCGGCCGCACCCGGCGCCGAGCAGGAACGCCTCGCGATCGAGGCCCTGCGCACCGGCGGCCCCGTCCTCGCCCTGCGCGCCCAGGCCGGGGCCCCGGACGAGGACGGCGAACCGGAACCCGTCGGCGTCGAGCTCCACATCGCCCTGCCCGACCGGCCCGGCGTGCTGCCCGCGGCGGCGGGCGTCCTCGCCCTGCACCGCCTCACCGTGCGCGCCGCCGACCTGCGCGCCGTGGAACTGCCCACCCAACTGGGCGACCCCGCGGACGTGCTGCTGCTCAGCTGGCGGGTCGCGGCTGAGTACGGCTCCCTGCCGCAGGCCGCCCGGCTCCGCGCCGACCTTGTACGCGCCCTGGATGGTTCCCTGGACATCCGGGCCCGGCTCGCCGAGCGCGAGGCCGCCTATCCGCGCCGCCGCGGGGTGAAGGCCCCGCCGCCCCGGGTGACCGTCGCGGCGGCCGGCTCCCGGCTGGCGACGGTGATCGAGGTGCGGGCCCAGGACGCCCCGGGGCTGCTGCACCGGATCGGCCGGGCGCTGGAGCAGAGCGGGGTACGGGTGCGCAGCGCCCATGTGTCGACTCTGGGGGCGAACGCGGTGGACGCCTTCTACGTCACGGACACCGACGGGAAGCCACTGTCCGGAGAGCGGGCGCTCGCGGTGGCGGACGCGGTGGAGACCGCACTCCGGGCGTGACGCGGGAACCACGCGCGGTGGCCCGTGCCCGGGATTTGCCGGGCAGGGGTCATCGTTTCTGCCGAGCCGGATACCCTGGGGTACCGAATCCTGTTTGCCCCCGACCCTGAGGACCGACGAGCGCCGTGTTCGATACTCTCTCCGACCGCCTTGCCGCGACTTTCAAGAACCTCAGGGGCAAGGGCCGCTTGTCCGAGGCGGACATCGACGCCACGGCTCGCGAGATCCGTATCGCCCTGCTGGAAGCGGACGTCGCGCTGCCCGTCGTGCGCGCCTTCATCGCCAACGTCAAGGAGCGGGCGCGCGGTGTCGAGGTCTCCCAGGCGCTGAATCCGGCCCAGCAGGTCGTCAAGATCGTCAACGAGGAGCTCGTCTCCATCCTCGGTGGCGAGACGCGCCGGCTGCGGTTCGCCAAGACCGCGCCCACCGTGATCATGCTCGCCGGTCTCCAGGGTGCCGGTAAGACCACCCTCGCCGGAAAGCTCGGCCTCTGGCTCAAGGGCCAGGGCCACTCCCCGCTGCTCGTCGCCTGCGACCTCCAGCGTCCCAACGCCGTCAACCAGCTCAGCGTCGTCGCCGACCGCGCCGGTGTCGCGGTGTACGCGCCCGAGCCGGGCAACGGCGTCGGTGACCCGGTCCAGGTCGCCAAGGACTCGATCGAGTACGCGCGGTCCAAGCAGTACGACGTCGTCGTCGTCGACACCGCGGGCCGCCTCGGTATCGACCAGGAGCTGATGCAGCAGGCCGCGGACATCCGCGACGCCGTCAGCCCCGACGAGATCCTCTTCGTCGTCGACGCGATGATCGGCCAGGACGCGGTCAACACCGCCGAGGCCTTCCGCGACGGCGTCGGCTTCGACGGCGTGGTGCTCTCCAAGCTCGACGGTGACGCCCGCGGTGGTGCGGCCCTGTCGATCGCCCATGTCACGGGCAAGCAGATCATGTTCGCGTCGAACGGCGAGAAGCTCGACGAGTTCGACGCCTTCCACCCCGACCGGATGGCCTCCCGCATCCTCGACATGGGTGACCTGCTCACCCTGATCGAGCAGGCGGAGAAGACCTTCAGCCAGGAAGAGGCCGCCAAAATGGCCTCCAAGCTGGCGTCCAGCAAGGGCAAGGACTTCACGCTCGACGACTTCCTGGCCCAGATGGAGCAGGTCAGGAAGATGGGATCCATCTCCAAGCTGCTCGGCATGCTGCCCGGCATGGGGCAGATCAAGGACCAGATCAACAACATCGACGAGCGCGACGTGGACCGCACCGCCGCGATCATCAAGTCGATGACCCCGAAGGAGCGCGCCGAGCCGACGATCATCAACGGCTCGCGCCGGGCCCGTATCGCCAAGGGTTCCGGTGTCGAGGTCAGCGCGGTGAAGAACCTGGTGGAGCGGTTCTTCGAGGCGCGCAAGATGATGTCGAAGATGGCCCAGGGCGGTGGCATGCCGGGGATGCCCGGGATGCCGGGCATGGGCGGTGGCCCCGGCCGGCAGAAGAAGCAGGTCAAGCAGGCCAAGGGCAAGCGCAAGAGCGGCAACCCGATGAAGCGCAAGGCCGAGGAGCAGGCCGCTGCCGCCCGTCGCGAGCAGGCGGCGCAGGGCGGGGCGTTCGGACTGCCGGCCCAGGACGACAAGAACTTCGAGCTGCCGGACGAGTTCAAGAAGTTCATGGGCTGAGCCCGGACCGAATGAACCCGGGCCGGGTCGGCCCGGGTTCGCCACGGCTGCCGTACGCCGTCCCTCCAAGGGCCCATCGGGCAGGCCCTGGGAGGGCTTTGTCCGTGTTCCTCCCTTACTGTCGCCTCAACGGCAGTCGGCAGAGGAGCGCGCGTGACCAACCCCGTACCGCCCCGCGACCGGACCGATCAGCCGTGGCGCTCCGAGGGTGCCCCGCCGCCCCAGCCGCCCGGCCGGAAGATGCCCGGAGGCTGGGGCGGACTGCTGCTGACCGCGCTCGCCGTCTATCTGATCGCCAATCTGGTGCTCTCCTTCTTCAACGGGGAGGAGCAGCGGACGATCGCGTACACGGAGTTCAGCAAGCAGGTCACCTCGGGCAATGTCTCCAAGATCTACTCCAAGGGCGACGCCATCCAGGGGCAGCTCAAGAAGGAGGCGAAGGTCCCGGGGAGCGACGACAAGTACACCAAGTTCGAAACCCAGCGCCCGGCCTTCGCGGACGACAACCTCTGGGCCGAACTGGTCAAGGACGACGTCACGGTCACCGCCGAACCGGTCGTCCAGCAGCGCAGCTTCCTCGCCAACCTGCTGATCTCGCTCGCACCCATGCTGCTGCTCGTACTGCTCTGGGTGTTCATCGCCCGGCGGATGTCCAGGGGCATGGGCGGCGGGATGGGCGGCTTCGGCCGCAAGGCCCCGCCCAAGCCCGTCGAGCTGGAGGGCGGCAAGCGCACCACCTTCGAGGACGTGGCCGGGATCGACGAGGTCGAGGGTGAGCTCAACGACGTCGTGGACTTCCTGAAGAACCCGCAGGCGTACCGGAGGATGGGCGCCCGGATGCCCGGCGGGGTACTGCTCGCGGGGCCGCCCGGCACCGGCAAGACCCTGCTGGCCCGGGCCGTCGCAGGTGAGGCCGGGGTGCCGTTCTTCTCGGCGTCGGCCTCCGAGTTCATCGAGATGATCGTCGGCGTCGGCGCGAGCCGGGTCCGGGAGCTGTTCGCGGAGGCGCGCAAGGTCGCCCCCGCCATCGTCTTCATCGACGAGATCGACACCATCGGCCGGGCCCGCGGCGGCGGCTCCGGCATGGGCGGCCACGACGAGCGCGAGCAGACGCTCAACCAGATCCTCACCGAGATGGACGGCTTCTCCGGTTCGGAGGGCGTCGTCGTGCTCGCCGCCACCAACCGCGCCGACGTGCTCGACCCCGCCCTCACCCGGCCCGGCCGCTTCGACCGGATCGTCCAGGTCAGCCCGCCGGACCGGACCGGCCGGGAGGCGATCCTGGAGATCCACACCCGGCAGATCCCGCTCGCCGGCGATGTGAACCTGGCCCAGGTGGCCGGCACGACGCCCGGCATGACCGGCGCGGACCTCGCCAACCTGGCCAACGAGGCCGCGCTCCTGGCGGTCAAGCGCCGGCAGTCCGAGGTCACCCAGCCCGACTTCTCGGACGCCCTGGAGAAGGTCCAGCTCGGCGCCGAACGCTCACTGGTCATGTCCGACGAGGAACGCCGCAGGACCGCGTACCACGAGAGCGGCCACGCCCTGCTCGGCATGGTCCAGCCGGGCGCCGACCCGGTGCGCAAGGTCACCATCGTGCCGCGCGGCCGAGCCCTGGGCGTCACGCTCTCGACGCCGGACGCCGACAAGTACGCGTACACCGAGGAGTATCTGCGCGGCCGCATCGTCGGGGCGCTCGGCGGCATGGCGGCCGAACAGGTGGTCTTCGGGATGATCACCACCGGCGCGGAGAGCGATCTGGAACAGGTCACCAACCTGGCCCGCGGCATGGTCGGCCGCTGGGGCATGAGCCACAAGGTGGGCAGACTGACGGCGATCCCGAGCGACGCCCAGCAGGCGTACGGACTGTCGGCGGCCCCCGCCACGCTCGACGCGGTGGACGGCGAGATGCGGCGGATCGTCGACGAGTGCTACGAGGTGGCGTGCCGGCTGCTGCGCGAGAACCGGGACCGGCTGGACTCGCTCTCCGCCGCGCTCCTCGCGAACGAGACGCTGGACGAGGCCGAGGCCTACCGGGCGGCCGGCATCACCCGGCTGGGGAAGTAGCCGCCGTTCAGGTGGTGCACACGAGGTAGCGGAAGACGTTCGGCATCCAGACCGTGCCGTCCCGGCGGCGGTGCGGGTGGAGGGCCCGCGCGACCTCCTTCTCCACCTGGGTACGGTCCGTCGCCCGTACCGCCGCGTCGAAGAGCCGGGTGGAGAGCAGCCCCCGCACCGCGCTGTCCAGGTCCGCGTACCCGAAGGGGCACGCCACCCGGCCCGAGCCGTCGGGATTCAGCCCGGCCCGGAAGGCCAGCTCCTCCAGGTCGTCCCGGCCCGACGGCCGCCAGCCGCCGTCGCGGGGGGCCCGGTCCCGGTCGGAGAGCCGCCCCGCCACCCGCAGCACCGGCGCCGTCGCACAGCGCTCCGGCGGACCCCAGCCGGTGAGCACCACGGTGCTGCCCCGCGCGGCCAGCGGCACACCGGACCGCAGCGCGGCCACCAGCCCCTCGCCGTCGTCGGACGAGCAGCCGATCGGGGTGAACACGGTGATCAGGTTGTACGGCATCCCGTCGGACGGCCGGGCCCCGGACGGATCACCCTCCAGAAGCCGCGGATGTCCGGCCGGGGGACCGGCGGC
The DNA here is from genome assembly GCF_040634135.1 of Streptomyces sp. NPDC007164. Lineage (NCBI taxonomy): Bacteria > Bacillati > Actinomycetota > Actinomycetes > Kitasatosporales > Streptomycetaceae > Streptomyces > Streptomyces sp. NPDC007164. Next base: position 55,546 of record NZ_JBEYFB010000025.1, read on the forward strand.
GCTGCCCGGATCGGGCAGCAGCCGGGTCCGGGCGAGCGCCAGACGTTCGAGGTCGGTGTCCACGCCGGTGACGCGCGCGCCCCGGGCGGCCGCGATCAGCAGCGCGAGACCGGAGCCGCAGCCCAGGGAGAGCAGCCGGGTACCGGATCCCACTTCGAGCCGCTCGTACACCGCTTCGTACAGCGGTGCCAGCATCCGCTCCTGGATCTCGGCCCAGTCCCGGGCACGGTCGCCGGAGTCCACCCGGGTGGACGTTTCCGCGTGGCTGTGGTGCCGGACGAGCGTGGGTGTCATGGAAAGCGCCCCAATCCGCCGAGAGGTCGGCCGTGTCCGATCGGTAGTGCCCGAGTGAATGCCCCCGCCGTGTGCGCCCCCGCTTCCCCCGTATGTCAGAGAACTGCGCATCCGCGTCCGCGTCCAGGGGTGCGAGGGCAATGCTTGCGCGGAGCGGTGACGCGTCCGAGGGGAAGGCCCGCGGCCCCCGGGCCCGTCGCCCCGTGCGGTGGGCGGTGTCGCCTTACGATGCGCGCCATGGCAAAGGCACCCGTTCTCACGCCCCAGGCCGAGGACTTTCCCCGCTGGTACCAGGATCTGATCAACAAGGCCGAACTCGCGGACAACGGCCCGGTGCGCGGCACCATGGTCATCCGGCCGTACGGATACAGCCTGTGGGAGCGGATGCAGCAGGAGTTGGATGCCCGCATCAAAAAGGCGGGCGCCCGCAACGCCTACTTCCCGCTCTTCATCCCCCAGTCTTACCTGACACGCGAGGCCGAGCACGTCGAGGGCTTCGCGCCCGAGCTCGCGACGGTCACCCGCGGCGGCGGGAAGGAGCTCGAAGAGCCCGTGGTGGTGCGGCCCACCTCCGAGACGATCATCAACGAGTACTTCTCGAAGTGGGTGCAGAGCTACCGCGATCTGCCGCTCCTGATCAACCAGTGGGCGAACGTGGTGCGCTGGGAGATGCGCCCGCGGATCTTCCTCCGTACGACGGAATTCCTCTGGCAGGAGGGCCACACCGCCCATGCCACCGACGAGGAGGCCCGGGACTTCGCCGCGTACATCCACCGCGAGGTCTACGCGGACTTCATGACCGACGTGCTGGGCATCGACGTGGTCCTCGGCCGCAAGACCCCGGCCGAGCGGTTCGCGGGGGCCGTCAACACGCTCACCCTTGAAGCGATGATGCGGGACGGCAAGGCCCTCCAGATGGGTACGAGCCACGAACTCGGCACCAATTTCGCCAAGGCGTTCCACACCCGCTATCTGTCCCGGGACGGGCGGCAGGAGCTCGTCCGGCAGACCTCGTGGGGCGCCTCGACCCGGATGGTCGGCGGCCTGATCATGGCCCACGGCGACGACCACGGGCTCCGCGTCCCGCCGCGGCTCGCCCCCGTCCAGGCGGTCGTCGTCGCGGTCAAGGACGACGGGGCCGTCCTGGACACGGTCCGGTCCGTCGCGGAGCGGCTGCGCGCGGCCGGGATCAGGACCGGGACCGACGACCGCACCGACACCCCGTTCGGCCGCCGCGCGGTCGACTGGGAGCTGAAGGGGGTGCCGGTGCGGATCGAGATCGGCCCGCGCGATCTGGCGAGCGGCACCGCGACGCTGGTCCGGCGCATCCCCGGCGGGAAGGAACCGGTCCCCGTCGAGGCCCTGCCCGCGCTGCTCCCGGCGGTCCTGGAGGAGGACCAGGCGGCGCTGCTGCGGGAGTCCCGGAGCCGCCGCGAGTCGGCCACCAGCGACGTCACGACGGTGGCGGAGGCCGTGGAGGCGGCGGCCGCGGGCGGCTGGGCGCGCATCGCCTGGTCGGCACTCGGCCCGGCGGGCGAGGCCCGGCTCGCGGAGCACGGGGTGTCCGTACGGTGTCTGGTCGCCGGGGACGGGTCGGTGCCCGGGGCGGATGACGAGCCCGGTAATGTCGCCCTGGTGGCACGCGCCTACTGACGCCCCCACCCGCCGCCCCGGCCGCCCGGGGCCCCGGCGTACGGTGGCCGCCTACGCGTCCGGGCGTACGCGTCGCTACGTACCACCTTGGTGCGAGCTGTGAGGCTTCTCCGCAGATCTGCGCACCCGCCCTCGTCGGGACGCATGCAAGGGCAACTGACTGGTACGTGCAAATTATTTGGGATGGCCCGGAATCGGAACACCGGAGCACTCGCGCTCGTTGTCACGACGTGAGCACGACACCACCTGTACTTGCCGCAGAGCTGGCACAGGCGTGGGCCGACATTCAGCGGTACCACCCCGAGCTGCCGGATCTAGCCGCGCCCGAGTCCCTGATCGGAGAGTCCTCGTCCGCCTGCGGCGCCGAGCTCTCCTTCGAGCGACTGCTCCATGAGGCAGTCCACGGCATCGCCGCCGCGCGAGGCGTCCGCGACACTTCGCGCGCCGGCCGCTACCACAACCGCAGATTCCTCGCGATCGCCGAGGAGATGGGCCTCGACCACGCCGAGGAGCCCCACCCCAGCAGTGGCTTCTCGCTGGTCGCCCTCAACCCCGAGGCGAAGCGCCGCTACCGCCCGACGATCGAGCGGCTGCAGCGCGCCCTCAAGGCACACACGGTCGCCACCGCCGCCGACACCAAGCGTTCCTTCCGCGGGCCGGCCGCCCGGCACGGCTCCTCCGGCGGGGGCGTCCGCGTCAAGGCCGTCTGCGACTGCGGCCGCAATGTGCGGGTCGTCCCATCGGTCCTGGCGCAGGCGCCGATCGTCTGCGGAGGATGCGGGAAGCCCTTCCGCATCCCGGAAGCCGCGGTCGCGGTGGGGTGACCCGGCACGGTGTGGCACAATGGCTAGCTGTACTCGACAGTCGCACAGGACCCCTCTCTCCTCCGGCTGACGCGTCCATCGGGCACCCGAGTACCGCAACCCCACGTGGCATCTTCGTTGTGCCCACCCACGTCATAGACCAGGAGACACCACTTCCGTGGCAGTCAAGATCAAGCTGAAGCGTCTGGGCAAGATCCGTTCGCCTCACTACCGCATCGTCGTCGCCGACTCCCGTACCCGCCGTGACGGCCGGGCCATCGAGGAGATCGGCCTGTACCACCCGGTGCAGAACCCCTCGCGCATCGAGGTCAACTCGGAGCGTGCGCAGTACTGGCTGTCCGTCGGCGCCCAGCCGACCGAGCCGGTTCTCGCGATCCTGAAGCTCACCGGTGACTGGCAGGCCCACAAGGGCCTCCCGGCCCCCGCGCCGCTGCTGCAGCCGGAGCCCAAGGCCGACAAGCGCGCCCTGTTCGAGGCCCTGACCAAGGACGGCGGCGACGAGTCCAAGGGCGAGGCCATCACGCAGAAGGCGAAGAAGGCCGACAAGAAGGCGGACGAGGCTGCTGACGCGGCTGCGCCCGCCGAGTCGACCGAGGCCTGAGCATGCTCGAGGAGGCTCTCGAGCACCTCGTGAAGGGCATCGTTGACAACCCTGACGATGTGCAGGTCGCCTCGCGCAACCTGCGCCGTGGTCGCGTGCTGGAGGTCCGGGTCCACCCCGACGACCTCGGCAAGGTGATCGGCCGCAACGGCCGCACCGCACGCGCACTGCGTACCGTCGTGGGCGCCATCGGCGGCCGTGGCATCCGCGTCGACCTCGTCGATGTGGATCAGGTTCGCTGACAGAGTTGAACACCGGCACGGGCCGGGGAGGGCCATGCGCCCGCCCCGGCCCGTCGTCGTATGACAGGAGAGACACAAGGTGCAGTTGGTAGTCGCGCGGATCGGCCGGGCCCATGGCATCAAGGGCGAGGTCACCGTCGAGGTCCGTACGGACGAGCCGGAGCTGCGGCTCGGACCCGGGGCCGTGCTCGCCACCGAACCGGCCGGCGCCGGACCGCTGACGATCGAGACCGGCCGGGTGCACAGCGGACGGCTGCTGCTGCGCTTCGAGGGCGTGCGCGACCGCACGGCTGCCGAGGCCCTGCGCAACACGCTGCTGATCGCCGACGTCGACCCGGCGGAACTCCCCGAGGACCCCGAGGAGTTCTACGACCACCAGCTGATGGACCTCGATGTGGTCCTCGCCGACGGCACCGAGATCGGCCGGATCACCGAGATCACGCATCTGCCGTCCCAGGACCTCTTCATCGTCGAGCGGCCGGACGGCAGCGAGGTGATGATCCCGTTCGTCGAGGAGATCGTCACCGAGATCGACCTGGCGGAGCAGCGCGCGGTGATCGCCCCCCCGCCCGGCCTGATCGACGAGAGCCAGGCCGTGGTCGCCTCCTCGCGCGACGAAGAGGGCGACGGGGACGAGGCTCCCGCGACGGGGAAGGACGTCTGATGCGCCTCGACGTCGTCACGATCTTCCCGGAGTACCTGGAACCGCTGAACGTCTCCCTCGTCGGCAAGGCCCGCGCCCGCGGCCGCCTCGACGTCCATGTGCACGACCTGCGCGACTGGACGTACGACCGGCACAACACGGTCGACGACACCCCGTACGGCGGCGGCCCCGGCATGGTCATGAAGACCGAGCCGTGGGGCGAGGCCCTGGACGACGCCCTGGCGGGCGGGTACGAGGCCGGGGCGCACTCCCCGGTGCTCGTGGTGCCCACCCCCAGCGGCCGCCCGTTCACCCAGGAGCTGGCCGTCGAGCTCTCCGAGCGGCCGTGGCTGATCTTCACCCCGGCCCGCTACGAGGGCATCGACCGGCGGGTGATGGACGAGTACGCCACCCGGATGCCGGTCGTCGAGGTGTCCATCGGGGACTACGTGCTGGCCGGCGGGGAGGCCGCGGTACTGGTGATCACCGAGGCGGTCGCCCGGCTGCTGCCCGGAGTGCTCGGCAACGCCGAATCGCACCGGGACGACTCCTTCGCCCCCGGCGCGATGGCCAACCTGCTGGAGGGGCCCGTCTACACCAAGCCGCCCGAGTGGCGCGGCCGGGAGATTCCCGAGGTGCTGCTCAGCGGCCACCACGGGAAGATCGCCCGCTGGCGCCGGGACGAGGCGTTCCGCCGTACCGCCCTCAACCGGCCCGATCTGATCGAGCGCTGCGAGGCCGAGGGGTTCGACAAGAAGGACCGCGAGATGCTCTCGATCCTCGGCTGGTCACCGGAGCCCGGCGGCCGATTTTGGCGCAGGCCCGAGGCCGTGGAAGAATAGGCCGCTGCTGTACGTCCGGCGTACGCCCCTGCCACAGGGGGAACGACGTCCGCCCGACGCGATCAGCACCCCATCTCTCACTATCTCCCGTCGATGACCTGTGGCATCGGCGAAGAAAGCAGACAACATGGCTTCCCTGCTCGATGGCGTCAACGCCGCATCGCTGCGCACCGACGTCCCGGCGTTCCGCCCCGGTGACACCGTCAACGTCCACGTCCGAGTGATCGAGGGCAACCGCTCCCGTATCCAGCAGTTCAAGGGCGTAGTCATCCGCCGCCAGGGCGCGGGCGTCAGCGAGACCTTCACGGTCCGCAAGGTCTCCTTCAGCGTCGGCGTCGAGCGCACCTTCCCGGTGCACAGCCCGATCTTCGAGAAGATCGAGCTCGTCACCCGCGGTGACGTCCGTCGCGCCAAGCTGTACTACCTCCGTGAGCTCCGCGGCAAGGCCGCGAAGATCAAGGAGAAGCGCGACAACTGAGCTGACTCCCAGGTCCACAGGTCGGCCGGATAGGCTCTGGCCCCGATGGACACGGAAGCAAAGCCCTCGGAGCGCGACCGCTCCTCCGCACCCGCAAAGGCGTCGGAGGAGGGGGCGCGCTCCTTGCGTATCCCGGATCTTCCGACCGCCGCGATCTCCTGGCGACGGACCGCCGCGCTCGGGGCCGCCTGCGCGGTCTTCGTGCTGCTCCTGAGCAACTACGTGGTGCAGCCCTTCCTGATCCCCAGCGGCTCGATGGAGCCCACGCTGCGGGTGGGGGACCGGGTGCTGGTGAACAAGCTGGCGTACGGCTCGGGCTCCGTGCCGCAGCGCGGCGACGTGGTGGTCTTCGACGGCACCGGATCGTTCGTCCAGGAACCCCCGGAGGGGAACCCCGTCACCGGTCTGATGCACTCGGTGGCCGCTTCCCTGGGCCTGGCCGAGCCGGCCGATACCGACTACGTGAAGCGGGTGGTGGGCGTGGGCGGCGACCGGGTGGTCTGCTGCGACGAGCGGGGCCGGATCGAGGTGAACGGCCGGCCGGTCGTCGAAAGCTATCTGCATCCCGGGGACGCGCCCTCCCGGGTCCGCTTCGACATCGTCGTGCCCGACGGCAAGCTGTGGATGATGGGCGACCACCGCAGCAACTCCCGCGACTCGCGTGACCACCTGGGCGAGCCGGGCGGTGGCATGGTCCCGGTCGACATGGTGATCGGCAGGGTGGACTGGATCGGCTGGCCGCCGAGCAGGCTGGGCTCGCTGCCGGACGGCGCCGCCTTCGCCACCGCGGGGACGCCGGGCGGGGGCCGTGGGTAACCGCGGCCTCGGGAGGCCCGGGCCCGGGGCGGAGCCGTCGGCCGCGGGCTCGCTGCCCACCAGGGCGGCGCGGCGGAAGCTGGCCCGCAGGGTCAAGCGGCGGCGGCGCGGGGCGGCGGTGGGGGAGATCCCGCTGCTGATCGTCGTGGCACTGGTGATCGCGCTGGTGCTCAAGACGTTCCTGGTGCAGGCCTTCGTGATCCCGTCCGGATCGATGGAGCAGACCATCCGCATCGGTGACCGGGTGCTCGTGGACAAGCTGACGCCCTGGTTCGGATCCCGGCCGCAGCGCGGCGATGTCGTCGTCTTCAAGGACCCGGGCGGCTGGCTGAAACAGGAGAACGCGGACAAGAAGGACCCGCCTGTCGTGGTCAAGCAGGTGAAGGAGACGCTGACCTTCATCGGGCTGCTGCCCTCCGACGACGAACAGGATCTGATCAAGCGGGTGATCGCGGTCGGCGGCGACACGGTGAAGTGCTGCGGCCAGGACGGCCGGGTCACCGTCAACGGCGTACCGCTCGACGAGCCGTATCTGTATCCCGGGAATCCTCCCTCCCTCATCAAATTCGAGGTAAAGGTTCCGGAGGGCCGGATCTTCGTGATGGGCGACCACCGGTCCGATTCGGCCGATTCGCGCTATCACCTGGACGAGCCGGGACACGGCACGGTGTCCGAGGACGAGGTCGTGGGACGGGCCGTGGTGATCGCCTGGCCCGTCGGCCACTGGCGGAAACTGGAGGAACCGGCGACGTTCGGCCCGGTCCCTGACGCGCGCGCCGGGACGGCCGGGGCGTCGGCCCCGTCGAATAGTGTGTCGTCCCGGGATCTCAACGGAATGATCCCTCTCCCGACCCCTGCGGAACTCCCGCTCGTTATGGGAGTGGTGGGCCTGCACCGGCTGGGGCGCAGGCGTGGCACGGAGTGAGGAGTGGATGTGGGGGATTTGGCCGTCGGCGCACGATCCGGACATGAGGAGCCCGAGGACCGGCCGGACCGTTCGGGTCATGCCGAGTCTGCCGGGACGGCGGGCCGCGCGGGGAGTGACGGCGCCACTCCGGACGGCGGCGGCACGGCCATGAAGAAGCCGCGCTCCTTCTGGAAGGAGCTGCCCCTGCTGATCGTCATCGCCCTGGTTCTCGCGCTGCTGATCAAGACGTTCCTGGTGCAGGCGTTCTCGATCCCCTCGGACTCGATGCAGAACACCCTCCAGCGGGGCGACCGGGTGCTGGTCGACAAGCTGACCCCCTGGTTCGGCTCGGAACCCGAGCGCGGTGAGGTCGTCGTCTTCCACGACCCGGGCGGCTGGCTGGACGACACCGAGGAGGTCCACCCGAATGTGGTCCAGAAGTTCCTCAGCTTCATCGGACTGATGCCGTCCGCCGAGGAGAAGGACCTGATCAAGCGGGTCATCGCCATCGGCGGCGACACGGTGGAGTGCAGGGAGAACGGCCCCGTCGTGGTCAACGGCAAGGCCCTGGACGAGACGTCGTTCATCTACCCCGGCAACACCGCGTGCAACGACGCGCCGTTCGGCCCGATCAAGGTGCCCGAGGGCCGGATCTGGGTGATGGGCGACCACCGCCAGGACTCCCGCGACTCCCGCTACCACCAGGAACTGCCGGGCAACGGCACGGTCTCCAACGACGAGGTCGTCGGCCGGGCCTTCGTCGTGGCGTGGCCGATCAGCCGCTGGGCGACGCTGCCGGTCCCGAAGACCTTCGACCAGCCGGGCCTGGGTGCCGCGATGGCCGCGGCGCCCGGTGCGATCGGCATCGCCGGGGCCGTGCCGATCGTGCTCTGGCGCAGGCGGGTCCGGCTGTCCTCCGAGCGGCGGAAGTGACTGACGTCCTGTCATGATCCGCTGGACCGTACCGGTTCGGCGGGGCGGGGCGGTGGTGCCGTGGCTGGGCGATGGCGTTGTGACCGAGGAAACGGCAAGATCGAATAAGTGCGGGACGCTCGCCGGGTGTTCTTCATGGGTCTCAGGAACTCCCGCTCGTTGTTCGGGGCAGTGGGCCTTTGAACGGGTGGGGTCCTGGAGAAGGCGGGGGCGCATAGTGAGGACTGGATGTGAGTGACGTGGCTGCCGGTGCACGACCTGGACAGGAAGACTCCGCGAAGGGGCCCGACCGGTCCGCTGATCCTGCCGTCGAACCGGCGGCCGATTCCGCAGCCGGTACAGCGGCGGATCCGGCGGCCGGTCCGGTGGGAGGGGCGCCGGATCCGGACGCGCCCGCGGATGAGCGGGCTCCGGACGGGGACGGCAAGAGGGCAGCGAGGAAGCAGCGCCCCTTCTGGAAGGAGCTGCCCCTGCTGATCGTCGTCGCCCTGGTTCTCGCGCTGCTGATCAAGACGTTCCTGGTGCAGGCGTTCTCGATCCCCTCGGACTCGATGCAGAACACGCTCCAGCGGGGCGACCGGGTGCTGGTGGACAAGCTGACACCGTGGTTCGGCGGGGAGCCCGAGCGCGGCGAGGTGGTCGTCTTCCACGATCCGGACAACTGGCTCGCCGGGGAACCGACCCCCGAGTCGAACGTGGTGCAGGACTTTCTGAGCTTCATCGGCCTGATGCCGTCGTCCAAGGAGAAGGACCTGATCAAGCGGACGATCGCGGTCGGCGGCGACACCGTGGAGTGTGCCAAGGGCGGCCCGGTCAAGGTCAACGGGAAGGCGCTCGACGAGCCGTACATCTTCCCCGGCAACACGGCCTGCGACGACAAGCCCTTCGGACCCTTCAAGGTGCCCGAGGGCAAGATCTGGGTGATGGGCGACCACCGGCAGAACTCCCTGGACTCGCGCTACCACACCGACGAGGCGACCAAGGGCTTCGTGCCCGTCAAGGACGTCGTGGGGCGCGCCGTGGTCGTGGCGTGGCCGATCAACCGCTGGGCGACGCTGTCGGTCCCGGACACCTTCGACCAGCCGGGGATCAGCGCGGCGGCGGGCCTGGCCCCGGGAGCCGTCGGCATCGCGGGTGCGCTCCCTCTCGTACTGTGGCGCCGCAGGAGGCTGACCGGCGGGCGTACCGCCGGGTAGGGTGCCGACTCGGATCAGCGATTTTCGATCTCCGGAGTGGGGGGACGCTGGGATGAGCGGACAAGGACGTACGGGTGACGGCCGCGGCCGTCTCGGCAGCATGCTGTCGGGGCTGGCCGTGGCCGTCGGCTGTGTGCTCTTCCTCGGCGGGTTCGCCTGGGGAGCGGTGGTGTACAAGCCGTACACGGTGCCGACCGGGTCGATGACACCGACGGTGAACGCCGGCGACCGGGTGCTCGCGCAGCGGATCGACGGCAGCGAGGTGCACCGCGGCGACGTGGTGGTCTTCACCGATCCGGCGTGGGGGGACATGCCGATGGTGAAGCGGGTCGTCGGGATCGGCGGCGACCGGATCGCCTGCTGCGGGAAGGGCGGCCGGCTCACGGTCAACGGGAAGCCCGTTGACGAACCGTATCTGCACGCCAAGGGCCTCGCCTCGGCGGAGAATTTCACGGCTCAGGTGCCCAAGGGGCAGCTCTTCCTGCTGGGCGATGAGCGCACCGCGTCGCTGGACTCCCGGGTGCACCTGAACGACGCCGGTCAGGGCTCCGTCCCCCGCGACGCGGTACAGGCCCGGGTGGACGCCGTCGCCTGGCCGATGAACGGCATGGTCGAGCGTCCGGGAGCCTTCGCCTCCCTCCCCGGCGGGGTGTCGTCGCCCGGACCGCTGCGGTTGCAACTCGCGGCGGTGCTCGTGGGCGTGGTGCTCATTCTGGGCGGCGCGGCGTACGGACCGATCGCGGCACGGGCCTTGCGGGCACCACGGACCAAGGGCGGAAAGGTGCCCGCCGGTGCGCACTGAGAAGCGGAAGGTCGCCCGCGTGGTCCTTCTGGACCCCGACGACCGGATCCTGCTGATGCACGGCTTCGAACCGGCGGATCCGGCGAGCACCTGGTGGTTCACCCCCGGCGGCGGCGTGGAGGGCGACGAGACCCGGGAGGAGGCCGCGCTGCGCGAGCTGACGGAGGAGACCGGGATCACCGACGTCGAGTTGGGTCCGCTGCTCTGGCAGCGGATGTGCTCGTTCCCGTTCGACGGACGCCGCCGGGATCAGGACGAGTGGTATTTCCTGGCCCGTACGAGGCAGACCGCCACCGATACCAGTGGGCAGACCGGGCTGGAGCAACGCAGTGTCGCGGGTCTGAGGTGGTGGACCTCCGCCGAACTGTCGGCGGCGCGTGAGACGGTGTACCCGACCAGGCTCGCCGAGTTGCTGCGCACGCTGCTCGACGAGGGTCCTCCGCATATGCCAGTGGTTCTCGACCCCGAAATCGCCTAAGGGTCCAGGGGGCCGGGAGCCTGGCGCACAATGGGGGGACGCACGGCTGAAGGGGAACATGCCAATGAGCGCCGAGGACCTCGAAAAGTACGAGACCGAGATGGAGCTGAAGCTCTACCGGGAGTACCGAGATGTCGTCGGTCTGTTCAAATATGTGATCGAGACCGAACGGCGCTTCTACCTCACCAACGACTACGAGATGCAGGTGCACTCGGTCCAGGGCGAGGTGTTCTTCGAAGTATCGATGGCGGACGCCTGGGTCTGGGACATGTACCGCCCTGCGCGGTTCGTCAAGCAGGTCCGGGTGCTGACGTTCAAGGACGTCAACATCGAGGAGCTCAACAAGAGCGATCTCGAACTTCCGGGCGGCTGAGCCCACTCCCGAGGGCGTCGATTCGCCCTTGATCCGATCGGGTCCGCCCTGGGTTCGGTTCGGTCTGGCCTGGGTTCGATTCGGACCGGCCTGGGTTCGGTCCGGCCTTGGGCCGCCCTTGATTCGCACTTCCGGGTGGCCGGGATATCCACAATCCCGAGGTTTTCCACCAAGATCCACCGATCGGGACCGGACGCGTCAGAGTCGGTCCCGGAGGTGGTGCCGAAATGAACGCACGGGGGGCACTCGGGCGGTACGGCGAGGACCTGGCGGTGCGGCTGCTGGCCGAGTCCGGCATGTCCGTACTGGAACGGAACTGGCGCTGTCGCGCCGGTGAGATCGACATCGTCGCGATGGACGGCGACGCGCTCGTGGTCTGCGAGGTGAAGACCCGCAGGGCGGGCGCCTTCGAGCATCCGATGGCGGCCGTCACGCCGGTCAAGGCGGAGCGGCTGCGGCGGCTGGCCGGTATCTGGATCGACCGGCACGGCGGACCGCCGCCCGGCGGCGTCCGGATCGACCTGGTCGGCGTGGTGCTGCCCAGGCGAGGTGCGCCGGTCGCCGAGCATGCGCGGGGGGTGGCCTGATGGGGTTCGCGCGGGCGTGCTCGGTGGCGCTGGTCGGCGTCGAGGGTGTGGTGGTGGAGGTCCAGGCGGACCTGGAGGCGGGGGTGGCCGCGTTCACCCTGGTGGGGCTGCCGGACAAGAGCCTGGTGGAGAGCCGCGACCGGGTCAGGGCCGCGGTGGTGAACTCGGGGGCCGAGTGGCCGCAGAAGAAGCTCACGGTGGGCCTGTCGCCGGCCTCGGTGCCCAAGGGTGGATCCGGGTTCGATCTCGCCGTCGCCTGTGCGGTGCTGGGGGCGGCCGAGCGGATCGATCCTGGTTCCATCGCCGATGTGGTGATGATCGGTGAGCTGGGGCTCGACGGCCGGGTGCGGCCGGTGCGCGGGGTGCTGCCGGCCGTGCTCGCCGCGGCGGAGGCCGGATACCGGCAGGTGGTCGTGCCGGAACAGACCGCGGGCGAGGCGGCGCTGGTCCCCGGAGTCTCCGTCCTCGGGGTACGGAGCCTGCGGCAGCTGATCGCGGTGCTCTGCGACGAGCCGGTGCCCGACGAGCGGCAGGCACACGACGAGGGGCGCCCCGACACCATGCTGGCCGGGCTGATGGTGCCCGGCGCGGGCATCGGCACCGGCCTCGCCCGCGGTGCCGGGCAGGGCGACGGACATCTGCCGGATCTGGCGGACGTGGCGGGGCAGGAGCAGCCCCGGATGGCTCTGGAGGTCGCCGCGGCGGGCGGTCACCACCTCCTGCTCTCGGGACCGCCGGGCGCCGGCAAGACCATGCTGGCCGAGCGGCTGCCGGCCATCCTGCCGGAGCTGACCAGGAAGGAATCCCTGGAGGTGACCGCGGTGCACTCGGTGGCGGGCATCCTGCCGCCGGGGGAGCCACTGGTCAGCCGGCCGCCCTACTGCGCGCCCCACCACTCGGCGACGATGCAGTCGCTGGTCGGCGGCGGCAATGGGCTGCCGAGGCCCGGTGCGGTCTCGTTGGCTCATCGGGGAATTCTCTTTTTGGACGAAGCGCCCGAGTTCTCCGTGCGGGCGCTGGACGCACTGCGCCAGCCGCTGGAATCGGGGCATGTGGTGGTGGCACGGAGCGCCGGGGTGGTGCGACTGCCCGCCAGATTTCTGATGGTGCTGGCCGCCAACCCGTGCCCGTGCGGCCGGCACAGCCTCAGCGGCGCCGGCTGCGAATGCCCGCCGTCCGCGGTCAGGCGCTACCAGGCGAGGCTCTCCGGGCCACTGCTCGACCGGGTGGATCTGCGGGTGCTCGTCGAGCCGGTCAGGCGCCAGGACCTGATGGGGCAGGGCGGCCGGGGCGAGTCGACGGCCGCGGTGGCGGCCCGGGTGAGGCAGGCCAGGGCGCGGGCCGCGGAGCGGCTCGCGGGCACCGCGTGGTCCACCAACAGCGAGGTGCCCGGCCATGAGCTGCGGACCAGGCTGGTCGCGGCCCCGGGCGCGCTCAAGGAGGCCGAACGGGACATGGAACGCGGCCTGCTCACCGCGCGGGGCCTGGACCGGGTGCTCAGAGTGGCGTGGACGGTCGCCGATCTGCGAGGCGCCGACCGCCCGGACGCCTCCGACATCGCGGTGGCGCTGGAACTGCGCACCGGGATTCCACGGGGCGCCCTGACGAATGCCGGGACGCCGTCATGAATCGGCGGGCGGACGGTGGACCGGGGAGGGGGCAGGACCCGTCGGGGGAGGTACGGGGGCAGGGCCCGGAGCACAGCCCGGAGCACGGCCCGGGGGACGGCCCGGAGCACGGGGCCGGAACAGGGTCCGGGGTGGTGGTGAGCGTTCAGGAGCGGCTGGCGCGGGCAGCGCTGACCCGCATCATCGAGCCGGGGGACGAGCGCGGCGGCCGCTGGCTGCGCGAGTGCGGTGCCGTCGAGCTGATACGGCGGATCACCACCGGGGACGGCACCGCGGAGCAGCTGAGCGGAATGACCCCGAGGCGGCTCGCCGGGTACCGGCTGCGGGCCGAGAGCGCCGACCCCGGCCGGGACCTCTCGGCGGTCGCCGCGCTCGGCGGGCGGTTCATCTGCCCCGGGGACCGGGAATGGCCCAGCCAGCTCGACGACCTCGCGGACGCCAGACCGACCGGACTGTGGGTGCGGGGCCCCCGCGATTTGCGGCTCTGGGCGCTGCGTTCGGTCGCTGTGGTCGGCGCACGCGCCTGCACCCCCTACGGATCGCACATGGCGGCCGGTCTCGGCTCGGGACTCGCGGAGCTGGGGTGGGTGGTCGTGTCCGGAGCCGCGTTCGGGGTCGACGGGGCGGCGCACCGCGGCGCGCTCGCCGCCGGCGGGGCGACGATGGCGGTCCTGGCCTGCGGGGTGGACGTCCCCTACCCCCGGGGACACGCCGAGCTGATCGGACGGATCGCGCAACAGGGGCTCGTCATCGGCGAATTACCACCGTCCGATCATCCCACCCGCAGCAGATTCATCCTCCGGAACCGGGTCATCGCCGCGTTGACGCGCGGGACGGTCGTCGTGGAGGCCGAATACCGCAGTGGTTCGCTCGTCACCGCGCGCTGCGCACAGCGGCTCGGCCGCTTCACCATGGGCGTCCCCGGACCCGCCACCAGCGGGCTGTCGGCAGGGGTCCACGAACTCCTGCGCGGAGAGGGCGTCCTGGTGACCGATGCCGCCGAAATCGCCGAACTGGTGGGGGACATCGGTGAGCTGGCCCCGGTCAGACGTGGCCCCGTGCACCCCAGGGACCTGCTCGACGCGGTCTCCGCCAGAGTCCTCGACGCCCTGCCGTACCGGGGTGCCCTCAGTGGCCGCGATGTGGCCCGCACGGCCGGAACCAGCACCGACGAGGCGCTCGGCAGGCTGTACGAACTGCACTCACTGGGGTTCGTCGAACGGGATGGCGATGGATGGCAGTTGACGCCGCGACCGACTTGCAATGGCGACGCGCGGCGAGGCGGTACTTGACCTGGAGCATTCGGGTGAAAAGGTGATGCCGATGACCTCGGCGGATCCTTCGGTGACGCCTCCGGGGCCGACGCGTACGGCGACGGCCCCGGACCTCAGCCATGTCGGATCGGCCGGATTCGCACAGCGCCGATCCTCTATCCTGCGCGGACCGCGACATCATGGTCACGCTACGCTCACAAGGGTTCCGACTCAGACATACGTCCCAGCACTTCACAGCAGAACGGCTCAAGGCACCACATGCCCCAGCACACCTCCGGGTCTGACCGCGCGGCAGCACCACCGGCTGCGCGTGGCACTGTGCGTCCCCCCGCCCCTTCCTCGCTCGACGAGTTGTGGCGTTCGTACAAGTCCACGGGCGACGAGCGGCTGCGGGAGCAGCTGATCCTGCACTACTCGCCGCTGGTGAAGTACGTCGCGGGCCGGGTGAGCGTGGGCCTGCCTTCCAACGTCGAGCAGGCGGACTTCGTCTCCTCCGGGGTCTTCGGACTGATCGACGCGATCGAGAAGTTCGACATCGAGCGCGCGATCAAGTTCGAGACCTACGCGATCACCCGCATCCGGGGCGCGATGATCGACGAACTGCGGGCACTGGACTGGATCCCGCGCTCGGTGCGCCAGAAGGCGCGGGCGGTGGAACGCGCCTACGCCACGCTGGAGGCGCAGTTGCGGCGTACTCCGTCCGAGGCGGAGGTCGCCGCGGAGATGGGCATCGCGCTGGAGGAACTCCACGCGGTTTTCAGCCAGTTGTCGCTGGCGAACGTGGTCGCGCTGGAGGAGCTGCTGCATGTCGGCGGCGAGGGCGGCGACCGGCTCAGCCTGATGGACACTCTTGAGGACACCGCCGCCGACAATCCGGTGGAGGTCGCCGAGGACCGTGAGCTCAGACGGTTGCTGGCCCGGGCCATCAACACCCTCCCGGAGCGTGAGAAGACCGTCGTCACGCTCTACTACTACGAGGGCCTCACACTGGCTGAGATCGGCAATGTCCTCGGAGTCACTGAGAGCAGGGTCAGCCAGATCCACACCAAATCGGTGCTGCAACTGCGCGCCAAGCTGGCCGACGCCGGCCGCTGAGTCCTGCTCGCGGCCGGTGCCGGTCATGGCTGCTTCGGCCATTGATCCGGGCCGCACCCGCCCTCTCGAACACCGGTCGCCGTACAGTGGACGCGTGCCCAGGATTCGAGCGGCCTCGGTGGCCGAGCACCGGACCATGCAGCGCGGCGCCCTCCTGGACGCCGCACGCTCCCTGCTGTCCGAGGGAGGTACGGAAGCATTGACCTTCCCCGCCCTCGCCGAACGCACGGGCCTCGCCAGGTCCTCCGTGTATGAGTACTTCCGCTCCCGTGCGGCCGTCGTCGAAGAGCTCTGCGCCGTCGACTTCCCCGTCTGGGCGGCCGAGGTCGAGAACGCGATGGAACGGGCCACGACGCCCGAGGACAAGATCGAGGCCTATGTGCGCCGGCAGCTCGACCTCGTCGGGGACCGCCGCCACCGGGCGGTCGTCGCCATTTCGGCGAGTGAGCTGGACGCCGGCGCGCGCGAGAAGATCAGGGCCGCCCACGGCGGGCTGATCGCCATGATCGTCGAGGCGCTCGGCGACCTCGGCCACGCGCAGCCGAGGCTGGCGGCGATGTTGCTCCAGGGGTCGGTGGACGCCGCGGTGCGACGTATCGAACTGGCCGTCGCCGAGGAGCCGGCCGTGATCGCGGACACCGCCGTCGCCATGATCCTTCGAGGCGTCCAAGGCGTCCAAGGCGTCCAAGGCGTCCAGGGCGCACGGGGCTGACGCCGCCGCCGCACCGCGGCGGCGAGCAGAACGCCGGGGGCGGCGAGCCCGTCCCCGGTCCCTCGGGCGGAGTGCTCGGGTTCGGGCACTCCGAACACCGGGAGCAGCCGGGACGGGCCCCGTCGCAGCAGCGACGGCGGCAGCAGCGACAACGGATCCAGATACGTGTCACCGCGCCGCAGGCCCCAGTGCAGACAGCCCGCCGCGCAGTGGAAGGGCCCGGCCTCCATGACCGCCACCACCTGCCCCACCGCCACCTTTTCGCCCTTCGTCACGAGCGCGCGCACCGGTTCGTACGTGGTCCGCAGCGGCGGATCACCGCTGCCGGCCACCTCGATCGCCAGCACCCCGCGTCCCGCCACCCGCCCCGCGAACGAGACCTGGCCCGAGGCGGCGGCGAGCACCGCCGCACCCGGATCGGCGGCCAGGTCGACCCCGCGGTGGCCTCGCGCGTAGGGGCCGGCCGGGGGCTCCCAGCCCCGCAGGACCGCGGGCCGCCCGGCAAGCGGCCAGCTCCGGCCACCATCCGTCCCCGGTCTTGGCTCCGCCCCTGTCCCTGTCCCCGTTCCCGGCGCGGGTGTCGGTGCGGGAACGGGCGCGGGTGCAGGCTCGGGCGTGGGTGTCGGTGCGGGAACGGGCGTGGGTGCAGGCTCGGGAACAGGCGCGGGCGTGGGCGTGGGCGTCGGTGCGCCGGCCGCGGTGACCGCCGTGCCGCACACCACCGCCAACAGGGCCGCCAACACCACCGCGAGCGCCTCCCGCACCCGGCGCGCGGACTTCCGGCGGCAGGTGCCCGCGCTCGGAACCACCAGGTCGGTCGGGTGGGTCGGGCCGGTCGGATCAGGTGTGCATCGCATGGCAGAACCGTCCCGCAGCCCCCCGATCCGCGCGGATCATGAACCGGATCTGTGGACAACCAGCCGGTTGTGGACAGCGCCGTCACCCGGCACCCGGGCCGTCCCGTACACTTCCTATGGCGATCCGGGTCACCGGGTCGACTTCGCACGCCCCGCCACCTCCCTCTTCGCGGACGGTGGCTGCGCTCCTCGGTCCCTCGTGGCACGGCGCGTCGGGGCGTCAGGCGCGACAGCAATCCTGCGGTCGCGACAACCGAGCACCTCAAGGAGTACGGCCATGGCCGTCGTCACGATGCGGGAGCTGCTGGAAAGCGGCGTCCACTTCGGTCACCAGACCCGTCGCTGGAACCCGAAGATGAAGCGCTTCATTTTCACCGAGCGCAACGGCATCTACATCATCGACCTGCTCCAGTCGCTGTCGTACATCGACCGCGCCTACGAGTTCGTCAAGGAGACCGTCGCCCACGGCGGCTCCATCATGTTCGTGGGTACGAAGAAGCAGGCCCAGGAGGCCATCGCCGAGCAGGCGACGCGCGTCGGCATGCCGTACGTCAACCAGCGTTGGCTCGGTGGCATGCTCACCAACTTCTCCACCGTCTACAAGCGCCTTCAGCGTCTGAAGGAGCTTGAGCTCATCGACTTCGAGGACGTGGCCGCCTCCGGCCTCACCAAGAAGGAGCTCCTGGTTCTCTCCCGCGAGAAGGCCAAGCTGGAGAAGACCCTCGGTGGTATCCGCGAGATGCAGAAGGTGCCGAGCGCCGTCTGGATCGTCGACACCAAGAAGGAGCACATCGCCGTCGGTGAGGCGCGCAAGCTCCACATCCCGGTCGTCGCGATCCTCGACACCAACTGCGACCCCGACGAGGTCGACTACAAGATTCCGGGCAACGACGACGCGATCCGCTCCGTCACCCTGCTCACCCGCGTGATCGCCGACGCCGTCGCCGAGGGCCTCATCGCCCGTTCCGGTGCCGCCACCGGTGACTCGAAGCCGGGCGAGAAGGCCGCCGGCGAGCCGCTCGCCGAGTGGGAGCGCGACCTGCTCGAGGGCGACAAGAAGGCCGACGCCGAGGTCCAGACCTCCGCCGAGACCGAGAAGGTCGCGGACGCCGAGGCCCCCGCCGCCGAGGCTGCTGTCGAGACCCCGGCCGCCGAGACCCCGGCCGCCGAGACCCCGGCCGCCGAGGCCCCGGCCGCGGACGCCGAGCAGGCCTGACACCCGTCACGGCTGACGACGGCGGGGGCCGGTGCCACAAGCACCGCCCCCGCCGTTCACCCGTAGATCTTTCAGACTTCGAGAGAGAAATACAGACTCATGGCGAACTACACCGCCGCTGACGTCAAGAAGCTCCGCGAGCTGACCGGCGCCGGCATGATGGACTGCAAGAAGGCCCTCGACGAGGCCGACGGCAACGTCGACAAGGCCGTCGAGGCGCTCCGTATCAAGGGTCAGAAGGGCGTCGCCAAGCGCGAGGGCCGCTCTGCCGAGAACGGTGCCGTCGTCTCCCTCATCTCCGAGGACCAGACGTCCGGTGTTCTGCTGGAGCTGAAGTGCGAGACGGACTTCGTCGCCAAGGGCGAGAAGTTCCAGGACGTCGCGAACACCCTCGCCGCCCACGTCGCCGCCACCTCCCCGGCCGACATCCAGGCGCTGCTCGCCTCCGAGATCGAGGCCGGCAAGACCGTCCAGGCGTACGTCGACGAGGCCAACGCCAACCTCGGCGAGAAGATCGTCCTGGACCGCTTCGCGCAGTTCTCCGGCGCGTTCGTCTCCGCGTACATGCACCGCACCATGCCCGACCTGCCGCCGCAGATCGGTGTTCTGGTCGAGCTGGACAAGGCCGACGCCGAGCTGGCCAAGGGCATCGCGCAGCACATCGCCGCGTTCGCCCCGAAGTACCTGTCCCGCGAGGACGTCCCGGCCGAGGTCGTCGAGGCCGAGCGCCGCGTCGCCGAGGAGACCACGCGCGCCGAGGGCAAGCCCGAGGCCGCGCTCCCGAAGATCGTCGAGGGTCGCGTCAACGGCTTCTTCAAGGAGGCCACCCTCCTCGGCCAGCCGTACGCGCTGGACAACAAGAAGTCCGTCCAGAAGGTCCTGGACGAGGCCGGTGTCACCCTGAAGCGCTTCTCGCGCATCAAGGTCGGCATCTGAGTCCGTCCGCGAAACACGGTGGACCCCGATAGGGTCTAGTGCAGTCGTCGGCCGCACTCATGCCGTACGACCGCAGATCTGACGAGGAGGCCATTGCCGCTGAGGGACACCAGACCCACCGGCAATGGCCTTCTTCGTATGTGCACGAGGAGAATCTCCATGAACAAGGGCGCGGACGCCGCACAAGGTGACCACAAGCGCGACGACGGCAAGGTGGCCGGACGCTTCATGCTGAAGCTGTCCGGAGAGGCGTTCGCCGGCGGCGGGGGTCTCGGTGTCGACCCCGACGTCGTACACGCCATCGCCCGGGAAATCGCGGCGGTCGTCCGTGACGGCGCGGAAATCGCGATCGTCATTGGCGGCGGCAACTTCTTCCGCGGCGCCGAGCTCCAGCAGCGCGGCATGGACCGGGCCCGGTCCGACTACATGGGCATGCTCGGCACGGTCATGAACTGCCTGGCGCTCCAGGACTTCCTGGAGAAGGAAGGCATCGACTCCCGCGTCCAGACCGCCATCACCATGGGGCAGGTCGCGGAGCCGTACATCCCGCTGCGCGCCGTGCGCCACCTGGAGAAGGGCCGCGTCGTCATCTTCGGCGCCGGCATGGGGATGCCGTACTTCTCCACCGACACCACTGCCGCCCAGCGCGCCCTGGAGATCGACGCCGAAGGTCTCCTGATGGGCAAGAACGGGGTGGACGGGGTCTACGACTCCGACCCGAAGAGCAACCCCGACGCGGTGAAGTTCGACGCGCTCGAGTACAGCGAGGTTCTCGCCCGCGATCTCAAGGTCGCCGACGCCACCGCCATCACGCTCTGCCGCGACAACGACCTTCCGATCCTCGTCTTCGAGCTGACCGCGACCGGCAATATCGCCCGCGCGGTCAAGGGTGAGAAGATCGGCACGCTCGTGAGTGACCGGAGCACCCGGGTCTGAGGACCGGGGAACCTTCCCGCAGTACGACGGGGAGGTCCGGGCCTCCGGGGGGAACCCCGGGACCGGCCCCGAAGGATGGACAACGGCCTGCCGGTCGGACACCGTGCAGGTGAGGACGCGACGCAGGACCCGCCGGGCCCCGGCACGACGGGCCACTCAAGACACGCAGGAGCACGTGGTGATCGAAGAAACCCTCCTTGAGGCCGAGGAGAAGATGGAGAAGGCCGTAGTCGTCGCGAAAGAGGACTTCGCCGCGATCCGTACCGGCCGTGCGCACCCGGCGATGTTCAACAAGATCGTCGCCGACTACTACGGCGCGCTGACCCCGATCAACCAGCTCGCCTCGTTCTCGGTGCCCGAGCCGCGTATGGCCGTCGTGACGCCGTTCGACAAGACCGCGCTGCGCAACATCGAGCAGGCCATCCGCGACTCGGACCTCGGCGTCAACCCGAGCAACGACGGCAATATCATCCGGGTGACCTTCCCGGAGCTCACCGAGGAGCGCCGCCGCGACTACATCAAGGTCGCCAAGAGCAAGGCCGAGGACTCCAAGATCTCCATCCGCGCGGTGCGCCGCAAGGCCAAGGAGACCCTCGACAAGCTGGTCAAGGACAAGGAGTCGGGCGAGGACGAGGTGCGCCGCGCCGAGAAGGAGCTCGACGACACCACCGCGAAGTACGTCGCGCAGGTCGACGAGCTGCTGAAGCACAAGGAAGCCGAGCTGCTCGAAGTCTGATGAACGACTCTTCCTGGGGCACCCCGCAGGGAGCCGGCCGCTGGGGTGCGCCCGAGATGCAGGCGGCTCCGGCGGGTCCTGCATACGATGTGCATGACGCCCAGCAGACTCGGCCCATGCCCATCGTGCCGGACGTTCCCGACGCAGGTAGAGACGCTGACGACCGTGATGACCGGGACCAGGGGGCCGGACGCCTGAGCGGCGGCCCCCTGTTCCGTGACGAGAAGCCGCAGGAGCCCATGTCCACCGCGCCGCCGCCCCCGCAGAAGAAACGTGCGGGCCGTGATCTGCGAGCCGCCATAGGGGTCGGTGTGGGGCTCGGCGCCGTCATCGTCGCCTCGCTGTTCATCGTCAAGGCCGTGTTCGTCGGCGTGATCGTCGTCGCTGTGGTCGTGGGCCTCTGGGAGCTCACCTCACGGCTCCAGGAGCGCAAGGGCATCAAGGCACCGCTCGTCCCGCTGGCGGTGGGCGGCGCGGCGATGGTGGTGGCCGGTTACGCGCAGGGCGCCGAAGGCGCCTGGGTGGCGATGGCGCTGACCGCGCTGGCGGTGCTCGTCTGGCGGATGACCGAACCGCCCGAGGGCTACCTCAAGGACGTCACGGCCGGTGTGTTCGCGGCGTTCTACGTGCCGTTCCTCGCCACGTTCGTCGCCATGCTCCTGACCGCCGACGACGGGCCGCAGCGGGTGCTCACCTTCCTGCTGCTGACCGTGGTCAGTGACACGGGCGCGTACGCCGTCGGCTGGCGCTTCGGGAAGCACAAGCTGGCGCCGCGCATCAGCCCCGGAAAGACCCGGGAGGGTCTCTTCGGGGCCGTCGCCTTCGCGATGGTCGCCGGTGCGCTGTGCATGCAGTTCCTGATCGACGGCGGTTCCTGGTGGCAGGGGCTGCTGCTCGGGCTCGCGGTCGCGGCCAGCGCCACCCTCGGGGACCTGGGCGAGTCGATGATCAAGCGGGACCTCGGGATCAAGGACATGGGCACGCTGCTGCCGGGGCACGGCGGCATCATGGACCGGCTGGACTCGCTGCTGCCGACCGCCCCGGTGGTCTGGCTGCTGCTGGTGCTGTTCGTCGGCTCCACCTGAGAAACAGGGTCCTGACCTGGGACTTTACGAGTGAGGGCCCGTTGTCCACAGGACGGCGGGCCCTCACTGTTCTGTCTGCGACACTGGATGAACCATGCCTAAGCCCGGAGAACTCACTTTCGTCGCGCCCCGCGGAGCCAAGAAGCCGCCGCGGCATCTCGCCGACCTCACGCCCGCCGAGCGCAAGGAAGCCGTCGCCGCGATCGGCGAGAAGCCGTTCCGCGCCCAGCAGCTCTCGCAGCACTACTTCGCGCGGTACGCGCACGACCCGGCGGAATGGACCAATATCCCGGCCGGATCGCGGGCCAAGCTCGCCGAGGCGATGTTGCCCGACCTGATGTCGGTGGTCCGCCACATCAGCTGCGACGACGACACCACCCGCAAGACCCTGTGGAAGCTGCACGACGGGACGCTCGTCGAGTCCGTCCTGATGCGCTACCCGGAGCGGGTCACGATGTGCATCTCCTCGCAGGCCGGCTGCGGGATGAACTGCCCGTTCTGCGCCACGGGGCAGGCCGGTCTCGACCGTAATCTGTCGACCGCCGAGATCGTCCACCAGATCGTGGACGGCATGCGGGCGCTGCGTGACGGGGAGGTCCCCGGCGGTCCGGCGCGGCTCTCCAACATCGTGTTCATGGGCATGGGCGAGCCGCTCGCCAACTACAACCGGGTGGTCGGCGCGATCCGCCGTCTCACCGACCCTGAGCCGGACGGGCTGGGGCTCTCGCAGCGCGGGATCACCGTCTCCACCGTGGGCCTGGTGCCCGCGATGCTCCGCTTCGCGGACGAGGGCTTCAAGTGCCGCCTCGCCGTCTCGCTGCACGCGCCGGACGACGAGCTGCGCGACACCCTCGTACCCGTGAACACGCGCTGGAAGGTCGGCGAGGTGCTGGACGCCGCGTGGGAGTACGCGGAGAAGTCCGGCCGTCGCATCTCCATCGAGTACGCGCTGATCCGCGACATCAACGACCAGGCGTGGCGCGGCGACCGGCTCGGCCGGCTCCTCAAGGGCAAGCGGGTGCACGTCAACCTGATCCCGCTGAACCCCACGCCCGGTTCCAAGTGGACCGCCTCGCGGCCCGAGGACGAGAAGGCGTTCGTCGAGGCGATCGCCGCCCACGGGGTGCCGGTCACCGTGCGGGACACTCGCGGTCAGGAGATCGACGGGGCCTGCGGGCAGTTGGCGGCAGCCGAGCGCTGAGGCGGAAACGGCCCGTGTAATCTGGGCCTGAAATCAACTTCATATTCCGACAGGGGAGCGCCACAGCGCTGAGAGTGCGGCACCGAGACAGGTCGGCCGCAGACCCTCTGAACCTCGCCCGGGTCATTCCGGGTAGGAAGTTCGGTCATCAACTCATGCTGTTGCGCCCTGCCCGCTTCCCGCGGGCAGGGCCGCGTCTCTTCCTGGCCAAAACCCAGGAGGAATCCACCATGACCACCACGCGCAGGACCAGGCAGCTCGCGGCTTCGGCCGTCGTCGCCGCGCTCGGCGTCACCGCACTCGCCGGCTGCGGGAGCTCCGACGACCCGGCCGCCGGTTCCGGCGGTACGAAGGGCTCGGGCTCCAAGACCGTGACCCTCGTCAGCCACGACTCCTTCAACGCCTCCAAGGACGTACTGAAGGAGTTCACCGAGGAGACCGGCTACACCGTCAAGGTGCTCAAGAGCGGAGACGCGGGGGTCGCGCTCAACCAGGAGATCCTGACCAAGGGATCCCCGCGCGGCGACGTGTTCTTCGGCGTCGACAACACCCTGCTCTCCCGCGCCCTCGACAGCGGGCTCTTCACGCCGTATCAGGCGAAGGGCATCGACCGGGTCGCGGCGGACACCCGGCTCGACGCCGACAAGCACCGGGTCACCCCGGTCGACACCGGCGACATCTGCGTCAACTACGACAAGAAGTACTTCGCGGACAAGAAGCTCGCGCCGCCAAAGTCCTTCGACGACCTGGCGAAGCCCGCGTACAAGGACCTGCTCGTCACCGAGAACGCCGGGACCTCGTCGCCCGGTCTCGGCTTCCTCCTCGGCACCGTCGCCACTTACGGCGAGAAGGGCTACCAGGACTACTGGAAGAAGCTGGAGCGCAACGGCGTCAAGGTCGTCGACGGCTGGGAGCAGGCGTACAACGAGGAGTTCTCCGGATCGGCCGGCGGGAAGAAGGCCAAGGCGGACCGGCCGCTCGTCGTCTCGTACGCCTCCAGCCCGCCCGTCGAGGTGCTGTACGCGAAGCCGCAGCCGAAGACCGCACCGACCGGCGTCGCCACCGGGACCTGCTTCCGGCAGATCGAGTTCGCCGGCCTGCTGAAGGGCGCGAAGAACGAGGCGGGCGGCAAGGCCCTGCTGGACTTCCTGATCAGCAAGAAGTTCCAGGAGGACATGCCGCTCAACATGTTCGTCAACCCGGTCGTCAAGGACGCGGCGCTGCCGGAGCTCTTCACGAAGTTCGGCGCGACGGTGGACAGTCCGGCGACCGTGGCCCCGGAGAAGATCGCCAAGAACCGTGAGCAGTGGGTCCAGTCGTGGTCCTCGCTCGTAGTGAAGTAACGAAGAGTCCCGTACGCGGAACGGACGCGGGCGGGAGGACTCCCCGCCCGCGGTCCGCGCACGCGGATGCCGCCCGTGCGAAGGCCCGGCGCGGGAGCGCGGTGCGGCTCGGCCTGATGGCCGTGCCCGTCGCGTTCTTCGCGCTGTTCTTCGCCTACCCGGTCGCGGCGATCGTCGGCCGGGGCCTGAAGGTGGACGGCGTCTGGCAGTTCGGCCGGATCGGCGAGGTGCTGGCCCGGCCGGACATCCGCGACGTCCTCTGGTTCACCACCTGGCAGGCGCTCGCCTCGACGGCGCTGACCCTGCTGATCGCGCTGCCCGGGGCGTATGTCTTCGCCCGCTTCGACTTCCCCGGCAAACAACTGCTGCGGGCGGTCGTCACGGTGCCGTTCGTCCTGCCGACCGTGGTCGTCGGGACGGCCTTCCTGGCGCTGCTGGGACGCGGCGGCTTCCTCGACGAACTCTGGGGCGTACGGCTCGACACCACGGTCTGGGCGATCCTGCTCGCCCATGTCTTCTTCAACTACGCGGTGGTCGTACGGACGGTCGGCGGCCTGTGGTCCCAGCTCGACCCCCGGCAGGAGGAGGCCGCCAGGGTGCTCGGCGCGGGGCGGTTCGCCGCCTGGCGGCGGGTCACCCTGCCGGCCCTGGCGCCCGCCGTGGCCGCCGCCGCGCTGATGGTCTTCCTCTTCACCTTCACCTCCTTCGGGGTCGTACAGATCCTCGGCGGCCCCGGTTACGCCACCCTCGAAGTGGAGATCTACCGGCAGACCGCGCAGCTGCTCGCCCTGCCGACGGCCGCCGTGCTGACGCTGGTGCAGTTCGCCGCGGTCGGCGCGATCCTCGCCGTGCACGCGTGGACCGTGCGGCGCAGGGAGACCGCGCTGAAGCTGGTCGATCCCGCGCAGACCGCCCGCAGGCCGCGCGGCGCCGGGCAGTGGGCGCTGCTCTGCGGGGTGCTGCTGACCGTGCTGCTGCTGATTCTGCTGCCGCTCGGAGTGCTGGTCGAGCGCTCCGTGGACACCACCGGCGGCCACGGCCTCGACTTCTACCGCGCGCTGGCGTCCGTGGACGCGGGCGGCGGCACGTTCCTGGTCGCGCCGCTCGAAGCGATCTGGAACTCCCTGCAGTACGCGCTGGTCGCGACGGTCATCGCACTGGTCATCGGCGGGCTCGCCGCCGCGGCGCTGACCCAGCGGGCCGGCCGGCTGGTGCGCGGTTTCGACGCGCTGCTGATGCTCCCGCTCGGGGTGTCCGCGGTCACCGTCGGCTTCGGCTTCCTGATCACCCTGGACAAGCCGCCGCTGGACCTGCGGACCTCCTGGATCCTGGTGCCGCTGGCCCAGGCACTGGTCGGTGTGCCGTTCGTCGTACGGACCATGCTGCCGGTCCTGCGCGCGGTGGACGGCCGGCTGAGGGAGGCGGCCGCGGTGCTCGGGGCCTCGCCGCTGCGGGCCTGGCGGGAGGTCGATCTGCCGCTGGTGCGGCGGGCGTTGCTGGTCGCGGCGGGTTTCGCGTTCGCCGTCTCGCTCGGTGAGTTCGGTGCGACGGTGTTCATCGCCCGGCCCGACCGCCCGACGCTGCCGGTCGCCGTGGCCCGGCTGCTGGGACGGGCCGGGGAGCTCAACTACGGCCAGGCGATGGCCCTGAGCACCATCCTGATGGTGGTCTGCGCCGTCTCGCTGCTGCTGCTCGAACGTATCCGCACGGACCGGTCCGGGGAGTTCTAGAGATGTCCGGGGAGTTCTGGAAATGCTGACACTGGAATCGGCCACGGTTCGCTTCGGCGAACGCGCGGTGCTCGACGCGGTGGACCTGGCGGTCGCCGAGCACGAGATCGTGTGTGTGCTCGGGCCGAGCGGAAGCGGCAAGTCCACCCTGCTGCGGGTGGTCGCCGGACTGCATCCGCCGGACGGCGGCCGGGTGCTGCTGGACGGCGCGGACCAGGCCGGGGTGCCGGTGCACCGGCGCGGTCTCGGCCTGATGTTCCAGGACCACCAGCTCTTCCCGCACCGCGATGTCGGCGCCAATGTGGCCTTCGGGCTGCGGATGCGCGGGGTGTCGCGCCGTGACCAGGAGCGCAGGGTCGGCGAACTCCTCGACCTGGTGGGCCTGCCCGGCGCCGAACGCCGCGCCGTCGCCGCCCTGTCCGGCGGTGAGCAGCAGCGCGTCGCCCTCGCGCGGGCCCTCGCCCCGAGCCCCAAGCTGCTGATGCTGGACGAGCCGCTCGGCCAGCTCGACCGCGGTCTGCGTGAGCGGCTCGTCGTCGAACTGCGCACGCTCTTCGGCCGGCTGGGCACGACGGTGCTCGCCGTCACCCACGACCAGGGCGAGGCGTTCGCGCTGGCCGACCGGGTGGTGGTGATGCGGGACGGGCGGATCGCCCAGGTGGGTACCCCGCTGGAGGTCTGGCAGCGGCCCGCCTCCGCCTTCGTCGCCCGGTTCCTCGGCTTCGACAACGTGGTCGCGGCGACGGTGAGCGGCACCGTCGCCGCCACGGTGTGGGGGAAGGTGCCGGTGCCCGGGGGCTCGCCGCAGGGGGCGTGCGATCTGCTGGTGCGCCCTGCCGGGGTCCGGATCGGCGCCCCGGACCAAGGGCTGCGCTGTGTGGTCGGGACGCGTACGTTCCGGGGCAATCACGTCGCCGTGCGACTGGTGCCGGAGGACGGCCCGGAGCTGGAGGCGGAGTGCGCGCTGCGGGACGCCCCCGAGGAGGGTGCGACGGTCGGGGCCGGCTTCGACGCGGCCGAGACCGTGGTCCTGCCCGCCCGCCCCTGACCGTCCGCCCCGGGCGAGCCGCCCGGGGACGGCGCCCACCGGTCGCGGGAGCCGCCCATCGGCCGGAGGATTGCCGGATGCCCCGGAGTGCGGCGCCGACCGCCCCGGGGGGAACCCCTGGAACGTCCTCGCGGACGGCCCCGGGGCCGTGCAGCGGATCCGGAAGACTCCGGGAAGGACAGGGACATGACCGAGTCAGCACGCGAGGGCATCGACATCACCCGCATCCTCGACGCCCCGCCGGAGAAGGTCTTCGCGGCCTGGACGACGCCCGAGCACTTCGCGGCCTGGTACGGCGGCGACGCCGAGGTGCCGCTCGACCGGGTGTCGATGGACGTCAGGCCGGGCGGGTCCTGGAGCCTGGTCATCGTGGTGCCGGGCACCGAGATGCCGTTCCACGGGGTCTACCGGGAGGTGGTGGCCCCCGAGAAGCTGGTGTTCACCCTGAAGGACGCCTCCGCGCCCGCCGACATCGAGGGCGAGACCGTCACCGCCACCTTCACCGAGCGCCGCGGCGGGACCACCGAGCTGGTCTTCCAGCAGCGCGGCGGCAACCTCACGGCCGAGCAGTACGCGGCGGCCGAGGACGGCTGGGAGGCCTTCTTCGACGCGCTCGTGGCCCGGCTCGCGTCCTTCTGACCCCGGCCTACGGCCTCGCCGACAACCCGGCTCGCGTCCTTCTGACCCCGGCCTACGGCCTCGCCGACAACCCGGCTCGCGTCCTTCTGACCCCGGCCTACGGCCTCGCCGACAACCCGGCT
>NZ_JBEYFB010000025.1:83870-119823 GCF_040634135.1 Streptomyces sp. NPDC007164
CTCGCGTCCTTCTGACCCCGGCCTACGGCCTCGCCGACAGCCGGGCTCGCGTTTTTCTGACCCCGGTCTACGGTGTCGCCGACAGCCGGGCTCGCGTTTTTCTGACCCCGGCCTGCCGCCTCGCCGACAGCCCGGTCTACGGCCTCGCCGACAGCCGGGCCAGCGCCTCGGGGGCCTCGTCCACCGTGTCCACGAGCGCGATCCGGTGCTCCATCGCCCGGCCTGCGGCCAGCGCGCGCAGCAGCGGCCAGGCGGGCAGGGCGCGCGTCCAGTGGGTGCGGCCGACCAGCACCATCGGGGTCGGCCCGCCGAGCGAGCCGTAGTAGTTCGGCGTCGCGTTGTCGAAGATCTCCTGTACGGTACCGGCCGCGCCGGGCAGGAAGATCACGCCCGCGGTGGAGCGGCTGAGCAGTCCGTCCTCGCGCAGCGCGTTGGCGAAGTACTTGGCGATGCGGTCCGCGAAGGGGTTCGGCGGCTCGTGCCCGTAGAACCAGGTGGGGATCGAGACGGAACCGCCGCCACCCGGCCGGCGCCGGCGCACATCGAAGGCGGCCAGCGCCCAGTCGGTGACCGACGGGGTGAACGAGGGGGCCGCGGCCAGCAGTGCGCAGGCCTCCTCCAGCACGGCATCGGGGTGCGGCGCCACGTATGCCCCGAGGTTCGCGGCCTCCATCGCGCCGGGCCCGCCACCGGTGGCCACCGTCAGACCGTCCCGAGCCAGGGTCCGTCCCAGCCGCGCCGCGGCGGCGTATGGGGCGCTGCCGCGGGCCGTCGCGTGGCCGCCCATCACCCCGACCACGGCGGCGCCGGTGAGGAACTCGTCCAGCGCGTCGGAGACCGCGTCGTCGTGCAGCGCCCGGAGCATCGAGGCGAAGGTGTCACCGTTCGCCCGGGTCCGCTGGAACCAGCGGTACGCGCGGGCGTCGGGCGTCGCCGCGTAACCGCCGCCCGCCAGCCCTTCGTAGAGCGCGTCGGGGGTGTAGAGCAGGCCGCGGTACGGATCGAAGGGGAGTCCGGGCACCGGCGGGAAGACGAACGCGCCGTCGGCCCGCACCTTCGCCGCCGCCTCCGGCTCCATCCGGCAGCCGAGGAAGACGGCGCCGGCCGTGTCGGCGGCCAGCAGCGCGGCGCCGCGGTCCGTCAGGTCGACGGCCTGCACCCGGTGCCCGGCCAGCGACCCCGAGGCGACCGCCGCGTCGAATGCGGCGAGCGAGTCGATCTCGGGGCCGGGCGGGGGACTGGTTTCGTCCGGATTGTCCACGCTGTCATGCTACGTAGCCGCCGGGTGCGGGTGCCCTGCGGCGGCCCGCGTCCTCAGACCGTCAGCGGCAGTGCGGCCAGCTCCGCGATCAGCCAGGTCAGCGGGGCGAAGACGATCAGCAGCGCGGTGGCGCGCAGGGCCGTCGCGGCCCGCAGCGCCGACACCGGGGCGCCGAGCCGCAGCAGCGCCTGCGCCGTCTGCTCGCGGGCCTGCCTGGCCTCCAGTGCCGAGGTCAGCAGCGTCGCCGTGGTGCAGCCGAGCACGAGGACCGCGCCCAGCACCGTCAGCGGGCCGAGCGGGCGGGCCTGCGTCCCGTACAGCGCGTAGGCGGCGACCGCCGCGGCCAGTACCGCGCAGACCACACCGAGCGGGCGGCCGATCCGCCGTGACTCGTCCATCAGCACCCGGCCGGCCAGCAGCCGTACGGCGCCGGGGCGCGCCGCCTGGAGCAGCCGCCCGCACAGATGGGCCAGCCCCGGGCCCGCCACGGCCAGCCCGGCCGCCGTCAGCGTCCATCCCGCCAGCACCCCGGCCGGGGTGGCGTCGAGCCTGCCGGGCAGCGGGAGCAGGCTGTGGCCGTCGCCCCGGCTCATGTACGCCTCGATGGCGAGGCCCGCCGAGGTCAGCGCCACGCCCCAGGGCAGCCCCGTGGGCGGCGCGGCCGGACCCGGTGCCTCCGGCTCCGTCAGCACCTCCGAGGCGGCGTTGTCCGGGGCCGCCGCCGGGACCGGCTCGGCGCGCAGCGCGAACGCGCTCGCCCCCGCCGAGGCCACCGGCACCAGGGCCAGCAGCACCAGCGCGGCGGCGAGCGGCAGCGGGGCCTCGGCGTCGAGCAGCCCGGCCGCCGCGCCGTCGAACGGCAGCCCGGACAGGTCACCGCGCAGATGCAGGTAGAACAGCAGCGCCACCATCGAGCCGAGGGTGCAGGAGACGGCGGTGGAGACGGCGGCGAGCACCGCGAGCCGGACCGGCCCGAGGCCCACGGCGGACAGTCCGGAGCGCGGCCGGGTGCTCGGGTCGGTGCGTGCGACCGCGACCGCGAACTGGACGGTGGCGGCGAACGGCACGAGGCACCACAGCAGGCGCAGCACGGCCCCGGTGGAGTGTGCCGGATGCCCCGAGGCGTAGCCGAGGGCGCACAGCAGCAGGAAGCCGACACCGGCGGAGGCGGCGGCGACCAGCAGCCGCCGCAGCAGGACCAGCGGATGGGAGCCCCGGGCTAGACGGAGAGCGAGCACGCCGCGCGGCCCTCCGTGTCGGACACGGCGGGCAGGGCGACGGTGGCGACGCGGCGGCCGTCCAGCAGCGGGACCGTGCGGTCGGCGAGGGCGGCGATCTCCGCGTCGTGGGTGGCGAGCACGATCGTGATGCCGTGCGAACGGGCCGCGCTGGTGAGGGTGCGCAGCACATGCGTCCGGTCGCCGCGGTGCAGGGTCGCGGTCGGTTCGTCGGCGAAGATCACCGTGGGGGAGGCCGCCAGGGCGCGGGCCACGGCGATCCGCTGGCGCTGCCCCTGGAGCAGGGTGTGCGGTCGTTGCCTGGCGCAGGTGCCGATGTCGAGCCGCTCCAGCCACTCCAGGGCGGTCTTCTTCGCCTCCCGGTGCGAGGCGCCGCGCAGCAGCAGCGGAAGGGCGGTGTTCTCCCAGGTGTTCAGCTCGGGCACCAGCTGGGGCTCGGGCGCGATCCAGCCGAACCGGTCGCGGCGCAGCCGTTCGCGCAGCCGGGGGCCCATGGTGTGGACGGGGACGCTGTTGAACCACACCTCGCCCTGCTCGGGCACCAGCTGGCCGGACAGGCAGTGCAGCAGGGTGGTCTTGCCACAGCCCCGGGGACCGGTCACGGCGAGGATCTCGCCGTCGCGGACGCCCAGGGAGACGCCGCCGAGCGCGGGTGAGCCGTTGTGGGAATGGTGCAGGGAACGCGCCCAGATCACGTCGTTGTCCGGCGGGGCCACCATGGCGTACACCTCGGTTCAGATCGTAATTCCCGTCCCCCGTACGGGGGAACGAAGCCAGGGCCGATCGGTCACTCGGCACCGTAGGGATTCGAACCGCGGTGAGCGCACAGCACACGGCCCGGATGCGCCCCTTCCCACTCGAATGGGCGCATCCGGGCCGTGTGGACCGTATGAGGATGACGGCTGGAAGCCGGTCGAACAGTGGTCAAGCGATGGTCAAGCGACGGGGCCGTCCGGCCGGCGGCCGGTCCGTGGTCGGCCGGCCGTCATGCCGGTCAGAGCTTGGTCCACGCCTCCGTGAGGACGGTGCGCAGGATGCCCTCGATCTCGTCGAACGTCGACTGGTCGGAGACCAGCGGCGGCGCGAGCTGGACGACCGGGTCGCCGCGGTCGTCGGCCCGGCAGTACAGGCCGTTGTCGTACAGCGCCTTGGAGAGGAAGCCGTACAGGACGCGCTCGGTCTCCTCGTCGGTGAAGGTCTCCTTGGTGGCCTTGTCCTTCACCAGCTCGATGCCGTAGAAGAAGCCGTTGCCGCGGACGTCGCCGACGATCGGCAGGTCGAGCAGCTTCTGCAGCGTCGTGAAGAAGGCGTTCTCGTTGTCCAGCACGTGCTGGTTGAGGCCCTCGCGCTCGAAGATGTCGAGGTTGGCGAGGCCGACCGCCGCGGAGACCGGGTGGCCACCGAAGGTGTAGCCGTGCAGGAAGGTGTTGTCACCCTCGTAGAACGGCGCGGCGATGCGGTCCGAGACGATGCAGGCACCGATCGGGGAGTAGCCCGAGGTCATGCCCTTGGCGCAGGTGATCATGTCCGGCACGTAGCCGAACTTGTCGCAGGCGAACATCGTGCCGAGACGGCCGAAGGCGCAGATGACCTCGTCGGAGACGAGCAGCACGTCGTACTTGTCGCAGATCTCGCGCACGCGCTGGAAGTAGCCGGGCGGCGGCGGGAAGCAGCCACCGGCGTTCTGCACCGGCTCCAGGAAGACCGCGGCGACGGTCTCCGGGCCCTCGAAGAGGATCTCCTGCTCGATCTGGTCGGCGGCCCAGCGGCCGAAGGCCTCGGGGTCGTCGCCGTGGATCGGGGCGCGGTAGATGTTGGTGTTCGGCACCTTGTGCGCGCCGGGGACCAGCGGCTCGAAGGGGGCCTTCAGGGCCGGCAGGCCGGTGATGGACAGGGCGCCCTGCGGGGTGCCGTGGTAGGCGACCGCACGCGAGATGACCTTGTACTTGGTCGGCTTGCCCTGGAGCTTGAAGTACTGCTTGGCCAGCTTCCAGGCGGTCTCGACGGCCTCGCCGCCACCGGTGGTGAAGAAGACCTTGTTGAGGTCGCCCGGCGCGTAGTCGGCGAGGCGCTCGGCCAGCTCGACGGCCTTCGGGTGGGCGTAGGACCACACCGGGAAGAAGCCCAGCTCCTGGCCCTGCTTGTACGCCGCCTCGGCGAGCTCGTGACGGCCGTGACCGGCGTTGACCACGAACAGGCCGGACAGGCCGTCCAGGTAACGCTTGCCCTGGTCGTCGAAGATGTAGGTGCCCTCGCCACGCACGATGGTGGGAACGGGCGCGTTCTCGTAGTCCGACATGCGGGTGAAGTGCATCCACAGGTGGTCGTACGCGGTTCGGCTGAGGTCCTTGCTCACGGCTATCGGGTTCCCCACATATAGGTCTGCTTCTTGAGCTTCAGGTACACGAAGCTCTCGGTGGAGCGCACGCCGGGGAGGGCCCGGATGCGTTTGTTGATCGTTTCCAGCAGGTGGTCGTCGTCCTCGCAGACGATCTCCACCATCAGGTCGAAGGAGCCCGCGGTCATCACCACGTACTCGCACTCGGCCATGGCCGACAGCGCCTCGGCGACGGGGTCGAGGTCGCCCTCGACGTTGATGCCCACCATCGCCTGCCGCCGGAACCCCACGGTGAGGGGATCGGTGACGGCGACGATCTGCATCACGCCCTGATCGAGCAGCTTCTGGACGCGCTGGCGCACGGCCGCCTCGGAGAGGCCGACGGCCTTGCCGATCGCGGCGTACGGACGGCGTCCGTCCTCCTGGAGCTGCTCGATGATTGCGAGGGAGACGGCATCGACCGCTGGTGACGATCCGTTCCCGGTCCTGGAGTCTGCGCTGCGACTGGCCACGCATCCACTCTGCACCGGGACTCGTCTGTCTGGCAACCCCAGATCGATGAAATTCGTTGTTTGAGGGTGCAGATCTAACTGAATCCGAAGTTCACGGCGGTTGGGCATGTCGAAAGCGACACCCGAGCGACTACCCTGGGCATCTCACCCATTGGACGTGTCGACAGGAGGGGTGGTTGTGACCACCGAGGTGCGCCGTCTGCGCAACTACATCAACGGAGAATTCCGGGACGCCGCTGACGGGCGGACCATCGATGTGATCAACCCGGTCACGGAAGAGGTCTACGCGACCTCGCCGCTCTCCGGGCAGGCCGATGTCGATGCCGCGATGGATGCCGCCGCGGCCGCTTTCCCCGCCTGGCGCGACGCCACGCCCGCCGAGCGCCAGAAGGCCCTGCTGAAGATCGCGGACGCCTTCGAGGAGCGGGCCGAGGACCTCATCGCCGCCGAGTCGGAGAACACGGGCAAGCCGCTCGAACTGACCCGTACCGAAGAGGTCCCGCCGATGGTGGACCAGATCCGCTTCTTCGCGGGTGCGGCACGGCTGCTCGAAGGCCGCTCGGCCGGCGAGTACATGGAGGGTCTGACCTCCATCGTCCGGCGTGAGCCGGTCGGCGTCTGCGCGCAGGTCGCGCCGTGGAACTACCCGATGATGATGGCCGTCTGGAAGTTCGCCCCGGCGCTCGCCGCGGGCAACACCGTCGTCATCAAGCCGTCCGACACCACCCCGGCGTCGACCGTGCTGATCGCCGAGATCATCGGCCAGATCCTGCCCAAGGGCGTCTTCAACGTCATCTGCGGCGACCGGGACACCGGCCGCGCGATGGTCGAGCACCCGACCCCGGCGATGGCCTCCATCACCGGCTCGGTACGGGCCGGCATGCAGGTCGCCGAGTCCGCCTCCAAGGACGTCAAGCGGGTCCACCTGGAGCTCGGCGGCAAGGCCCCGGTCGTCGTGTTCGAGGACACCGACATCGCCAAGGCGGTCGAGGGCATCTCCGCCGCGGGCTACTTCAACGCCGGCCAGGACTGCACGGCCGCGACCCGCGTCCTGGTCCACGAGTCCATCCACGACGAGTTCGTCACCGCGCTCGCCAAGGCCGCCGCCGACACCAAGACGGGGCAGCCGGACGACGAGGACGTGCTCTACGGCCCGCTCAACAACGCCAACCAGCTGAAGCAGGTCAGCGGCTTCATCGAGCGGCTCCCCGCCCACGCCAAGGTCGAGGCGGGCGGCCACCGGGTCGGCGACAAGGGCTACTTCTACGCCCCGACCGTCGTCTCCGGCCTCAAGCAGGACGACGAGATCGTCCAGAACGAGGTCTTCGGCCCGGTCATCACCGTCCAGAAGTTCACCGACGAGGCCCAGGCCGTGGAGTACGCCAACGGCGTGGAGTACGCCCTGGCCTCCTCGGTGTGGACCAAGGACCACTCCCGCGCCATGCGGATGTCCAAGAACCTCGACTTCGGCTGCGTGTGGATCAACACCCACATCCCGCTGGTCGCCGAGATGCCGCACGGCGGCTTCAAGAAGTCCGGCTACGGCAAGGACCTCTCCGCCTACGGCTTCGAGGACTACACCCGCATCAAGCACGTCATGACCTCGCTCGACGGCTGATACCCCGTCAGCAGGCAGGTCACGGCCCCGGGCGCCCGCCCGGGGCCGTGACCGTTCCCGGGCATCGAGCCGGTCCCGGGCATCGACAGGGTGTGCGGACGGAGCCGGTGCCGCTGGACGGTTGGTCCATTGCCCGCGCCGCCGGCCGACCGGCATCCTGCGCAGGTGCGAGCCACCCCGAAGAACCCCATGTCCCGCCGGTCCCTGCTGCGCGCCTTCGGAGCCACGGCGGCCGGTGTCACGCTGGCCGGCTGTGGAGTGCCCGCCGCCTATGTGGAGCCCGGTGACCGCGCCGGGCGCGACACCTCGGCGAGCGACCACAGCCTGCACTTCGCGAACTGGCCCCTGTACATCGACACCGACGACGAGGACGAGTCGAAGCGGCCCACCCTCGACGCGTTCGGCAGGCGGACCGGGATCTCCGTCACGTACACCGAGGAGATCAACGACAACGACGAGTTCTTCGGGAAGATCAGCCCGGCGCTGATGAACCACCAGGAGACCGGCCGGGACCTGATCGTCATCAGCGACTGGATGTCCGCCCGGTTCGTACGGCTGGGCTGGGTGCAGGAGATGGACCGGGCCGAGCAGCCGAACGTCGCCAAGTACCTGGATCCGCAGCTGCGCTCGCCCGCCTTCGACAAGGGCCGGCTGCACAGCGTCCCCTGGCAGTCCGGGATCACCGGCATCGCCTACAACCGCAAGAGGCTCGGCCGCGAGATCAAGCACCTGAGCGATCTGTGGGCGGACGACCTGCGCGGCAAGGTGACACTGATGTCCGGGCTCGACGAGTCCTTCGCCCTGCTGATGCAGGGCAACGGCGTCGACATCACCCGCTGGCGGCCGGACGACTTCTACCGGGTGTGCGACCAGGTCGAGAAGCTGGTGAAGAAGCGGCACATCCGCCGCTTCACCGGCAACGACTACATCAAGGACCTGTCCACCGGCGATGTGCTCGCCTGCCAGGCCTACTCCGGCGACGTCATCCAGCTCCAGGCGGACAACCCGGAGATCGAGTTCGTGGTCCCCGAGGAGGGCGCCGAGCTCTGGTCGGAATCGCTCATGATCCCCAACCTCGCACGCCACAAGCGCAACGCGGAGCGGCTCATCGACTACTACTACGAGCCGGCGGTCGCCGCCGAGCTGGCGACCTGGGTCAACTACGTCTGCCCCGTCCCGGCCGCCCGCGAGGTACTGGCCTCCTCCAAGGACGAGGAGACCGCTGCGCTCGCCGAGGACCCGCTGGTCTTCCCCGACGACGCGATGCGCAAGCGGCTCGCGATCGCCCGCGACGTCACCTCCGAGGAGCGCACCGAGTTCGCGAAGAAGTGGAACGCCATCGTCGGGTTGTGATCCGTACCCGGGGTGGCGTAAAGGGCCGGTAAACCCGGGCGTACGCTGCGGACATGAACGAGCGAAGAGCCCTTCTGAGGCGCATACGCGTGTGGTTGGTCGTCTTTATCGTCTGTCTGGTACTGAGCGGGCTGACCGCCTTTCCGCTCGTCCATGAACTCCACTGGGCCGAGGACCTGTTGAGGTCCTCGGCCTCTCCCGTACCGGAGCACTTCCCGGCCCTGATGGAGTGGATCACCAGGGTCCGCACCGGCCTCGACGAGGCCGACGCGAAGTACCCCTTCGTGCTGTACGGCACCGACTGGCTGGCCTTCGCGCACCTGGTGATCGCGGTTGCCTTCCACGGCCCCTACCGCGACCCGGTCCGCAACATCTGGGTCGTCGAATTCGGCATGATCGCCTGCGCGGGGATCATCCCGCTCGCCCTGATCTGCGGGCCCATCCGCTCCATCCCCTTCTGGTGGTCCGTCATCGACATGTCGTTCGGGGTCTTCGGGGTGATCCCGTTGCTCGTGGTACGCCGCATGATCAAGCGGCTGGAGGCCATGGTGCCGGTGCCGGTGCCGGCCCCGGAGCCGGCCGCCGCGACGGCCTGAGTCACCCGGCGCACTCAGGGCTTCCGCGCCACTGCGCCGGACTGCGCGACCCGCACCGCGCCGGGCTCGCCGCGCCGGTGCGCGCACGACACGATGCCCGGTGCATGGCGGTGACCCGGTCGCCGACCGCCCGGTCCACGGAGTGGTTGTCCGTGCCGCCGGAACGGTCAACGGATGCTGTGAGGCGGGGAGTTGACGATGACGTCGTGCAGGACGTCGACCCGGTTGGTGGTGATCGAGTCGACGCCGTGCCGGACGAGGCGGCGCATGGTCCGCCTGGTGTCGGCCGTCCAGGCGGAGACCAGCAGCCCGTCGCGGTGCAGCCGGTCCGTCAGTTCCGGGTCCACCAGACCGAACCGGTAGTTCAGCCAGCGCGGCCGCACCGCGTCGAGCAGCGTGGCGCGCGGCGGCGCGAGAGTCGTCCAGGTCATGGCGATCTCGGCGTTCGGGTCGGCGGCCCTGACCCGGAGCATCGCCCCGGGTCCGGCGCAGTAGTACGCCCGCTCGCCGGCCCCGCACTCGCGCACCACTCCGACGATCCTCGGTACGGAACCGTCGGTGGACCCCGGCAGATCGACCATCACACGGTGTGCCCCGGCGGCGAGCAGCGCCTCGCGCAGGGTGGGCACACCGCCCCGGGTCAGCTCGGTGAGCTCCGCGTGGGTCAGCCGGTCCAGCCGCACCTCATGACCCCACAGCCGCTTCAGCGTGGCGTCGTGCAGCAGGACCGGCACACCATCGCGGGTGAGCCGCACATCGATCTCGACCGCGTCCGCCCCTCGTCCGAGCGCGGAGCGGATCGAGGGCAGGGTGTTCTCGCGGACACGGTAGGGATCGCCGCGGTGGGCCACGGCGGTGACTGAGGTGACCATGGGGTCATTGTGACCACAGGGTCACCGGGCGGTGCGCTCCAGCCAGTTCGTGGTGTACGTGTCGATCTCGGCGGCCAGCGTCCGCTTGCCCGCCGCGTCGAGGTACGACGCTTCGACGGCGTTCTTCGCCAGCGAAGCGAGACCCCGTTCGTCCAGAGCGAGGAGGCGGGCGGCCACCGCGTACTCGTTGTTGAGGTCGGTGCCGAACATCGGCGGGTCGTCGCTGTTGATGGTGACCAGGACGCCGGCGTCCACCATCTCCCTGACCGGGTGCTGCTCGATGTCCGCCACGGCCCGGGTCGCGATGTTCGAGGTCGGGCAGACCTCCAGCGGGATGCGGTGCTCGGCGAGGTGGGCGAGCAGCTTCGGGTCCTGGACGGAGCTGGTGCCGTGACCGATGCGCTCGGCGCGCAGATGGGTCAGCGCGTCCCAGACGGTCCCCGGCCCGGTGGTCTCTCCGGCGTGCGGCACGGAGTGCAGGCCCGCGGCGATCGCCCGGTCGAAGTAGGGCTTGAACTGCGGGCGTTCCACCCCGATCTCCGGACCGCCGAGACCGAACGAGACGAGTCCCTCGGGCCGCAGGTCCACGGCGAGCCGGGCGGTCTCCTCGGCCGCTTCGAGCCCGGCCTCGCCGGGGATGTCGAAGCACCAGCGCAGCACGACACCCAGCTCGGCCTCGGCGGCCTTGCGGGCGTCCTCTATGGCCTCCATGAACGCCTGCTCGGGGATGCCGCGCCGGGTCGAGGAGAACGGGGTCACCGTCAGCTCCGCGTAACGGATGTTCTGCCGGGCCATGTCGCGGGCGACCTCGAAGGTCAGCAGGCGGACGTCCTCCGGGGTGCGGATCAGGTCCACGACGGAGAGGTACACCTCGATGAAGTGCCCGAAGTCCGTGAAGGTGAAGTAGTCGGCGAGCGCCTCCGGGTCGGTGGGGACCTCGGAGTCGGGGTGGTGCGCGGCCAGCTCGGCGACGATGCGGGGGGAGGCGGATCCGACATGGTGGACATGCAGTTCCGCCTTGGGCAGCCCCGCGATGAAGGGGTGCAGATCGGTCATCGGACTCTCCGGGGCGTGGGACGGTACGGGTGCCGGGCGCGGTCGGCCGGGCAGGGGACGGGGATCATCGTAGGCCGGGCCCGGCGGTGCACAGGGGGGCCGTAGCATGACGGGACCACGATGGGGGAGGCCCATGTCAGACAACACAGAGCAGCCAGAGGGCGGGGCCGCGCCGCGCGATCCGTGGGCTCCGCCGGACAGCAGGGTGCCGCTGGAGAAGCAGGCCGGCGATCCCCGCCCGCCCGCTGTGCACAGCCAGCCCACGGTCACCTCGATGCCGGGCGTCGGGGACGGCCCCGCGCCGGCCGACACACCACCGCCGGCCTTCGGTGCGCCGGCGCAGAACGGGCCCGTGCCCGGCACCGGATTCGGTCCCGGCCCCGGTGAGGTTCCGCCGCCGCCGGTCGGGCCGAACGGACCGGGCCAGCCGGTCCCGCCGGTCCCGGGCCAGTACGGCTACCCGGCCGCGCCCCCCGCGCAGTACGGCGGCTACCCGGCGTACCCCGGCTACAGCCAGGCCCCCTGGGGCGGTCCGCCGCCCTCCAACGGCATGGGTACCGCGGCCATGGTGCTGGGCATCCTGGCCATCTGCATGTTCTGCATCTACGGGATACCCAGCCTGGTCCTGGGCGTGCTGGCGCTGATCTTCGGCATCCTGGGCCGCAAGCGGGTGCAGCGTGGTGAGGCGACCAACGGCGGTCAGGCGCTCGCCGGGATCATCACGGGGTCCATCGGCATCGTCTTCGGTGTGGCGATCATCAGCTTCTTCATCTGGCTGTTCGTCTCCCACGCCGAGGAATTCGAGGACAGCGGCTACAACGACGATCCGTACTCGACGTCCCTGGTCGTCGACGTCACGCGGTAGGCCCTGATCGCGCCGGACGGGCTCCGGCCGCTCCCGCGGTCCGTCCCGCTCCCGATGGCCCGGCCCCGCGCTTCCGCGCGGCCGGGCCATCGGCCTGCCGGGCCACCGGGCGTCCCGGGCCCCTCAGGACGCGCGCAGCTCCGTCCGCGCGTCCATCAGCGCGAACCCCAGCAGATTCAGCCCCCGCCAGCTCGCCGGATCCCCCGCCCGGGGGTCGTCCGCAGCCAGCCCGATGCCCCATACCCGGTCCATCGGGCTCGCCTCGACCAGTACCCGGTCCCCGGTGTTCAGCAGGAACTCCCGCAGCTCCGGGTCGCCGCCGAACTTGTGCACACTGCCGGCCACCACCAGTGCGTACCGCTCGCGCTGCCACACCGCGTCGTCGAAACCGCGGACCAGCCGGCCCACCTTCTTCGCCACGGCCGGGCTCTTCGCCGCCACCGCCGCGGCCTCCGACTCCGCGTCGCCGAACAGCCGCGCCTTGCCGGCCATCATCCAGTGCTCCGCCGACGCGTACGTCACACCGTCGACCGTGAAGCGCGAGGGCCACCACTGACTGAGGCAGCTCGCGCCGATCCGGCCGTCGGGCCGGGGGCGGTGCCCCCAGAAGTGCAGGTACTTCACCTTCTCGCCCCGCGCGCTCCGAGCCAGGAGATCGTTCATGTGTTCCATGACATGCGATTCTGACATCCGCCACTGACACTACGTACGGGGATTTCCGCACCGACGCGACACATGGTCGACAGATTCCGTCGCGTAACCAAAAGGCAACAACGGAATCACTTGTTGGGGTAGATCCCCTCTGCCAGGATCGGCACTCAAATCGAGCAGAGGCTACGCCGTCCCCGCATTCCGGGGCGCGGCGGAGGAGATCGTCATGGGCAACGGCATC
Organism: Streptomyces sp. NPDC007164; assembly: GCF_040634135.1. Taxonomy (NCBI): domain Bacteria; kingdom Bacillati; phylum Actinomycetota; class Actinomycetes; order Kitasatosporales; family Streptomycetaceae; genus Streptomyces; species Streptomyces sp. NPDC007164. The sequence goes on from NZ_JBEYFB010000025.1 coordinate 96,472, forward strand.
CAGGTGCGGGACCGCTTCGCGGACGGCGCACAGTACATCGGCGGAAAGCTGCGGTCCGGAACATCGGGACGTCACCACGACGTGGTGAACCCGGCGACGGGAGAGACCGTCTACAGCTACGAGCTGGCGGGCACCGCCGACGTGGACGCCGCCGTCGCGGCCGCCCGCGAGGCGTTCCCCGGCTGGTCGGGCGCGACGCCCGCCGAGCGGGCCGAGGCGATGCACCGCTTCGCCGCCGTCCTCGCCGAGCAGGCCGACGACTTCGCGTACGTGGAGTCCCTCCAGTGCGGCAAGCCGATCAAGCTCACCACCGAGTTCGACGTGCCCGGCACCGTGGACAACACCTCCTTCTTCGCCGGGGCCGCCCGTCACCTGGAGGGCAAGTCGGCCGCCGAGTACGACGGCGACCACACCTCGTACGTGCGCCGTGAGGCGATCGGCGTCGTCGGCTCCATCGCACCCTGGAACTACCCGCTCCAGATGGCCGCCTGGAAGGTCCTCCCGGCCATCGCGGCGGGCAACACGATCGTGCTGAAGCCCGCCGAGATCACCCCGCTCACCTCGCTGATGTTCGCCCGGGCGGCCACCGAGGCGGGCATCCCGGACGGTGTGGTCAACATCGTCACCGGCGCCGGCAAGGACGCCGGTGAGCACCTCGTCGGCCACCCGGACGTCGTGATGACCTCCTTCACCGGCTCCACCGCCGTCGGCAAGCGGGTCGCGGAGATCGCCACCTCCACCGTCAAGCGCCTCCACCTCGAACTCGGCGGCAAGGCCCCCTTCGTGGTCTTCGACGACGCCGACCTCGAAGCCGCGGTCAACGGCGCGGTCGCCGGGGCGCTCATCAACACCGGCCAGGACTGCACCGCCGCCACCCGCGCCTACGTCCAGCGCCCGCTGTACGACGCCTTCGTGCAGGGCGTCGCGGAGCTGATGGAGACCGTCCGGCTCGGCGACCCCTTCGACCCGTCCACCGACCTCGGCCCGCTGATCAGCCACGCCCAGCGGGACCGGGTCGCCGGATTCGTCGAGCGGGCCCGCGGGTACGCCACCGTCGTCACCGGCGGCGAGGCCCCCGGCGGCGAACTGGCGGCCGGCGCCTACTACCGGCCGACGCTGGTCGCCGGAGCGGTCCAGGACAGCGAGATCGTCCAGTCGGAGATCTTCGGCCCGGTCCTGGTCGTGCTGCCCTTCGACAGCGACGACGAGGGCATCCGGCTCGCCAACGACACCCCGTACGGACTCGCCGCCTCCGCCTGGAGCCGGGACCTGTACCGCGCCAACCGCGCCACCCGCGAGATCAAGGCGGGCTGCGTCTGGGTCAACGACCACATCCCGATCATCAGCGAGATGCCGCACGGCGGATACAAGGCCAGCGGCTTCGGCAAGGACATGTCCTCGTACTCCTTCGAGGAGTACACGCAGGTCAAGCACGTCATGTACGACAACACCGCGGTCGCCCGCAAGGACTGGCACCGCACGATCTTCGGGGACCGATAACCCGGCCGACCCCCGGCCACACACACCCGAAAGGGCAACGCGCATGGAGCAGTACGAGCCCGAGCGTCTCTCCGCGGCCCAACTCGCCGCGATGCGACGCAGCCTCACCAGCGGCCGGGGCGCACTGACCCGCCGATCGCTGATCCGCGCCTCCGGCATGGGGGCACTGGCGATCGGCGGGCTGGGCACGCTGAGCGCGTGCGGCATCCCGCCCGCCAAGCGGGAGGGGGACGCCGCCGCGGCGTCCGACGACCACTCGGCCCAGGAGAAGCAGATCAACTTCTCCAACTGGACCGAGTACATGGACGTCACCGACGACGGCAAGCACCGGCCCACCCTGGAGGCGTTCACCAAGCGCACCGGGATCGAGGTCAAGTACACCGAGGACATCAACGACAACGTCGAGTTCTTCGGCAAGATCAAGCCGCAGCTCGCGGCCGGCCAGGACACCGGCCGCGACATCATCTGCGTCACCGACTGGCTGGCCGCCCGCATCGTCCGCCTCGGCTGGGCGCAGAAGCTCGACGCGTCGAACCTGCCGCACGCCTACGCCAACCTCTCGGCCCAGTTCCGCTCCCCGGACTGGGATCCGGGCCGTGCCTACTCCTACCCCTGGGCGGGCATCCCGGCCGTCATCGCCTACAACTCCAAGGCGACCGGCGGCCGCAAGGTCGACTCCGTCACACAGCTCCTCGACGACCCGAAGCTCAAGGGGCGGGTCAGCTTCCTCTCGGAGATGCGCGACTCCATCGGCATGACCCTGCTCGACATGGGCAAGGACCCCGGCAACTTCACCGACGCCGACTACGACGCCGCGATCGGACGGCTCCAGAAGGGCGTCGACAAGAACCAGATCCGCCGCTTCACCGGCAACGACTACACCGCCGACCTCGACAAGGGCGACATCGCCGCCTGCGTCGGATGGGCCGGCGACGTCATCCAGCTCCAGGCCGGGAACCCGGACATCAAGTACGCGATACCGGCCGCGGGTTACGTCATATCCAGCGACAACCTGCTGGTCCCGGTGAAGGCACGGCACAAGACCAACGCCGAGAAGCTCATCGACTACTACTACGAGCCCTCGGCCGCCGCGGAGCTCGCCGCGTACATCAACTTCGTCTGCCCGGTCGACGGGGTCCGCGACGAACTGGCCAAGATCGATCAGGCGATGGCCGACAACGTCCTGATCCTCCCGGACAAGGAGATGGCGTCCCGGTCGCACGCCTTCCGCTCCCTGACCAGCAAGGAAGAGACGGCGTACGAAGAGAAGTTCGCCAAGCTCATCGGCGCCTGACCGCCGCTCCTCTCCAGCCCCGATCCCCCTCTGACACCACTGGGACCGCGATCCATGACACAGCAGCAGACCGGCGGCGACGTCCGCCTCACCGGGATCAGCAAGACGTACGGCTCCTTCGAAGCCGTCAAGCCGCTCGATCTGACCGTCCCGCAGGGCTCCTTCTTCGCGCTGCTCGGCGCGTCCGGCTGCGGCAAGACCACCACCCTGCGGATGATCGCGGGCCTGGAGGAGGCGACCACCGGCACGGTCTCGCTCGGCGGCCGCGACATCACCGGGCTTCCCCCGTACAAACGGCCCGTCAACACGGTCTTCCAGAGCTACGCGCTCTTCCCGCACCTCGACATCACCGAGAACGTCGCCTTCGGCCTGCGCCGGCGCGGCATCAAGTCGGTGAAGAAGCAGGTCGACGAGATGCTGGAGCTCGTCCAGCTCGGCGACTTCGCCAAGCGCAAGCCGCACCAGCTCTCCGGCGGCCAGCAGCAGCGCGTCGCCGTCGCCCGCGCCCTGATCAACCACCCGCAGGTGCTCCTGCTCGACGAACCGCTCGGCGCCCTCGACCTCAAGCTGCGCCGCCAGATGCAGCTGGAGCTCAAGCGCATCCAGACCGAGGTCGGCATCACCTTCATCCACGTCACCCACGACCAGGAGGAAGCCATGACCATGGCCGACACCGTCGCGGTGATGAACGGGGGCCGGGTCGAGCAGCTCGGTGCCCCCGCCGACCTGTACGAGAACCCGAGGACGACCTTCGTCGCCAACTTCCTCGGCACCTCCAACCTCATCGAGGGCGAGATCGTCTCCGCCGGCACCGACATCGTGGTGGCGGCGGGCGGCGGCAAGCTGCGGCTGCCCACCGACCGGTGCACGGCCCCGACCACGAGCGGCGGCAAGCTGCTCCTCGGCATCCGCCCGGAGAAGATCTCGCTCGCGCACGCCGACGACGCGGACGCGATCACCGACGGCCGCAACCGGGTCACCGGCCGGATCGTCGACTCCAGCTTCATCGGGGTGTCCACGCAGTACGTCGTGGAGAGCCCGGCGGGCAAGGCGCTCCAGGTGTATGAGCAGAACATCGAGCGTGATGCGCGTCTCACCGCCGGGGCAGAGGTCGTCCTGCACTGGAATTCCGCGCACACCTTCGGTCTGGACGCCGCCCAGTCCATGCTTGCGGGGACGATGGGCGACGCCGGTGTGGAGACGGTGGAGGACGCGGCGTGAGCCTCACCAAGGAGGCGCCACCGGCGCCCGTCACGGCGGAGCCGGCGATACGCAGGCCCTCCACCCGCAAGCGCCTCGTCCCGTACTGGCTGCTGCTCCCCGGCATCCTGTGGCTGATCGTCTTCTTCGCGCTGCCGCTGGTCTACCAGGCGTCGACCTCCGTGCAGACCGGATCCCTGGAGAAGGGGTTCGAGGTCACCTGGCACTTCCAGACCTACTGGGACGCGCTGACCGACTACTACCCGCAGTTCATCCGGTCCCTGCTGTACGCCGGCACCGCCACCGTCCTGTGCCTGCTGCTCGGCTACCCGCTCGCCTACCTCATCGCGTTCAAGGCGGGCCGCTGGCGCAACGTCGTCCTGGTGCTGGTCATCGCGCCGTTCTTCACCAGCTTCCTGATCCGCACGCTCGCCTGGAAGACGATCCTCGCGGACGGCGGCGCGGTCGTCGACGTACTGAACACCCTGCACGTCCTGGACGTCACCAGCTGGCTCGGCTGGACCGAGTCCAACCGGGTGCTGGCCACCCCGATGGCGGTGGTCTGCGGTCTCACGTACAACTTCCTGCCGTTCATGATCCTGCCGCTCTACACCTCGCTGGAGCGGATCGACGGCAGGCTGCACGAGGCCGCGGGGGACCTGTACGCCACCCCCGCCACCACCTTCCGCAAGGTCACCTTCCCGCTGTCCATGCCGGGTGTCGTCTCCGGAACGCTGCTCACCTTCATCCCGGCCAGCGGTGACTACGTCAACGCGGAACTGCTGGGCTCCACCGACACGAAGATGGTCGGCAGCGTCATCCAGACCCAGTTCCTGCGGGTCCTGGACTACCCGACGGCGGCCGCGCTCTCCTTCATCCTCATGGCGGTCGTCCTGATCATGGTCACCGCCTACATCCGCCGCTCCGGGACGGAGGACCTGGTCTGATGCCCGTACTGCGCTGGATACGCCGGAATCTGATCGTCATCGCGGGTCTGCTGACCCTCGCGTACATGATCCTTCCGAACGTCGTCGTCATGGTGTTCTCGTTCAACAAGCCGAACGGGCGCTTCAACTACTCCTGGCAGCGCTTCTCGCTGGACGCCTGGAAGGACCCCTGCGGCGTCGCCGACATGTGCGGCTCGCTCTCGCTGTCCCTGCAGATCGCCGTCTGGGCCACCATCGGCGCGACCGTGCTGGGCACGATGATCTCCTTCGCGCTGGTCCGCTACCGCTTCCGGGCGCGCGGCGCGATCAACTCGCTGATCTTCCTGCCGATGGCGATGCCCGAGGTCGTCATGGCCGCCTCGCTGCTCACCCTCTTCCTCAACATGGGCGCACAGCTGGGCTTCTGGACGATCCTCATCGCACACATCATGTTCTGCCTGAGCTTCGTCGTGACGGCCGTCAAGGCGCGCGTGATGTCGATGGACCCGAGGCTGGAGGAGGCGGCCCGCGATCTGTACGCCGGACCCGTGCAGACCTTCCTGCGGGTGACACTGCCGATCGCCGCCCCCGGAATCGCGGCGGGCGCGCTGCTCGCCTTCGCGCTCTCGTTCGACGATTTCATCATCACCAATTTCAACGCGGGCTCCACCGTGACCTTCCCCATGTTCGTCTGGGGATCGGCGCAGCGCGGCACGCCCGTGCAGATCAACGTCATCGGAACGGCGATGTTCATCATTGCCGTGATGGTGGTGGTCGTCGGCCAGCTCATCGCGAACCGGCGCAAGAACAGCGCACGATAGAAAGCCCTGAAGGAGTTGGAAACCATGGCCCCAGCTGCCATGCGTACTGCTGCACAATCACTCTCCGACGCGAAGCCCGTCCCGTTCTGGCTGGACGACCCCGGCAAGCCCGCCGCACTGCCCGCGCTCACCGGTGACGAGCACTGCGACCTGCTGGTCGTCGGCGGCGGCTACAGCGGACTGTGGACCGCGCTGATCGCCAAGGAGCGCGAACCGGAACGGGACGTCGTACTGATCGAGGGGCACGAGGTGGGCTGGGCCGCCTCGGGCCGCAACGGCGGATTCTGCGCCGCCTCCCTCACCCATGGCCTGCCCAACGGGCTGGAGCGCTGGCCGGACGAGATCCGGAAGCTGGAGGAGCTCGGGGAACGCAACCTCGACGCCATCGAGGCCGCCGTCGCCCGCTATGCCATCGACTGCGCATTCGAGCGCACCGGCGAGATCGACGTCGCCACCGAACCGCACCAGCTCGAAGAGCTCCGGGAATGGCACCAGGAGGCCGAGAAACTCGGTTTCACCGGAATGGAATTCCTGGACCGGGACGCGCTGCGAGCCGAGGTCGACTCACCGACCTTCCTGGGCGGCCTCTGGGACCGGCGCGGGGTCGCCATGCTGCACCCGGCCAAGCTGGCCTGGGGCCTGAAGCGGGCCTGCATCGACCTGGGCGTGCGGGTGTACGAGCACACCCGGGGCCTCGAACTGGCCAGGACCGCCACGGGAATGGCGGTCCGCACCCCGTACGGAAGGGTCTTCACACGCCGGGTGGCCCTCGGTACGAACATCTTCCCGTCGCTGGTCAAGCGGGTGCGCCCGTACACCGTGCCGGTCTACGACTACGCGCTGATGACCGAGCCGCTCACCGCCGATCAGCTCGCCTCCATCGGCTGGAAGAACCGGCAGGGGCTGGGCGACAGCGCCAATCAGTTCCACTATTTCCGGCTGTCGGCCGACAACCGGATCCTGTGGGGCGGCTATGACGCGATCTATCCGTACGGCGGCCGTATGAGCGCCGATCTCGACCAGCGTCCGGAGACCTTCCTCAAGCTCGCCGGACAGTTCTTCGACTGCTTCCCGCAATTGGCCGGGGTGCGTTTCAGCCACGCCTGGGGCGGGGCGATCGACACCTGTTCGCGCTTTTCCGCGTTCTTCGGCACGGCCCATCAGGGACGGGTCGCCTATGCCGCCGGATTCACCGGACTCGGCGTCGGCGCCACCCGTTTCGGGGCCGATGTGATGCTGGATCTGCTGGCGGGCGAGCGGAACGAACGGACCGCGCTGGAAATGGTCCGCAGCAAGCCGATGCCGTTCCCGCCGGAGCCCTTCGCCTGGGCCGGGATCGAGCTGACCAAGCGGTCCCTGGCCAGGGCGGACGACAACGGCGGCCGGCGCAATCTCTGGCTGCGGACGATGGACCGGCTGGGGCTCGGCTTCGACAGCTGAGACCGCCCCCCAATTGCCGGTCGGTCCAAGTCCGAACGGTCCGGTCACTCCTGGGGGTGACCGGCCCGTTCTCCGTGAATTCGTCGGCCGAACCCGCGTAATCGATCGGCGCCACCTCTCTCTCCCGTGTGAACGCACCGGCACTGCATGGCCGGTGCACACGGAATGGAGACAGGTCATGGCTGGCGCGGGGGTCAAGGCAGCGGTCGAATGGCTGGCATCGGTGGCGCCGGATCCGGACGCGTGCCGGTGGGAATGGGAGCGCAATCCCCGGGGGGTGACGCTCCTTCCCGCCGGGCGGCGCTGGGACGTGCTGATTCTTCCGGGGGAGCTGGGACGTCCCACCCTGGACGTACTGACCCGGCTCATCGACCGGCCCGGGCCCGTCCTCGGGGACTTCGGCGATGCCCGCACGGGCTTCTTCGTAGCCCCGGGCACCGCCGCCCGCTGGGTCGGCACGGGGGTACGGGGCGCGGGGCGGGGGACCTGGATCGTGGTGCCCCATCCGGGCCGGGCGGCCGGCAGCGGGGTGCGCTGGCTGATCCCGCCCGACGGTTCGGGAACCCTCACCGACGCGACACTCCTGGAGCTGGCGATGCACGAGGCGGCGGCCGGACGGGCCGAGAGCGGCGGGGACTGACGGCGACCGGACGGGCGGCGGGAACGGCGTACGCCGTCGACCCGGTGGGCGGGCCGGGACCGTCAGAGGTCTTGACAACCCGATTGGTCTGGACCATGTTGTGGCGGCCGCACTCAATTCCCCCATGCACGGAGGCCGTTGTGGAACGCACGGGACCCCCCGCCCGAATTACCGGAGTCGTGGCCGCCTTCGCGGCGGCCCTGCTCGCCGCCGGCGGTCTGACCGCCCTCGCACCGTCCGCCGCCGCTGCCGACACCGATCTGGCGCGCAACGGCGGCTTCGAGTCCGGCCTGGACGGCTGGAGCTGCACCGGCAACAGCGGAGCAGCCGTCAGCACCCCGGCCCACAACGGCACTTCGGCGCTGAAGGCCACCCCGGCCGGCTCCGACAACGCCAAGTGCTCCCAGCAGGTGGCGGTCCGGCCGGACTCCACCTACACGCTGAGCGCCTGGGTGCAGGGCTCCTACGTCTACCTCGGCGCGGACGGCACCGGCACCAGCGACGTGTCCACCTGGACCCAGTCGTCGGCCGACTGGAAGCAGCTCACCACGACCTTCAGGACCGGCCCGTCCACCACCAGGGTCACCGTCTACACCCACGGCTGGTTCGGCACCCCCGCCTACTACGCCGACGACCTCACCCTCGTCGGACCGGGCGGCGCCCCGGCCGAACTCCCGGCCGCCCCCACCGGACTCAAGGCCGGCACGGTCACCGCCTCCTCCGTCGACCTCTCGTGGACCGGTTCCTCCGGGGCCACCGGCTACAACGTCTACCGGGACGGCACCAAGGTCCTCTCGGCCACCGGCACCTCCGCCACCGTGTCCGGCCTCACCGCGTCGACCGCGTACGGCTTCCAGGTCGCCGCGACCAACTCCGCCGGGGAGTCCGCCAGGACCGCCGCCGTCCAGGCCACCACCAAGGCGGGCGGCGGCGGGAGCGAGGGAGGCGGCCTGCCCGCCCACGCGCTCGTCGGCTATCTGCACTCCAGCTTCGCCAACGGCTCCGGCTACACCCGGATGGCGGACGTGCCCGACTCCTGGGACGTCATCGACCTGGCCTTCGGCGAACCGACCTCGGTCACCTCCGGCGACATCCGCTTCTCGCTCTGCCCGGTCACCGAATGCCCGAACGTCGAATCGGCCGCCGAGTTCAAGGCGGCCATCAAGGCCAAGCAGGCCGCGGGCAAGAAGGTGCTCATCTCCATCGGCGGCCAGAACGGCCAGGTCCAGCTCACCACCACCGCCGCCCGCGACACCTTCGTCTCCTCGGTCGGCAAGATCATCGACGAGTACGGTCTGGACGGCTTCGACATCGACTTCGAGGGCCACTCCCTCTCGCTGAACACCGGGGACACCGACTTCCGCAACCCCACCACCCCGGTCGTCGTCAACCTGATCTCCGCGGTGAAGTCCCTCAAGGCCAAGTACGGCGACAAGTTCGTCCTGACCATGGCCCCCGAGACCTTCTTCGTCCAGCTCGGCTACCAGTACTACGGCTCGGGCCCCTGGGGCGGCCAGGACCCCCGGGCCGGCGCCTACCTCCCGGTCATCCACGCGCTGCGCGACGACCTGACCCTGCTGCACGTCCAGGACTACAACTCGGGCTCCATCATGGGCCTGGACAACCAGTACCACTCGATGGGCGGCGCCGACTTCCACATCGCCATGACCGACATGCTGCTCACCGGCTTCCCGGTCGCGGGCGACCAGACCAAGGTCTTCCCGGCGCTCCGCCCGGACCAGGTCGCCATCGGCCTGCCGGCCTCCACCCAGGCGGGCAACGGGCACACCTCGCCCGCCGAGGTCACCAAGACGCTGAACTGCCTGACGAAGAAGACCGACTGCGGCTCCTACCCCACCCACGGGACCTGGCCCGCGCTGCGCGGACTGATGACGTGGTCGATCAACTGGGACCGCTTCAACAACGGGGAGTTCTCGAAGAACTTCGACGCCTACTTCGGCGGCTGAGAGCGCCCGCCCCGGCGGCCGAGCCCCAGCGGCAGCAACAGCACCGCCCCGCACAGGAACCAGCTGCCCAGCACATCCAGCGGCCAGTGATAGCCGCGCAGCACCAGACCGATGCCCGTCGCCGTGGTCAGCAGGACAGCGGCGACGGGCATCATCCACGACCACGGCCGTCTCAGGTACGGCGCGACCAGCAGCGCCGCCGCCCCGTACGCCACCATGGCCGTCGCCGCATGACCGGACGGGAAGTAGCCGGTGGCCTCCGTCAGCGGTCCCGGACGGGCGATCCACGCCTTCAGCGGAACGACCAGCAGGGGCACCGCGCCCATGGCGAGCGCCGCGCACAGCGGAGCACGGCGCGCACCACGCACCAGGGCCCAGGCGATCGCGCAGCCCAGCACCGGGAGCGCGATCTGCGTATTGCCGAGATCGGCGAGGAATTCGGTCAGCCGGGCGGGCCCGTGCCCGACGACGGCCCGGCCGGTCCGCTCGTCCGGCCCGCGCAGCGGGCCGTCGGCCGCGACCTGCCAGGCGGTGAGCGCGAAGAGCGCCAGGAGGGACAGTGCCAGGGAAAGGAGAAGAGCCGGCCGCCCGGGAACAGGGGGGGTGGTTCCGGGGCGGCCGGTCGGACCGGTTTGCCGCACGCCCCGGGGGGTCTGGGGCGAGCGGCCGTCCGATCGGTGAGGAGTTCCGGAGCCGGAGGCTCCAGCGGCGTGCGCGAAGGCACGGCCAGGACGGTGCTGGGGAAGCTCCGGCCCGGCAACGCCCGCAGTCCCCTGCGGGCGGGGTGTTTCTCTCATCTGCGGAAACCGTACGGCAGCAGGTGGGGGACCGACAGCGGGAAACAGATCCCGCCATCGGCCCCGCACACGTTCTTCACAGGCCCTCACGCGGGCCCCTCGTAACCCCTGCGAGAACGCGGTTCGCGGCCGCCGGGGTTCGCACAGGTCAGATCCGGCCGAAAGCCTGCTCGATGACGTCGAGCGCCTCGTTCAGCAGGTCCTCGCCGATCACCAGCGGCGGGAGGAAGCGCAGGACGTTGCCGTACGTGCCGCAGGTGAGGACCAGCACGCCCTCCGCGTGGCAGGCCTTGGCGAGGTCCGCGGCGGCCTGCGGGTTCGGGTCCTTCGTGCCGGACTTCACCAGCTCGATCGCGATCATCGCGCCGCGGCCGCGGATGTCACCGATGATGTCGCCGTTGTCGAGCTTCGACTGCATCTCGGCGAGGCGGCCCTTCATGACCTCCTCGATGCGCCTGGCCTTCCCGTTCAGGTCCAGCTCGCGCATCGTCTCGATGGCGCCGAGCGCACCCGCGCAGGCGACCGGGTTGCCGCCGTAGGTGCCGCCGAGACCGCCGGAGTGGGCGGAGTCCATGATCTCGGCGCGGCCAGTCACGGCGGAGAGCGGCAGACCGCCCGCGATGCCCTTGGCGGTGGTGATCAGGTCCGGGACGATGCCCTCGTCCTCGCAGGCGAACCACTGGCCGGTGCGGCAGAAGCCGGACTGGATCTCGTCGGCGACGAAGACGATGCCGTTGTCCTTGGCGAACTGGGCGATCGCCGGGAGGAAGCCCTTGGCCGGCTCGATGAAGCCGCCCTCGCCGAGCACCGGCTCGATGATGATCGCGGCGACGTTCTGAGCGCCGATCTGCTTGTTGATCTGGTCGATGGCCTGGGCGGACGCCTCGGCACCGGCGTTCTCGGCACCGGTCGGCCAGCGGTAGCCGTAAGCCACCGGCACCCGGTAGACCTCGGGCGCGAACGGACCGAAGCCCTGCTTGTACGGCATGTTCTTGGCGGTCAGCGCCATCGTGAGGTTGGTGCGGCCGTGGTAGCCGTGGTCGAAGACGACGACCGCGGTGCGCTTGGTGTGGACGCGGGCGATCTTCACCGCGTTCTCGACGGCCTCGGCGCCCGAGTTGAACAGCGCGGACTTCTTGGCGTGGTCGCCCGGCGTCAGCTCGGCGAGCTGCTCGCAGACCTCGACGTACCCCTCGTACGGCGTGACCATGAAACAGGTGTGGGTGAAGTCGGCGAGCTGCGCGGACGCGCGGCGCACGACGGCCTCGGCGGAGGCGCCGACCGACGTCACGGCGATACCGGAGCCGAGGTCGATCAGCCGGTTGCCGTCCACGTCCTCGATGATCCCGCCACCGGCGCGGGCGGTGAACACCGGCAGGGTGGAGCCCACACCTGCGGCCACCGTCGCCAGCCGGCGGGCCTGCAGCTCCACCGACTTCGGGCCGGGAATGGCAGTGACGACGCGGCGCTCCTGCGGGATTTCGGTCATGAGGGGCTCCTGGGGGGATGTTTCGGACGCTTCCGGCCCAGGCTATGGGCGAGGCCGGGGGTACGGCATGTTCCGTTCGGGAGTGGTGGTCGCGCGCCGTTGTCCGTCACGGACATAGCGAGGGGGCCGGGCGGGCGGCGAAACCGTGCGGTCCGATGCCGGTGCCTTGCTGAACTCGCCCTGCGCGCGCACTAGATTGACCGGGGCAGACGGACGGACCCGGCCGGTCAGGGGGCAACGGTTCATGAAGAGCGACGACGCGCGCGGTGCGCGGGGCACGAGCGGCACCGAGCGGGAGGGCGGCAGGTCCGATGTGCCCCGCCGCCCGGTGCCGCGTCCGGCCGGACCGCCGGCCGCCGCCCCGCCGATGCCCATCGGTGCTCCCCGGAGCGGGCCGCCGGCCGCCCCGCCGAGGCCGGCCGGGCCTCCCGGGACCGGTCCGTCGACCGCGCGGTGGCTGAACACCCTGCGCCCCGCCGCCGAGCCCGGCGTCTGGCGGTACGGACACGTGCCGCGCGCCGCCGAGCGGCCGCCGCGTCCCTCCCTGCTGGGGCCGCTGCTCGCCCTGGTGCTCTGGCTGGTGATCTGGGCACTGCTGGCGGACTTCCGGATCCCGTACGTGAAGGTGCCGCTGGAGGCGGTCACGCCGGGGAGCTGGTGGTTCTTCGACACGCTGCGGGCTGGGTCGGTCCCGGCCGCCGCGTACAGCATCGAGACGCTCTACAACCAGCTGCTGGTGCTGATCGCGGGGATGTGGGCCGCCCGCGTCGGACACTGGGCCGGGCTCTTCCACCACTGGGCGGGACCCCGCCCGGAGCGTGCCCGGCTGACGCTCTCGGGCTTCGGGGCACTGCTCGCGCTGTGGCTGGTCTGGAGCGGCAAGGTGCCGCTGCTGGACGTCGTGCTGTATCTGATCCCGCAGAGCTGGCTGCAGGGCGGCGGGAACGAATACCTCGCGGCCGTGGTCGCCTACGGGGCGTACGCGCTGGTCATCGCCGGGGTCGTGTGGCCGTTCGCCCGGATCGGGCAGTGGCGCACCGCCCTGCGGGAGCGCGCCGCCGGCCGGGCCGCCACGTCCCCGGGAGAGGACCGGACCCCGTCTCCCGCCACGGCTCCCGAGACCGGGACGGACGCGGCGCACTGGCCGCAGCTGCGCGCCGCGGGACGCGTCGAGGCGGCGGACGTGCTCACCGCCGCCGTCCGGGCCGGCCGCCTGAACGACGTGGACTGCGTCCGCCTCACCCACGCCTGGGAGACGGCGCGGACCCGTCATGACGGCCCGGCCTCCTTCGACGAGGCGGTCCTGCGCCAGGGGGCCGACGCCTTCCTGCACCCCTCGGGCAGCCGGGACCTTCCGCTGCGGACCGCGCGGCACGATCTGCTGGCCGGCCAGGTCCGGATCGGGGACTGCGCCGACGACGAACGCAACCCGTACGCACGCAGGGGATCGGGCACGGCCCTGGACCCCGCCCTCCTCGGCACCTCCCTGCTGGCGGTCGGGCCGCCCGGTGCGGGCAAGACGGCCCGGCTGGTGCGCCCGGTCGTCGAGACGCTGGCCCTCCAGGCCCTGACCGGCAAGGCGGCGGTGCTCGCGGTGGGCGCCGCGGGGTCGGCCCTCGGCCCCGACGACGCGTACGACGTCGTGGTGAAGATCGGCGACCCCTCGTCCGTCCACGACTTCGACCTGTACGGGGGGTCGACCGACCCGGACGAGGCCGCGGCCACCCTCGCGGAAGGGCTCGCCGGGGACGTGCCCGGCCTGGACGGGCGGCGCGCGGCCCTGGCCCTCGGGCAGCTCCTCGGCCCCTACCGGGCCGTCCACGGCTGCTTCCCGGCAGTGCCGGAGCTGCGGGAACTCCTCTCCGGGGACGAGTCCGCCATCGGCGGGCTGCGACGCGCCCTGGAGGACGGCGGCCACTCGGCCATGCTCCGCGAGCTGGACGCCCGGACCCGGCAGACCGGCGGCGCGGGAGACCCCGCGGCGGTGCTGGCCGACCGCGTAGCCCTCCTCGACCGGCCCGCGTTCGCCGGGTTCTTCACCACCGGGGAGGAGGCCCGGCCCTTCTCGCTCCGCTCCCTCGGACAGCACCCGCTCAGGGTCCGGATCGACCTCCCCGAACGTGCCCACGCCGGGGCCTGCCGGGTGCTGACCCGGCTCGTCCTCACCCAGTTCAACGCGATCGCCGCGGCCCGCCCCGACCGGTCGGTCTTCACCTGCCTGGTGCTGGACGACGCGACGCACACGGTCACCGCCGAGACCGTCCAGGGGCTCCGGCGGCTCAGGTCGGTGAACGCCGGAGCCGTACTGGCGCTGCGCACCCTGGAGGACGTTCCCGAGGCGCTGCACTCGGCGCTGCTGGGCGCGGTGGGATGCGGCATGATCTTCCCGGGCGTCACCACCTGGGACGGGAAGCGGTTCTCGGAGGCCTGGGGCAAGGAATGGGTCTCCGTCCGCGAGGTGGCTCAGCACGGGGTCTTCGCCGACCAGCCGTTCACCCGCGCCATGCACGCGCTGCGCAAGCTCGCCACCGGCAAGGCGGTCACCGTCGACGCCGTCACCGTGCGGCAGGTCGAGCGTGAACGCTGGTCCGCCTCCGCGCTGGCCTACGAGCTGCCCGCGGGCCACGCGGTCCTGTCCATGACGACGGTCGACGGCGCGCACGTGCCCCCGCTGCTGGTGGATCTGAACCGCTGAGCGGCGCGGGGTGCGGCCCGTGCCCGCGCCGCTGGTCGTGGTCATGCCGAACCCTGCCGCTCTGGCAGAATTGGCAGGAGTCGTTCATACGGGACGGCGAAAACCGACTCCCCGAGGTCCAGCGGTCCCCATGCCTCTCACTCTCGCCTCGCTCGTCCAGCACTCGGCGCTCAAGCTCACCGTGCGCGCGGGGGCGGACCGGCTCGACGCGCCCGTGCGCTGGGCACACGCCAGCGAGCTGACCGACCCCGTGCCGTACATGGAGGGCGGCGAGTTCCTGCTCGTCACCGCCACCAACCTCGACGCCGCGAACCCCGAAGCGATGCGGCGGTACGTGCGGCGGCTGGCCGGGGCCGGGGTCGTCGGCCTGGGCTTCGCCGTCGGCGTCAACTACGACGAACTGCCGCAGGCGCTGATCGACGCGGCCGAGGAGGCGAAGCTGCCGCTCCTCGAAGTGCCGCGACGCACCCCGTTCATCGCCATCGCCAAGGCCGTCTCCTCGGCGATCGCCGAGGAGCAGTACCGGGCCGTGACCGCCGGTTTCGAGGTCCAGCGGGAACTGACCAGGGCCGCCCTCGTCGGCGACGGCCCCGGCGAACTGCTCACCCGGCTCGCCGCCCACCTCGACGGCTGGGCCGCGCTGTACGACGCGGCCGGCCAGGTCGTCGCCGCCGCCCCCGAATGGGCCGCCCGCCGCGCCGCCCGGCTCACCCCCGACGTGGAGCGGCTGCGGGACCGCCCGGCCCCCGCCAGCATCGTCGTCGGCGACACCGACGACCGGGTCGAACTCCAGTCCCTGGGCACCGGCCGCCGGGGCAGGGGAGCGCTGGCCGTCGGCACCGGAGCGGCGCTCGGCACCGCCGACCGGTACGCCGTGCACTCGGCCGTCGCCCTGCTGACCCTGATAACCGCCCGCTCCCGGTCCCTCCAGGGCGCCGAACAGCGGCTCGGCGCGGCGGTGCTGCGGATGCTGCTCGCCGGCCAGCCGGACCACGCCCGGGCCGTCGCCGGGG
Organism: Streptomyces sp. NPDC007164; assembly: GCF_040634135.1. Taxonomy (NCBI): domain Bacteria; kingdom Bacillati; phylum Actinomycetota; class Actinomycetes; order Kitasatosporales; family Streptomycetaceae; genus Streptomyces; species Streptomyces sp. NPDC007164. Next base: position 112,254 of record NZ_JBEYFB010000025.1, read on the forward strand.
ACCTGTACGGGGGGCTGCTCGACGCCCCGTTCCGGCTGCTCATCGCGGAAGGGTCCGGCCCGGCCGCCCCCGCGTCGCTCGGCGAGGCGATGGAGGCGGCGGCGCTGCGGACCGGCGAGACCCTGCTGACCGTCCCCGAGGGCGACCGGCTCGTCGTCCTCGCCGCGGACGGCGGCGCCGCGGTCGCCGCCTGCACCGCCCACGCGGAGGCCCAGGAGGCGCGGGCGCCCGCCGAAGGGACCAGGCCGGAGGAGGATCAGGTGGTCGTGGGCCTCTCCGCACCGGCCGGACCGATCGCCGTCTCCGCCGCGTACAAGCAGGCCGAGCAGGCCCTGTCGGTGGCCCGCCGCCGGGGCAGGGCACTGGTCGAGCACGAGGAACTGGCGGCCGGCTCGGTGCTCCCGCTGCTCGCCGACGACGCGGTACGGGCCTTCGCCGACGGAATGCTCCGCGCCCTGCACGAGCACGACGCCAAGGGCCGCGGCGACCTCGTCGCCTCGCTGCGGGCCTGGCTCGCCCACCACGGCCAGTGGGACGCCGCCGCCGCGGACCTGGGAGTGCACCGCCACACCCTGCGCTACCGGATGCGCCGGGTCGAGGAGATCCTGGGCCGCTCGCTGGACGACCCGGACGTCCGGATGGAGCTGTGGCTGGCGCTCAAGGCGACCGGCGCCCCGTCGGCGCCGGAGGCGTAGCCACCGCACCGTGGCCACGCGTTCCGGCCGCATCCGACAAACCGGAGCGTCCCCGGCGCGCACTGCTCCACCCCGGACAAACGCCAGGACAGCCGTGCGGCCCTACGGTGGGGGCAGGAAACCCCCACCGCTCCGAAGGGCCGGAACCTCCATGACTTCCACCCACGCCTTCTGGCTGGCCGGCCGCCAGGCCACCGGCGAGGACAGCTTCGACGTCACCAACCCCTGGGACGGCCGTCTCGTCGGCACCGTCAGCGTGCCGACCGACGCCCAGATCGAGGAGGCCGTCGCGGCCGCGCACGCCGTGCGCGAGGAGTTCGCCGCGACCCCGGCCCACGTCCGGGCCGCCGCACTCGACCACGTCGTACGGCGTCTGGTGGAGCGCACCGAGGAGATCGCCCAGCTGATCTCCGCCGAGAACGGCAAGCCCATCAAGTGGGCCCGCGGCGAGGTCGGCCGCGCCGTCTCCGTGTTCCGGTTCGCCTCGGAGGAGGCCCGCCGCTTCAACGGCGGCGACGCCCAGCGCCTGGACACCGACGCCGGCGGCACCGGCCGGCTCGGCCTGACCCGCCGCTTCCCGCGCGGCACGGTCCTCGGCATCGCACCCTTCAACTTCCCGCTGAACCTGAGCGCCCACAAGGTGGCCCCGGCCATCGCCGTCGGCGCGCCGATCATCCTGAAGCCCGCCCCGGCCACCCCGGTTTCCTCGCTGATCCTCGGCGAGCTGCTGGCCGAGACCGACCTGCCGGCCGGTTCCTGGTCCGTGCTGACCGTCCCCAACGACCGGATGCCCGCCCTGGTCCAGGACGAGCGCCTCCCGGTCATCTCCTTCACCGGCTCCGGCCCGGTCGGCTACTCGATCCTGGAGTCGGTGCCCCGCAAGCACTGCACCCTGGAGCTCGGCGGCAACGGCGCGGCGGTCGTCCTCGGCGACTACGCCTCCGACCAGGACCTGGACTGGGCCGCGACCCGGATCGCGACCTTCTCCAACTACCAGGGCGGCCAGTCCTGCATCTCGGTGCAGCGCGTCATCGCGGACGCCTCGGTCTACGACCGGCTGCTCCCGAAGATCGTCGCGGCCGTCGAGGCCCAGGTCACCGGCGACCCGTCGGACGCCGCCACCGACGTCGGCCCGCTGGTCAGCGAGGACGCCGCCAAGCGCGTCGAGTCCTGGGTGGACGAGGCCGTGCAGGCCGGCGCCCAGCTGCTCACCGGCGGCAAGCGCGACGGCGCCACCTACGCGCCGACCGTGCTCGCCGAGCTCCCGGACAACGTCACCCTCTCCCGCGAGGAGGTCTTCGGACCGGTGCTGTCCGTGCAGAAGGTGGACGGCGAGGCCGAGGCGTTCGAGGCCGTCAACTCCTCCAAGTACGGCCTGCAGGCAGGCGTGTTCACACACGACCTGCAGACCGCCTTCCGCGCCCACCGCGCCCTGGAGGTCGGCGGCGTGATCATCGGCGACGTCCCCTCCTACCGCGCGGACCAGATGCCGTACGGCGGCGCCAAGCAGTCCGGCGTCGGCCGCGAGGGCGTCCGCTACGCCATGGACGACTACACCTACGAGCGCGTGCTGGTCCTCACCGGCCTCGCCCTGTAGTCCGCGAACAGGATCGAGACCGATCCACCGACGTCGCCTGTGTTCCGCCTGGACAGCACGACAGCAGGCGACAGCGGGACGGCCCGAGCCCGCTGTGCGGGGGCTCGGGCCGTCTCCGTCTCCCCGCCGCGTCCGCCACCGCAGGCGGGTCAGTGGAGTGGCCCCCGACCCGATCGGCGTCCTGGGGATGGTGGGCGTGCCGGGAATCGGGTAGATACGGACGAGTAGAGCCGGTTGGTACCCGCGGGTGCTTCCCCCGCGCGGACCGGCCGCGTCCACCCACTCACAACGCGGCGAGGTGAGCTCCTCATGTCCGCACCATCCGCACCGAAGAACACGCCCCGGGTCACCGAGCGCGAAGCACGCCAAGTGGCCGAGGCCGCACGCGAACAGGACTGGCACAAGCCCAGCTTCGCCAAGGAACTCTTCCTCGGGCGCTTCCGGCTGGACCTGATCCACCCGCATCCGCTGCCGCCCGCGGACGACGTCCGGCGGGGTGAGGCGTTCCTCTCCCGGCTGCGCGAGTTCTGCGAGACGAGGATCGACGGCGCCCTGATCGAGCGCGAGGCGAGAATCCCCGACGAGGTGATCAGCGGCCTCAAGGAACTCGGCGCACTCGGGATGAAGATCGACCCGAAGTACGGCGGCCTCGGCCTCACCCAGGTCTACTACAACAAGGCCCTCGCCCTGGTCGGCTCCGTCAGCCCGGCCATCGGCGCGCTGCTCTCCGCCCACCAGTCCATCGGTGTGCCGCAGCCGTTGAAGATCTTCGGCAGCCAGGAGCAGAAGGACACCTTCCTGCCCCGGCTGGCCCGTACCGACATCTCGGCCTTCCTCCTCACCGAACCGGACGTCGGCTCCGACCCGGCCCGGCTCGCCACCTCGGCCGTCCCGGACGGGCCCGACTACGTCCTGGACGGGGTGAAGCTCTGGACGACCAACGGCGTCGTCGCCGACCTGCTCGTCGTGATGGCCCGGGTACCGAAGTCGGAAGGCCACAAGGGCGGCATCACGGCCTTCGTCGTCGAGGCGGACGCCCCGGGCATCACCGTCGAGCACCGCAACGCCTTCATGGGCCTGCGCGGCCTGGAGAACGGCGTCACCCGCTTCCACCGGGTCCGGGTCCCGGCCGCCAACCGCATCGGCCCCGAGGGCGCCGGCCTCAAGATCGCCCTCACCACGCTCAACACGGGACGGCTCTCGCTGCCCGCCATGTGCGTCGGCGCCGGGAAGTGGTGCCTGAAGATCGCCCGCGAATGGTCCGCGGTCCGCGAGCAGTGGGGCAGGCCGGTCGCCCGGCACGAGGCAGTCGGCGCCAAGATCTCCTTCATCGCCGCGACCACCTTCGCCCTCGAAGCGGTGGTCGAGCTCGCCTCCCAGATGGCCGACGAGAACCGCAACGACATCCGCATCGAAGCGGCCCTGGCCAAGCTGTACGGCTCCGAGATGGGCTGCCTGATGGCCGACGAACTCGTCCAGATCCGGGGCGGACGCGGCTTCGAGACCGCCGACTCCCTCGCCGCCCGCGGCGAACGGGCCGTACCCGCCGAACAACTCCTGCGCGACCTGCGGATCAACCGGATCTTCGAAGGCTCCACCGAGATCATGCATCTGCTGATCGCCCGCGAGGCCGTCGACGCCCATCTGAAGGTCGCCGGGGACATCATCGACCCCGACAAACCCCTCTCCGCCAAGGCGAAGGCAGGCGCGAACGCGGCCGGCTTCTACGCCCGCTGGCTGCCCCGTCTCGTCACCGGGCCGGGACAACTACCGCGTACGTACGGGGAGTTCAACCCTCCCGGCCACCCCGACCTGTCCGCCCACCTGCGCTACGTGGAACGCGCCTCGCGCAGACTGGCCCGCTCCACCTTCTACGCCATGTCCCGCTGGCAGGGCCGGATGGAGACCAAACAGGGCTTCCTCGGCCGGATCGTCGACATCGGCGCCGAACTCTTCGCGATGAGCGCCGCCTGCGTCCGCGCCGAACTGCTGCGCTCCACGGACGACCACGGACGCGAGGCCTACCGGCTCGCCGACGTGTTCTGCCACCAGTCCCGGGTCCGCGTCGAGGAACTCTTCACCCGCCTGTGGTCCAACACCGACGATCTGGACCGGCGTCTGGTCGACGGCGTCCTGTCCGGCGCGTACACCTGGCTGGAAGAAGGCGTCATCGACCCGAGCGGCGACGGCCCCTGGATCGCCGATGCCACCCCGGGGCCGTCGACCAGGGAGAACGTCCACCGGACCGTCCGCTGAACCACCCGCCGCCGGGCGGGGCACGTCCGCCCGCCCGACGTGCCCCACCGGCCGGAACGCCCCGGTGTACGGGACGCACTGTCCACACACACAGACGATGCGGCAACAATGGGGGGCATGAGCGACAGCCCTGCCCCCCTCGCCGATCCGCACCTCGTCTTCGACGCCGCGGAAGGCCGCCGGGATCTCGTCATCCTCGGCTCCACCGGATCCATCGGCACCCAGGCCATCGACCTGGTGCTGCGCAACCCCGACCTCTTCCGGGTCACCGCGCTCTCCGCCGCGGGCGGACGGGTCGCCCTCCTCGCCGAGCAGGCGCGCCGGCTGCGGGTGCGTACCGTCGTCGTCGCCGCACCGGACGCCGTACCGGCCCTCCGCGAGGCGCTGCGGGAGCAGTACGGGACGGGCGAGCCGCTCCCCGAGATCCTGGCAGGGCCCGACGCGGCCGCACAGCTGGCGGCGGGCGACTGCCACACCGTGCTCAACGGAATCACCGGCTCGATCGGGCTCGCCCCCACCCTCGCCGCGCTCGAAGCGGGCCGCACACTCGCCCTGGCCAACAAGGAGTCGCTGATCGTCGGCGGCCCGCTGGTCAAGGCGCTGGCGAAGCCCGGCCAGATCATCCCGGTCGACTCCGAGCACGCCGCACTCTTCCAGGCGCTCGGCGCCGGCACCCGCGCCGATGTGCGCAGGCTCGTCGTCACCGCCTCCGGCGGCCCCTTCCGCGGACGGACCAGGAGCGAACTGGCGGACGTCACCCGCGAGCAGGCCCTCGCCCACCCGACCTGGGCCATGGGACCGGTCATCACGATCAACTCCGCCACCCTGGTCAACAAGGGCCTTGAGGTCATCGAGGCGCACCTCCTCTACGACATCCCGTTCGACCGGATCGAGGTCGTGGTCCACCCCCAGTCGTACGTTCACTCCATGGTGGAGTTCACCGACGGCTCCACCCTCGCCCAGGCCACGCCCCCGGACATGTGCGGCCCGATCGCCATCGGCCTCGGCTGGCCCCGGCGCGTCCCGGACGCAGCGCCCGCCTTCGACTGGTCGAAGGCGTCCAGCTGGGAGTTCTTCCCGCTCGACGACGAGGCCTTCCCGTCCGTGGGTCTGGCCAGGCACGTCGGCACCCTCGGCGCCACCGCACCGGCCGTCTTCAACGCCGCCAACGAGGAATGCGTCGACGCATTCCTCGCAGGACGGCTGCCGTTCAACGGAATCATGGATACGGTCACGGCGGTGGTGGCCGAACACGGCACCCCCGCCACGGGAACTTCGCTCACGGTCGCAGACGTCCTGGAAGCGGAGACCTGGGCACGAGCCCGGGCCCGTGAACTCTCGGCGAAAGCGACAGCGGAGGCGCGCGCATGAGTATTACGACGGTCCTGCTGACGATTCTGGGCATCGTCGTCTTCGCCATCGGTCTGCTGTTCTCGATCGCCTGGCACGAGCTGGGGCACCTGTCGACCGCGAAGCTCTTCGGTATCCGCGTCCCCCAGTACATGGTCGGCTTCGGGCCGACGGTCTGGTCCCGGAAGAAGGGCGACACCGAGTACGGGATCAAGGCCATCCCGGCCGGCGGCTACATCCGCATGATCGGCATGTTCCCGCCGGGAGAGGACGGGCGCCTGGAGGCGCGGTCCACCTCGCCCTGGCGCGGCATGATCGAGGACGCCAGGTCCGCCGCCTTCGAAGAGCTCGAACCGGGCGACGAGAAGCGGCTCTTCTACACGCGCAAGCCGTGGAAGCGCGTCATCGTGATGTTCGCCGGACCGTTCATGAACCTGGTCCTCGCCGTCGCGATCTTCCTGGGCGTGGCGATGACCTTCGGCTTCCAGACCCAGACCACCGAGGTGGCCGGTGTCCAGAAGTGCGTGATCGAGCAGAGCGAGAACCGCGACAAGTGCAAGAAGTCCGACCCGGTCTCGCCCGCACTGGCGGCGGGTCTCAAGAAGGGCGACACGATCGTCGCCTTCGACGGCCAGAAGGTCGACGACTGGGCCACGCTCTCCGACAAGATCCGCGACACCATCGGCCCCGCCACCCTCACGGTCCGGCGCGACGGCCAGGAGAAGACCCTTCATGCCGTGCTCCAGAAGAACCTGGTCGCGAAGAAGGACTCCAAGGGCGAAGTGGTCCCCGGCGACTTCGTACAGGCCGGCTACCTCGGCTTCGCCGCCCAGACCGAGATCGTCCCGCTCTCCTTCGGTGACTCGGTCGTCCGCATGGGAGACATGATCGAGAACGGCGTCGACTCGATCATCGCCCTCCCGTCCAAGATCCCGGGCCTGTGGGACGCGGCCTTCGGCGGCGGCGAACGGGCGGCGGACTCCCCGGTCGGTGTGGTCGGCGCGGCCAGGATCGGCGGCGAGGTGATGACGCTGGACGTACCGGCGCAGAACCAGATCGCGATGATGCTGTTCCTGCTGGCCGGCTTCAACCTCTCGCTGTTCCTCTTCAACATGCTCCCGCTGCTGCCGCTCGACGGCGGGCACATCGCCGGAGCGCTCTGGGAGGCCCTGCGCCGCAATCTGGCCCGGGTCTTCCGGCGCCCCGACCCGGGCCCGTTCGACGTGGCCAAGCTGATGCCGGTCGCCTATGTCGTCGCCGGAGTCTTCATCTGCTTCACGCTGCTGGTGCTGGTCGCCGACATCGTGAATCCGGTCAAGATCTCCTGACCCACCGAGCACCACATGCACCACGAGTGACGGCCCGGCACAGAGTGTGTGTCCGGGCCGTCGCTTTTGTGCGGCACTCCCGTACGCGGTGTGCTCCGGGCCGCCCCCGGTGCCGTAACCTCGAAGGCCGGAGCCCGCCGATCTCGGGACCTTGATCCACACCTTGGGGATGCTCAGCGCATGACTGCGATTTCTCTCGGAATTCCGTCCGTTCCGACCAAGCTCGCCGACCGTAGGGTCAGCCGCAAGATCCAGGTCGGGTCGGTTGCGGTGGGCGGGGACGCGCCGGTGTCGGTGCAGTCGATGACCACGACGCGTACGTCGGACATCGGTGCGACGTTGCA